>NZ_JASCOZ010000003.1 GCF_029960115.1 Stenotrophomonas sp. PS02289
GCCGCAGGCACCGCCACGCCGCCCGCCGCGACCGCCGCTGCGCCCGTCCAGGCAACCCACGCGCGTCGGCCCCGCACACGGCTGCCTGCCGTTCTGGGCCTTGCGGCGTCGGTGGTGTTTGCGGTCGGCATTGCCTGGCAGCTTAAGTTCGACGACCCGTCCAGCGCGACCGCGCCGCCGGCGGTTGAGGTGGCCGAAACGCCCGCCTCCGCTGCGCCGGTACCGCCGCCCGGCATGCCCGAGCCCGCACCCCGCGAGGAGGCGGCAGCGGCACCGGCCCAGGCGGAGATCGAGACCGCACCGGCACCTGCCCCGCTCAAGCGCCTGGCACCGCCTGTAGCACCACCGGCCCCCGAACCTGCCCCGGCAGCGGCCGCGACCGATGCCGTCCAGGCCCCGCCGCCGATGCCCGCCAGCCCCGCGCCGGCCCCGGCGGCACCGGCTGCCGCGCCAGTGGCAGAGGAGCGCGCGGCATTGGACGCGATCGTGGTGACCGGGTCGAGCGTCGAGCGATCGCGCGAAAAGGTCGTTCAGCGCAACCAGCGCGCGGCACCGGCGGCGTCGACCTACAGCAACGCAGCCCCCGCACCGGCTGCCGCATTGGCTTCATCCGCGGACATCGGTACACAACTGGATCCGGCAGCGATGGCCACGGCGGTGGAGGCCGATGCACTGCTTCCACGGCGACAGTGGATCCAGCGCATACGCGAACGCCGTGATGCCGGCGACGTGGATACCGCACGTGCCAGCCTGGAGCGCTATCTGCAGCACTATCCGGAAGTGCGCGTTCCGCGCGACCTGCGCGCACTGCTCGACTCCTGAGTACCCGGTCGGGCGGTATCGCCACTAGAATGGTGGTAATGCCCGATACGCTCGCCCAACCCGTCAGCCACAGTCTGGACGTCAAGCACAGCCGCTTCATCGCGCATGCCGCGCCGATCGACAGTGCACACGCGGCGCTGGATTTCCTGCAGCAGGTGTCGGTCGCCGATGCCACCCACAACTGCTGGGCCTACCGCTACGGCGGCGAGTACCGCTCCAGTGACGACGGCGAGCCCGCCGGCACTGCCGGTCGACCGATCCTGGCCGCCATTGATGGCCAGGGGTTCGACCGCGTCATGGTGGTGGTGATCCGCTGGTATGGGGGCATCAAGCTGGGTGCGGGCGGGCTGGTACGTGCCTATGGCGGCACCGCCGCCGAGTGCCTGCGGACTGCCCCGCGCCTGCCACTGGTGGCCTTGGCGGAGCTGGACGTGCACGCGGCGTTCGAGGATCTGGGTGCGCTGCATGCCGCTGCGGCCGCGCATGCGGCCGAAAAAAGCGGCGAACACTTCACCGCCGACGGCGTCGACCTGCAACTGCGGCTGCCCGTCGATCAGGTGGAGCCGTTGAAAACGCGCCTGCGCGACGCCACACGTGATCGTATCCGCATCCATCTGCGCTCCGCTTCAGGGCCCCCCGCATGACCGACACCGCTGCCTCGCCTGCTCCGCCCCTGCGCCGTCTCGGCAGCCTGGGGACGCTGTGGCCGTTCGTGCGTCGACATATCGGCCTGTTTTCAGCCTGGCTGGTGGCGCTGGCGGTGTCCTCGGCCGCCACGCTGAGCCTGCCACCGGCGGTGAAGCAGATGATCGACCACGGCTTCAGCAGCAACGGCGACATCAACCGCGCCTTTGCCCTGCTGTTCCTGGTGGCCGTGGTCATGGCCCTGGCCACGGCAGCGCGCTTTTTCTTCGTATCGCTGCTGGGCGAAAAGGTCGTCGCGGATCTGCGCAGCCAGTTGTATGCCCATCTCATCAGCCTGGGTGCCGGGTTCCATGATCGCAGCCGCAGCGGCGAGCTGGTCTCACGGCTGACCGCCGACAGCGAGCTGCTGCGCAGCGTGATCGGCTCGACCATGTCGGTCGCCCTGCGCAGCAGTGTCACCGTGGTCGGCAGCCTGGTGATGCTGTTCGTGACCAGCCCACGTCTGGCCGCGTGGTCGCTGGTCGGTATTCCGCTGGCGATCCTGCCGATCATTCTGGGCGCGCGTCGGGTCCGCAACATCGCGCGTGCCAGTCAGGACCGCATCGCCGATGCCAACAGCCTGGCCGCCGAGACGCTGGGCGCGGTACGCACGGTACAGGCACACGCGCGAGAACCCTATGAACGGAGTCGCTTCAACGCGGCCCTGGTCGAGTCGATCAAGGCGGCACGGCTGCGCATCGGCGCACAGGCCCTGGTAACCGCAACCGCCATCGTCATGGTGTTCGGTGCGATCGTCGGTGTGCTCTGGCTGGGCGCGCATGACGTGATCGATGGCCGCATGAGCGCCGGCACCCTGGGCCAGTTCGTGCTGTACGCCCTCATCGGCGGCGGCTCGGTCGGTGCGTTGGCGGAAGTCTGGAATGAACTGCAGCGCGCGTCCGGTGGCATGGGCCGGATTGCCGAACTGCTGCACGAAGACGTCGAGATCACCCCGCCTGCGCACCCGCAGGCGCTGCCCGCACCGCTGCGCGGCGAGATCCGCTTCAACGACGTGGTGTTCCACTACCCGCAGCGTCCCGACACCGCCGCGCTGGATCACTTCGACCTGCACGTGCGTCCGGGCGAAACGGTGGCGCTGGTGGGTCCCTCCGGTGCCGGCAAGAGCACCGTGCTGTCGATGCTGCTGCGCTTCCACGACCCGGCTGCCGGTGCGGTCGAAGTCGATGGCGTGGACGTACGTCAGTTCGACCCGGCACAGCTGCGCGCGAAGATGGCGCTGGTGCCGCAGCAACCCACCCTGTTCGCGGCCACCGCGCTGGACAACATCCGTTACGGGCGGCTGGAAGCCAGCGACGACGAGGTGCAGCGCGCTGCCGAAGCCGCCGAGGCCGACGACTTCCTGCAGGCCCTGCCCGACGGCTACCTGAGCGAACTGGGCGAGCGCGGCGCGCGCCTGTCCGGCGGCCAGCAGCAGCGCATCGCCATTGCCCGCGCGCTGCTCAAGGACGCCCCCATCCTGCTGCTGGACGAAGCGACCAGCGCCTTGGACGCGCAGAGCGAGCGTGCCGTGCAGCAGGCACTGGAGCGGCTGATGGCCGGCCGCACCACGCTGGTGATCGCGCACCGGCTGGCCACGGTGCTGAAGGCTGACCGGATCGTGGTGATGGACCATGGCCGCATCGTCGCCCAGGGCACGCATGCGCAGCTGCTCGCCGAAGGCGGTCTGTACGCTGAACTGGCCAAGCTGCAATTCATCGATTGATGACGTCGCGGTAACGGCAGCGGTCGCATGGTGGCGCTACCCATCCGACCGTCGCAGGAGGTGCTGCATGTCATTCCGCCAGTTCCCCGCCACTGATGCCAATGGCGAGACCCGCATCATTCTGGAGTTTGTCTCTGACCAGGGCGACGGCGCTGAGAAGCGCTATGAACTCGATTCCGGCGAGCCGCTCGAGCGGGATGGCCGCCAGTACCACACGCGCGATGGTGCACTGACCTTGAACACGTAGCGCCACGCCCTGCGTGGCTGCGCGATGTTAGATTGTGGTCAATTAATCGCCAGGTCTCTTGACAGCGTTGCCTGCCGGGAGCCGCACGCACTTATCCACACCTTTGTGCGCAGTTCATCCACACCCCCTGTGGATGAACTGCGTCGCGGGGTCAGCGTGACAGCACGCGCCCGATACCGCTGCTGTCGATTTCCTGTGCCGCCAGCAGCAGCGCCTGGGCGTCGCTGCCGGCGACGAACCCGACCCTGAAGTGCACTTCGCCAGCGGGCGTGCGCGAGGAATGGATCGAGGCCAGACTCACGCCGTGACGCTCGAACACGTGCAACAGCTCACGCAGTGATCCCGGTCGATCTTCCGGCAGGTGCACGCTGATCGCGTTGCGCTCGGTCAGGTCGGCCAGCAGATACCCGACCCTTTCGAAGGTGTAGTTGCCTTCGGCCAGTTGCTGGTCGCCCTGGTGCTCGCGGTTCACCCGCAACAGCTGGTGGCGGAAGTCGGCCCGCGCGGCGTCATCGCCCTGCAGCACCTGCTGGTGCAGCTGCTGCAGCTGACCCAGCAGACGTTCCAACATCGGAGCCACGTGCGGGTTGCCGAACTGGATGTCCTCGTAGATCACCGGATTCATCGACAGGATGCGCGCGATGATCGCGGTGTCCAGTTCGAACGAGGCCGAGCGATACGGCATCAGTGTCGGCAGCGCGCCCAGCAGCGGCGCGTACTCCCGCAGGACACCGGCCTGGGCCAGATGGGTGGCATGCACCATCGCCTGCACCAGTGCCATCACCTGGTCGTGGTGCTCAGGCGTAGCCTGTACACATTCGGCCTGCAGCGCCGCGCACAGCGCATCCACCCAGGGTTGCCATGTACCCACGCGTGCCTGGCAGACCACCATCACCCTGCCTTTCAGCGTGGGGGCCTTGGGCGGCGCGGTCATTGGATGCAGGCCCACGACGTCCGCCTGTGAGGCTAGCATCGCCGCCACCGGGGCGCTCTTGACCGAGGTCACATCCAGCCACAGTCGCCCCGCTTCGCGGCCTGCCGAGCGTTCCACGTACTCGGCCACCAGCGCCGGCGTGTGCCGGATCGGTGCGGAGAAAATCAGGACCTGCGCGCGCTCCAGCAGGTCATCGGGTGAACTCGACGCAGGATCGGCCGGATCGTGGCCGATCACCTCCAGTCCCATCTGCTGTTCGAAGAACCGCTGCAGCCAGCGTCCGTAGGCACCGGCACTGCCGACGATGCCGATCAGCGGACGCAGGCTCATGCCAGACGCTCTGCGACAAAGCGATCCGGGAAGGCCAATGCGGCCGGCGCGGCGGCCAGCACGTCGAACTCTTCGTGATGATTGGCCAGGGTGGTTTCCAGCGCCACGTGCACGCCGGCAATCGCGCGCGAAATGGCCTGTTCAAACGCCTCGCCGCGCAGCAGGAACGCAACCAGCAGCGACATCAGCACGTCACCGGTACCGGCCACGTCCACCGGCAGATGCGGCGAGGACCAGCGCCAGATGGCCTCACGGCTGACCGCCAGGGTGACCAGCTGTCCGGGTTCACCGCCCACGCTATGCGCCAGCACCCACTGCGGCCCTCGTGCCAGCAGGGCCTGGGCGGCGACGATGGCGTCGCCCTCCTCCAGGCTCGGCAGCCCGGTCAGGCGATTGAGTTCAAAGGCATTGGGGGTGACCAGCCACGCGTGCGGCAGCAGGCGTTCGGCGAAGATGGTTTCCAGCCCCGGCTCCACATAGGGGCCGGTGTGGGTGTCGCCGATCACCGGGTCGAGGCAATAGCGCAGTTGCGGCGAAGCGGGCAGTACCGCATCGAGCCAGTCGGCAAACGCCGCGCCGTTGCCGACGCTGCCGAAGTAGCCCGAGACCAGCATGCGCGCGCGTTGCGGCAATCCACGCTCACCGGCCCCGAGCAGCAGGTCGGCAAACCAGTCCGACGGCAGCACGCGGCCGCGTGTGGTGGGATAGAACGGCGCATTGCTGAGCAGCGTCGTCGGAATCTCCGCGACGCGCACACCCAGCGCGCGCAGCGGCGGCACCGCCGCGCTGTTGCCCGCATGGCCGTACACCAGCTGCGACTGGACCGAAATGACGTCGACCGGCGACGGACCGTCCGGGCGCTGACGGCGACCGTGGACGAGGTGGCTTTCGAGGGGTTCGTTCATGCGTCCATTATAAAAAAACGCCGGCATGGCCGGCGTTTTTCGTTTCTGATGGAACCAATCGCGCTTACGAGGTCATGCGATCCCAGAAGCCCTTGACGCCGTCCATGAAGGTCGCCGACTTCGGCGAGTGCTTGCGGGCTTCCTCGCCAACGAAGGTGGTCTCAAACTGCTCCAGCAGCTTGCGCTGCTCGGCGGTGAGGTTGACCGGGGTTTCCACCACCACGCGGCAGTACAGGTCACCTTCGCTGCGGCTGCGCACCGAACGCACACCCTTGCCGCGCAGACGGAACAGCTTGCCGGTCTGGGTTTCGGCCGGAATGCGGATCTCCGCGTAACCGCCGAGCGTGGCCACGCGCACGGTGTCGCCCAGTGCGGCCTGCGAGATGCGGATCGGCACTTCGCAGTGCAGGTCGTCGCCATCGCGCTGGAAGATGGCGTGCTCGCGCACGCGCACTTCCACGTACAGGTCGCCCGGTGGCGTACCGGCCGGGCCGGCTTCGCCCTCGCCCGCCAGGCGGATGCGGTCACCGGTGTCGACGCCCGCAGGCACCTTGACCGACAACACCTTGTCTTCCTCGACACGGCCATTGCCGTGGCAGGTCTTGCAGGGATTCTGGATGATCTGGCCGCGGCCGTTGCAGTTGTGGCAGGCCTGCTGCATGGCGAAGATGCCACGCTGGATGCGCACCTGGCCGTGGCCCTTGCACACCGAGCAGGTTTCCACCTTGCCGTCTTCCGAGCCGCTGCCGTTGCAGTCATCGCACTCGGCCAGGGTCGGAATCTCGATGCGGCGCTCGATGCCACGCACCGCTTCTTCCAGGTCCAGCTCCATCACGTAACCGATGTCGGCACCGCGACGGGCCTGACGCTGACCACCACCGGCACCGCCGAAGATGTTGCCGAAGATGTCGCCGAAGATATCGCCCATGTCCGGACCGCCCGGACCACCGCCGCCCATGCCGTGCTCGAACGCAGCATGGCCGTGGGCGTCGTACATGCGGCGCTTGTTGGCATCGGACAGGGTTTCGTAGGCTTCCTTGCACTCCTTGAAGGCGGCTTCGGCCGCCGCATCGCCCGGATTGCGGTCAGGGTGGTGCTTCATCGCGCAACGGCGATAGGCCTTCTTGAGTTCTTCTTCGGTGGCGGTGCGGGTCACGCCCAGCACTTCGTAATAGTCGCGCTTGCTCATAACTTCAATCGTTGTCCGGCAGTCGGGTTTCGCCCCCGACACACCGGGCTGCGGCGGTCAGGATCAGAGATGTGACAACGGGACGCTGCCTGCGCAGCGTCCCGTGTCGCGTCTGGATCAGGACTTCTTGTCGCCCTTGACTTCGGTGAACTCGGCGTCGACCACGTCGTCGTGGGCCGCCGAACCACCGTTGCCGGCCGACTCGCTGCCCGGGGCGGCACCGCCCTGGTCAGCCGCCGACGCCGCTGCGAACAGCGACTGGCCGGCTTCTTCCAGCGCCTTCGACTTGGCTTCGATCTGCGCCTTGTCGTCGCCCTTCATTGCGGTTTCCAGGTCGGCCAGGGCCGATTCCACCTTGCCGATCACATCGCCGCCGACCTTGCTGCCGTGTTCGGTGATGGCGGTACGGGTACCGTGGATCAGCGCGTCAGCCTGGTTGCGGGCCTGGACCAGCTCATGGAACTTCTTGTCTTCTTCGCGGTTGGCTTCCGCATCGGCCACCATGCGCGCGATTTCGTCCTCGGACAGACCCGAACCGGCCTTGATCTCGACCTTCTGTTCCTTGTTGGTCTTCTTGTCCTTGGCCGACACATGCAGGATGCCGTTGGCGTCGATGTCGAAGGACACTTCCACCTGCGGCAGGCCGCGCGGCGCCGGCTCGATGCCGGACAGGTCGAACTTGGCCAGCGACTTGTTGAAGCGGGCCTGTTCGCGCTCACCCTGCAGCACGTGCACGGTCACTGCCGACTGGTTGTCCTCGGCGGTGGAGAACACCTGCGAGGCCTTGGTCGGAATGGTGGTGTTCTTTTCGATGATCTTGGTGAACACGCCGCCCATGGTTTCGATACCCAGCGACAGCGGGGTCACGTCCAGCAGCAGCACGTCCTTGACGTCGCCGCCCAGCACGCCGCCCTGGATGGCCGCACCCAGTGCGACGGCTTCGTCCGGGTTGACGTCCTTGCGCGGTTCCTTGCCGAAGAACTCGGTCACCGCCTGCTGCACCTTCGGCATGCGGGTCTGGCCGCCGACCAGGATCACTTCGCTGATGTCGCTCGAGCGCAGGCCGGCATCGTTCAGCGCGATGCGGCACGGTTCGATCGACTTCTTGATCAGGTCTTCCACCAGCGCTTCCAGCTTGGCGCGGGTCAGCTTGATGTTCAGGTGCTTCGGACCCGACGCGTCAGCGGTGACGTACGGCAGGTTCACTTCGGTCTGCTGGCTGGTGGACAGCTCGATCTTGGCGCGTTCGGCGGCGTCCTTCAGGCGCTGCAGGGCCAGCGGATCCTTGCGCAGGTCGATGCCCTGGTCCTTGTTGAACTCGTCAACCAGGTATTCGATGACGCGGTTGTCGAAGTCTTCGCCGCCCAGGAAGGTGTCGCCGTTGGTGGCCAGCACTTCGAACTGCTTTTCACCGTCGACGTTGGCGATCTCGATGATCGAGACGTCGAAGGTGCCGCCGCCCAGATCGTAAACGACGATCTTGCGGTCCTTGCCGTCGCCCTTGTCCAGGCCATAGGCCAGGGCCGCGGCGGTCGGCTCGTTGATGATGCGCTTCACTTCCAGACCGGCAATGCGACCGGCGTCCTTGGTGGCCTGGCGCTGGCTGTCGTTGAAGTAAGCCGGCACGGTGATCACGGCCTCGGTGACGGTCTCACCCAGGAAGGCTTCGGCGGTCTTCTTCATCTTCTCCAGCACGCGGGCGGAGATTTCCTGCGGAGCCATCTTCTTGGCATCGCTGGTGGCGACCCAGGCGTCGCCGTTGTCGTGGGCCAGGATCGAGTACGGCACGTGCGCGATGTCCTTCTGGACTTCAGCGTCGGTGAACTTGCGGCCGATCAGGCGCTTGACGGCGTAGAAGGTGTTCTTCGGGTTGGTGACCGCCTGGCGCTTGGCCGAGGCACCCACCAGCACTTCGCCGTCCTTGGTGTAGGCGACGATGGAAGGCGTGGTGCGGTCGCCCTCTGCATTTTCGATGACGCGGGCCTTGCCGCCGTCCATGATCGCCACACACGAGTTGGTGGTGCCGAGGTCGATACCAATGATCTTGCCCATGGGGAGACTCCTGAAAGTTCTTATGTTCTGTCCGGCGGCTGCCGGGTTATGAATGGGATGTGGGGGATGGGTCTGTCACATTCAACCCATTCCCCGAACGCTGTGTTCAACCAGGGTTGCCGTAGAGCCGGGCTTGCCCGGCTGCACGGTTGATCAATCCCTTGCAACCACCACCAGCGCAGGGCGCAGCAGGCGGTCGTTGAGCAGGTAGCCCTTCTGGAACACCTGGACCACGCTGCCCGGAGCCGCGCCGGGGGCGTCGACCTGGCTGATGGCCTGGTGGTGTTCCGGGTTGAACGGCTGGCCGGTCGGGTCCAGCAGGGTCAGGCCGTTATCGGCGGCGACCTTAAGCAGCTGCTTGTAGGTCAGCTCCAGGCCTTCGCGCAGCGGGCTGGCATCGGTGCCGGCGGCATTCAGCCCGGCGTCCAGGCTGTCGAACACCGGCAGCAGTTCGCCCAGCAGCTTTTCATTGGCGAAGCGGCGCGCCTGTTCCACATCGCGGGCCACGCGCTTGCGCTGGTTGTCCAGGTCGGCGCGCTCGCGCAGCGACTCCGAACGCAGCAGGGCGACCTCGTTCTGCAGGGCCTCCAGCTGCTGCTGCAGCGAGGTGCCTTCAGTGGCGGCGTCGGCCGGGGACGGGGTGGCGGTATCGGGCTGATCTTGATTCATGTTGGGGTCCTTGGCGGTCACTCCCCGCCTCCACACCCCCTATGTGGGCGCGGCGGACCGATTCAAGAGCCAGAGACGCTTTTAGGTGCGGTCACGGGACAATCCGCCCGTGGAGGGCGCGTCCAATGCCGCCCCCAGCACCTGGGCGGTCGCCTCCACCAGTGGAATCATGCGGTCGTAGGCCATCCGTTTCGGGCCGATCACCCCCAGCACGCCCAGCACCTGACCGCCGGCCGAGTACGGTGCGGTCACCAGCGACACGCTCTCCAGCGGCACCACGCCGGTTTCCTCACCAATGAAGATGCGTACTCCCGGAGCCTGGCTGGTCCGCTCCAGCAGTTGCAGGATCTCGCGCTTGCTGGCAAATACGTCAAACAACTCGCGCAGCCGCTCGAGGTCAGACAGGTCCTGTACCCCCATCAGGCGGGTCTGGCCGGCCAGCACGATGTCGTCGGCCGGCGGAGCCAGCGCCTGCTCGGCCAGCTCCACGCTGTGGGCCAGCAGCTGCTCCATTTCCGAGCGGGCCTGGCGCAGTTCCAGCAGCAGGCCGGCGCGGATCTCGGCCAGCGTGCGACCGGCGCAGTGGGCATTGAGGTAGTTGGCGACCCGCTCCAGCTCAGCCGGTTCCCAGGTCCGCCGGGGCTCGATCACCCGGTTCTGCACCTCGTTGTCGGCAAACACCAGGATGGCCAGCACCCGGCGCGCGTCCAGCGCCACGAAATCGATGTGCCGGAACGCGAACTGCTCGCGCCGGGGAGCGCCCACCACGCCAACGAAATGGCTCATTGCCGACAGCAGTTCCGAGGCGCTGCCCAGCAGCGCCTGGGTGCCCGCGCCGCTGGACAGCTCGCTGCGCAGCCGCTGCAGTTCGCCGTCGCCCGGCGGCTGCATCTTGACCAGGCTGTCGACGAACACCCGGTAGCCGGTGGCGGTGGGAACGCGACCCGCCGAGGCATGCGGCGAGCTGAGCAGGCCCAGGTCCTCCAGGTCGCCCAGGATGTTGCGGATGGTGGCCGGACTGACATCCAGCCCGGCCAGTCGCGCCAGCGTCTGCGACCCCACCGGCTCGCCGTCCTGGATATGGCGCGCGATCAGGGTCCGCAGCAGATGGCGGGCGCGCGGTGCCAGCGGTGGCGAAGATGCGTGCATGGAATCAGCCTGTGAGACGCCCGCCTTGATAATGGCTGACGTGGACGTTGGCAAGTCATTGGAGTGGCCCCTCGCCCATGCTAGCGTTGCGCGGCTCAAGAACCCAATACCATGCTCAGACATCTTTCGATCAAGGATTTCGCCGTCGTCCGTGCCACCGAACTGGAGTTCGGGCCGGGCATGACCGTGGTTTCCGGTGAGACCGGGGCCGGCAAGTCGCTGATGGTGGACGCGCTCGGCTTCCTTTCCGGGCTGCGCGCCGACAGCGGCGTGGTCCGCCATGGCGCGGCCCGCGCCGAGCTTTCCGCCGAGTTCGCACCGGCGCTCGACGCCCCGGCGCGGACCTGGCTGCGTGACAACGAACTGGACGACGACGACCAGTGCCAGCTGCGCCGGGTGATCCGCGCTGACGGCGGCTCCCGCTCGTGGATCAACGGCCGCCCGGTCACCCTCACCCAGCTCGGCGAGCTGGCCGGCATGCTGGTGGAGATCCACGGCCAGCACGATCAGCAGGCTCTGCTGGCGCGCCCGTCGCAGCTGGCCCTGCTCGACGCGTATGCCCGCAACGACGCCGAGCGCACCCAGGTCCGCCAGGCGTCCGCGCGCTGGCAGGCCCTGGTCGACGAGGCCGAGGCGCTGTCGCGCCAGGGCGATGTCAGTGACCGCATTGGTTTTCTGGAACACCAGCTCGGCGAGCTGCAGCGCGAGGACCTGGAGCCCGCGTCGATTGCCGGGTTGACCAGCAGCCACCGCCGCCAGGCCCATGCCGGGGCGCTGCTGACCGCCTGCGACGTGGCCGCCGCGCGCCTGAATGGCGACGACGACACGTCCGTGTTGCAGCAGCTGCAGCAGACCCGGCACGAGCTCTCACGCGTGGCCGAACACGACCCGCGCCTGGGCGAGGTCGACGCCCTGCTGGACGGGGCCGCCATCCAGCTGCACGAAGCCCTGGCCCTGCTGGACCGGGTCCACGGCGACCTTGACGCCGACCCGGACCAATTCGAGGAGATCGAGCGCCGCCTCGGCCGCCTGCACGACCTGGCGCGCAAGCACCGGGTGCCGATGGAGCAGCTGGGCGAGCACCGCGACGCGCTGGAAGCCGAGGTCGAGCAGCTGCGCGGGGCCGACGCCCGCCTGCAGCGCCTGGCCGGCGAGATCGACCGCGCCGCCGCGCAGTGGCAGGCCGTGGCCGCCACCCTGAGTGCCAGCCGGCGCAACGCCGCCGCCGAGCTGTCGGCCACGACCACCGCCCTGATTGGCGAGCTGGGCATGGGCGGCGGTCAGTTCCTGATCGAGATCGAACCCCAGACCGTCGCCAAACCGGACCCGAACGGGGCCGAGCGGGTCGAATTCCTGGTCGCCGCCAACGCCGGCCAGCCCCCGCGCGCCCTGCGCAAGGTGGCCTCAGGCGGTGAGCTGTCGCGCATTTCGCTGGCCATCGAGGTGGCCGCGCTGGACCTGGACGCGGTACCGACCATGGTCTTCGACGAAGTGGATTCGGGCATCGGCGGGGCCGTGGCCGACATCGTCGGCCAGAAACTGCGCGCCCTGGGCGAAAAACGCCAGGTGCTGTGCGTGACCCACCTGCCGCAGGTGGCCTCCAAGGGCCACGCGCACTACCGCGTGAGCAAGGCCCCGGTCGACGGGATGACCCAGAGCGCGGTCGAGAAGCTGGACAGCAAGGCCCGCGAGGAAGAGCTCGCGCGGATGCTGGGCGGCGTGGAGGTCAGCAAGGAGGCGCGGGCGGCCGCGCGGAAGTTGCTGCAGGTGTGACGGATGGATCCGGTAGCGGTATGAAACATGGATGCCCGTCGTAAACAACCGCTTTGCGGTTATTTACGCTTCTTGCGCACGTAGAGCACCAGCGAGTGCTCTTCCAGCTCGTAGCCGTGGTCGGCGGCGATCTTGCGCTGCAGCTCTTCGATTTCGTGGCTTTCGAATTCGATGATCTTGCCGCTGTCGACATCGACCATGTGGTCGTGATGACCACCGCGGTCCAGTTCGTAGACGGCCTGGCCGCCCTCGAAGTTGTGCTTCAGCACCAGGCCAGCGGCCTCGAACTGGGTCAGCACGCGGTACACCGTGGCCAGCCCGATTTCATCCCCGTGCTCGAGCAGCTGGCGGTAGATGTCTTCAGCGGTCATGTGGTGCTGGGCGTTGCGCTGCTCCAGCAGGGCCAGGATCCGCATCCGCGGGTGGGTCACCTTCAGGCCGACTTTGCGCAGGTCGTTGGTTTCCATAAGTCTCCGTTCATTGGCGATTTAGCGCCAGCTGCCTCGGATTGGGTCGCGGCGACACGCGGGGAGTGTATCATCGACTCGATTTCCCCAAACGCCCTTTCCGATGCGCAATCTCCTGCTGGTCGCCGCCGTTGCCCTGTCCACCACCGGGTGCGGCATCATCTACAAGCAACCCATCTATCAGGGCAACCTGGTCCGGGAGCAGGCCGTCGGTCAGCTGCAGGTCGGCCAGAGCAAGCAGCAGGTCAACGCCCTGCTTGGCACCCCGTCCATTCCCGATCCGTTCCACGCCCAGCGCTGGGACTACACCGCCACCGAGCGTACCAACCGCGTGGGCAGCACCGAGGTGAAGAACTTCACCGTGTTCTTCGAGAACGACCTGGTCACCCGCTGGGAAGGCGACTTCTTCGCCACCCGCGATGCCCAGCTGGCCCAGGACACGGTGCGCCAGTTCGGCCGCAACCTGCCCAAGGACAAGAAGAAGCAGCGCGGGCGCTAAGCCCGATCAACCGCCGCGCGCACGCCGCCGGCGGTTGTCCTTCGGGTCGGCCAGCAGTGGCCGCAGCAGTTCCACCCGGTCCTGGTCGTGCAGCACCTGTGCCGGCCGGGCCAGGATCCCATGCACCGACACCGCCGGGCAGTCGTCAGCGCCCGGCAGGGCCGCTGCGGCCAGCGCGTCGGCCACGGTTGCCCCTTCGGCCAGCTCCAGCGCCCGGCGTTCCACCCGGTCCGGCCACGCCAACACCACCTCGACCCGGATCACCGCCTAGTCCTGGCCGTCGGCAACGCGGATGAAGTCATTGACCATGCGGTCGGCCAGGCCCTGGAAGCCCAATGCCAGCGCCGGCCCCAGCAGGCGGCTGGTCGCTTCGAACTCCAGGGTCAGGGTGACCTTGCAGGCGTCTTCGGCCAGGGCGTGGAATTCCCAGCGCCCATGCAACTGCTTGAACGGCCCGTCGCGCAGCTGCATATCAATATGGTGCGGCCGCTGCAGGGTGTTCTCGGTCATGAACCAGGTCGAGAACGAACCCAAACCCAGATCCAGCCGCGCCACCACCCGGTCCGGGCTGGATTCCAGCACCTGCGAAGCCGAGCACCAGCGGAAGCGGCGGGGATAGGCATCAACATCATTCACCAGGTCGAACATGCGGGCGGCGGAATGTTCGACCAGGGCACTGCGGCGGATGGTAGTCATACGTTGGCTTGGCTGGCGAATCGACCACGAGCGGCCGGAATCGGAGACAATAGGTAAATGAGCAAGAACAGCGCCAAGGATAAAGCAAAGAACGCGACGGCCAATAAAACCATCGCGCTCAACAAGCGTGCCCGCCACGAGTACCACATTGAAGAGCGCTTCGAGGCCGGCCTGGCCCTGCAGGGCTGGGAGGTCAAGTCGATCCGCGCCGGCCGCGGCAACATCGTCGACGCCTACGCCTATGTGAAGTCCGGCGAGATCTACCTGATCGGCGCGCAGATCACCCCGTTGATCCAGGCCTCCACCCACGTGGTGGCCAACGACCGCCGCGAGCGCAAGCTGCTGCTGCACCGCCGGGAAATCGACAAGCTGGTTGGCAAGGTCGAGCGCGACGGCTACACCATCGTGCCCACCGCGATGTACTGGAGCAAGAACAAGATCAAGCTGGAAGTCGCGCTGGCCAAGGGCAAGCAGACCCACGACAAGCGCGACGCCGCCAAGGACCGCGACTGGGCTATCGAGAAGCAGCGCGCCATGCGTCGCGGCAACCGCGACGCCTGACGCTGGGTGACGCCGGGCGCTGCCCGGCTGCATTACTCACACGCCGACAAACCGCTTCAGACGCGGAAGATCCTTGTCGTGCACGGTCAGTGCGTCCAGGAACAGGTTGGCGACCGACTGCACGCTCCTGCGTCGATCAACCTCCTGCAACAACCGACGGACGGTCTCGACCACTTCTGCCGGGAACGTGTCCCTGCGCGCCTCCACCACCCGATGCGCACCGGCAGTGAGCCAGCCGGACACGTGCTCCGCCCATTCCCGATTGAGCTGGGCGAACACCTTGCGGTCGGCGATCTCCTTGTCCTTGCTGGTGCTGAACGGTGCGGTCGCGTTCGGCCCCTCCGGCAACGGCACCCACGAATCCGAACGCCCCAGGTGCATGGAACTGGGCACATGCCCGTTGGCCAGCAGGAAGGTGCTGCAGCCGAAGCACGACGACAGCTTGTGCGTGTTCTTGCCGAGCGCCAGTTCGTAGGCCTTGCCCTGCGGGAAATCACAGCGCTGCTCGGCCACCGCCCAGACCATGCCGTGGCAGTACCCGCACACTTCATCCTTGCCATTCCAGCGGCTGATCAACTCGGTCGGCTCGATCGAACCGGCCTGCTTGGGCGAGTCCTGTGCCGTGCAGACTCGCCTGGGATCGTCATACCCAATCAGGCCATGCAACGGCACGGCGCGGTTCCAGCGACCGCCCTCCGTCGCGTAGGGGATCAGGCGACGCACTGAACTGATCACCTTCGGCAGGGTGTTGTCCTTGGCGTCCACGATGCCGTAGTAAGCACCGAATTCCTTGTCGAAGTTCTCGGCCACCAGCTCCTTGTTCTTCAGCAGTGCCACCACGTGGTCTTCGACCGCCTGCTCCCATTTGATGGGCACCCGGGTGGTATTGCCGTCCGTTTTCTTACCCGCCGCAATGGCCACCTGCAGACTCCTGCCCTGATCGTACTGCGGACTGCGACCGGCGGTGACCGTAACACCGTCACCCCCGGTCAAGGCCTGCAGGTGCGTCAGCACCTGTTTCAGGTCATTCACGTCCTGATCGATGACCCGGTTCTTTTCCGTGCTGTTCGACTGGGTCGCCGCTTCGCTGTCGAGCGACTCCACGTCCCAGCTCAGGGTGATGCCGTCCTGCAGCGCATCCTTGAGCAGCCCCAGGAACACACACCCGAAGATCACATCCGATTCGCGCTGCGCCTGCACCACGTCCGCGCACTCAAAGCCCAGCGGTCTACCGTCCAAGATACCCATACGTTCGCCTCCACCATGTAGAAAGGGGGCGGCGGTTCCCGTTGGGGGAACGGGAGCGCCGCGTCGCTCCGCAGCGGCGGTGGCGACGCGATCAGCATGGTGAGGGGCGGCGTATTCCGTTTGACCCGCGGTGACGTGCCGTTGCCCTTTCGTTCCACGATGTCAGAATGCCCTCCATTCCCTACGGCAGGAGCCGCGCGTGACCCAGACCTCCACCCCGGCCCAGTTGCAGGCAGACATTGCGGCATTTGAGTTCATCTTCACCGAGTTCAGCCGCACCATGGAGCCGGCCGCCCTGCTCAAGGTGCTGAACTACCTGCTGCGCAACGCCCAGCGCGAAGCGACCGAAGCCGACAGCCCGCTGCTGCAGGCTCGGATCACCCGGCTGCAGACCCTGCTGGCCCAGGTCCAGCCCGAGGCTGAGCGCCAGATCACCGCGCTGAAGCACGAGAAGAGCAACCAGCGCCGTGAAAAGGCCCGGCACCGGGCCGAGAACCTGCGCAACCGCTAGGATCCCCGTAGAGCCGGGCTCTGCCCGGCTGGTCTGTGCCACAGGTGACGGTTCAGCCTTTTTGGCGTAGCATTCCCGCCATCGGGTAGGGTTGTTGACCGGTTTCGACCGTCCAGCAGCCTGAAAGCCTTGCAAGAACTGAAGAGACCGGGGGTGCATTGGTTTCGACGGGGGTTGTGAAGTTACCTGGTGCATGCCGAGGGGGCAGCTTTCCTCGTAAATCCAGCGGCAAAACTCTAGTTGCCAACGATAGCGACTTCGCTCCGGTGGCAATCGCAGCCTAAAAACTGCGGTTGTTACCTTCTGCCGACTTAGGCGGAGCCCCGAACCCACTTGTGTCCATGCTCGTCGGTGTAGGGTCATTAACATGGAACCGGTTGTGATGGCTGCCTGCCAGTCACGACCTAACTAAAGCAGGCTGGTCCTGGGGTGCGTTTCGCACACCGTACTGCTTCAGGGCGAGATTTAACGGTGAGCTAAGCATGTAGAACTGGGGATGGAGTGCCTTCGGACGGCGGTTCAATTCCGCCCACCTCCACCAACGAAGGGTCTGAGAAGACCCAGAGAAGCCGAGAGATCCTTATAGAACGGGACTCTCGGCTTTCTTTTTGTCCAACGCAGTCCGGGGCATTCCGTTGCAGCCCATGAGACGGTGGGGGTATATCTAGGGGTATCGCATCCGCCCAAAAACACGATACCCCCATGCCTCTGACCGACGTCGCTGTTCGTCGCGCCAAGCCGTCCGACAAGCCGCAGAAGCTGGCTGACGGCGGCGGCCTCTATCTCTACATCACCGTCGCAGGCGCGAAGAGCTGGCGCTGGAAGTACCGCATCGGCGGCAAAGAGAAGCTGCTGACCCTGGGCCTCTATCCCGATGTCACCCTGGCCAAGGCCCGGGACGCCCGCGACGACGCCCGCCGCCTGCAGCGCGTCGGCATCGATCCCGGTGAGCAGCGGAAGGCAGCGACCGCCTCGCCCGCCGGCGTCCCTACGGACAGCTTCGAGGCGATCACCCGGGAATGGCTTCGCGGCAGGCAGTGGGTGCCGGGCTACGAGAAGAAGGTCATCGCCTGGTTCGACAACGACGTGTTCCCCACCATCGGGAAGCGCCGGGCAGCGGACCTGAAGGCGTCGGACTTCCTCGCTGTTGCCAGGAAAATGGAAGAGCGCAAGGCCTTCGAGTCCGCGCACCGGGTCATGCAGAACTGCGGGCAGGTCATGCGCTATGCCGTGGCCACTGACCGCGCCGAGCGCAACCCGGTGGAAGACCTGCGCGGTGCGCTGGTGCCGGCACCTGAGAAGAACCATGCCGCCGTGGTCGACCCGGTGCAGCTGGGCGGCCTGCTCCGGGCACTGCACTCCTACCGCGGCACCGCCGTGGTCAACGCTGCCCTGAAGCTGATGCCGCTGGTGTTCGTGCGCCCGATCGAGTTGCGCGCAGCGGAGTGGGCAGAGGTTGATCTGGATGCTGCCCTGTGGAGCATCCCGGCCGGCAGGATGAAGATGAGGCAGCCGCACGTCGTGCCGCTGGCAACCCAAGCGGTGAACATCCTCCGGGACCTGAAGGAGACGATGCCCACGGATTACGCCGGCAACTACGTGTTCCCTGGCCTGCGCTCGGACTCACGGCCGATGTCGGAGGTGGCGGTGTTGGCTGCGCTCCGGAGCATGGGATTCGACAAGGACACTGTCACCGGGCACGGTTTCCGCGCCACTGCTCGCACGCTTCTTGACGAGGAGTTGGGCTTCCGGCCCGATATCATCGAGCATCAGCTGGCGCACGCGGTGAAAGATCCCAATGGTCGAGCGTATAACCGCACCACCCATCTGGCGGAGCGGGTCCGGATGATGCAGGAATGGGCCGACTATCTCGACAGCCTTCGGTCATGCAGCGTGGTGCGGAATCGATCGGATCATCCCCCTGCCCTCTCATCCAGCTTGGCTCCGACCGGGTAGAGATCGCGCTTAATTCGGCCGCACCACGCTGAACACAGTCGGCCTAGCCCCGGTCTGCGACCCGGCACTTCAGTACACGCTCCTCATTGTCCCCTTAGGAGGGGGGCGACCCATCTAGACGCAGCAAGGGTTTGGGGGTTACTTGTGCCAAAGCTGTGCCGGATGCTGTGTCCTGCGGCCCCACAGAGACCTCGCTCAGTAGGCTGGGAATCTCCGAATTTATCCTTTTAAATCAATGACCTAAGCCACGGAACCGCTCCGCAATCCGTCTCGCAGGACAATCGAATTTGCCGGTAGAATTGTCATCTTTCCAACGATTGCGGAGCGGAATCCAGCCCGCCCTCTGTGCCGCCCAAGGATGACCGATGATCGAAGAGCTGAAGGGTTATTGGCCAATAATTGTTCAGTACCCCTGGGCGTTTCTGTGGGCTGCTTTCCTGGGGGCCACTGCGGGCTGGTACGCGCACAGCGCTTGGAGAGCGATGACGCGGAGGGCAACGGAGGCCAAGCGACCTAAAGATGGCGTGTGGAAGCAACTAGGGTCTGTGGCCAGGAAGCGACTTTTCTTCCCCAGTAGCATCCAGACCGACTGCATCAGAGGTTTGCGCCTAGTCGACCACAAAGAGCTCACTGTCGGCGAGCTCGCGGAACTGCTCGCGCTCCCTGAGATGGATTCATCCACCTATCCGCAATCCGACGTTGAGCAAGCCTTACAAGCTCTGCAGAGAGTGGGCTGGGTTAGAACGGGATGGAACCATGACCTAGCGCAGACGTACTCGCTTGCCGGAGGCGGACTCGACTACGCAAGAAAGAGGGGCTACCTCGTACTCCCTATCAAGCACCAGTGAACACGCAACCGGCCGCACCAAAGATTAAAAGTCTGAGGCAATTTACTTCAGTCTCCGCTACTTGGACGCAGATCTGTTACGCATCATCACTGCTTCTTGACCGCCGCAGCTCTTGTCCCTCAAGGTCCATTGGAAACATTGCGGAACGACTATCCCACGCCCGACAACGGATCAGGGAGAGCCGTTCAGACAAAAGGCAAGCCTAAACAACGCAATAAGTCCCTCCGACAACCGCCCATCATTTGCACTGTCGACCACTGCGTAGAGCACAACAGCCAACGCCAGGATTACCAAGCCCCGCACAACCATGAGCGTCTGGAGTTGCTTCTTCACGCGCACTCCCAGCTTTTGGAACTGCTCAGAGTACTGAGCGGAGACAAGCTCTGGCTGATCCTTCAGATTGGCCTTACGAGTGTCGACCTCGGCCTGAATGGCCAAGACGGAACTTCTTTGATTATGTATAAGGAGCCACATCAGGATCGCAAAGATCGTGACGCCTATCAGTACCGCTGCATTCTTGTATGCTTTTCCCACTTCGATAGTGGCACCAGCGATCAGAAGCGCTGCAGGCAGTGCGAGCAACTGATTCTGTATCTCTGAAAAGGTCTTGTTCAGCCGCAACGTATCTTCCAAGTTTTGCTTATCAATCTCCTTTCTCACACTTGCTACGGAGAACTTGGATAGAAGCATCGCATAAGACGTCCGTGCACTTTTCGATATCCTCTCAAATGACGACGCAACTTCTCCAAGTGAGACTTCCTCACGCGAACCGACGATCTCCGCGAGGCTATCTCTAGCGATATCCTTCTTTTCAGCCGAATGATATTCAGAACTAATGAAATCTCGAACGAAACCCTGCAAGTCAGGGATGGGTCGCAGGTCGGCAACGTCATACTGCATTCGTATGCGAAACCTCGCATCTGGTCTCACCACGAAGTTACGATAAAGCTCAGCCGAGGTCGCGTAATCCGCCAAATTCTTCACCAGGGCAGCGAGCTGAACCATGTCCAGGTAGCCAAGCACATCATTCGGCGCGTTTGAAGCGTCACCAGCGTAACGGTATCCGATATCCTGCAGCGCAAAGCGAACAGGGAGCTCAGTTTGATTAGCCTTCTGATACTCAATCAACTCCGCCAGGTTGCGATACACTCCACCCGATGCAAGATTAAACCGGATGCGTCTCGTGTTTGGATTGCCAGCACAGTAGACTCCCCCGCCAACTACCTCCAACGCGTCGCACACCCCTTGGAAGTCGAACTCTGCCGGCAGGACGCCTTCGAGGTCACCGACATACATCGACTCCTCTGTGTTCTGAAACACTTCTTCCAGCCAAAGAGCTGCTTCGTGGGGCGTATTAAGCGCCGGGGGTCGCATTGTCTTTTACTTCCTTCTTCACTTCATCGGTCGGGTCTCGAATCAGGAGCGCGTTTGCGCCCTCGTCGTAGGCGACTCGCCCTTGCTTGACGTCATCAATGTCAAAAGCGAGCGAGATCGAACCAATCTTCGCTCGCACTCGCTTCAAACCACGATATGACTCTCTGTCAGGTTTAAACTGATGACTGATCTGAAACTGAGCCGCGCCACCACCCGTTGTCACAAAACCCTCAAAATTTTCTGGCGAAAGAGGCTCGACCGCGACAGCTATCGCAGTAAGACCAACCTCCATCTTATTTTGCGCAAAGGTGTCAAATAGCCGCTCACGAACCTCCGTCCATCTTTCTCGCTACTGCTCAGGGCTGAGGGCGAGCGACTTAACGTAGGCCTCTGCGGCTGCAATGACTTGGCTCGTATGGTGCCTACCACTAGTGTACGACTCGCAGGCGAGAGCCTCTCTGAAATACGCAGTGACTTCGTCGGCACCCTTTCCCTTAATAAACGTCAGATACGGCTCTTCCGAATTTTTCCAACGCGTGATATTCAAACGGGCCGCCTCATGCAACTTGTCCGTGTCGATCACCAGCGTAGGCAACAAGCCCAGGCTATCCTCATCGATTCCTGCCCCTTCTCGCAGCTTCAGCATCGCCACCATAAGGAACTCGTCCGCGCCGGCTTTATACCGGACGAAAAATGCATGCCCACCATTGGCTGCCGAAGCCTTTGACATAGCACCTTTTATTATTTCAACAGCATGGCCGGTGAACTCCACGAAAGTGGTCCATTCATCTAGGCATTCCTGTACTCGAATCGGGAAACGATGGACATCCTCGTTCTCACCAAAAGTGCCAGTATTGTTGCCCTTCCGGTTGAACAGCAGCAAAGTCTGCTTGCAAACTGACTCCAGCGTCTCATCTAAAGGAAGCTGATCTGCCCGCGCGTGAATCTGAACACTTTCAGGTCCCGACGTATGCTGCTCTTTATGCAAGCGGTGAATGATTGCATCCGTAATTTCCATAGCGCCCCCCTGGCACGTCCGTGCGAATCGCATAGATAGCTTACTTGAGTAGCCCCTCGCTTGGTGAATCCGCCCCTTACCCATGATACAGGCCAGTCTCGCACAGGCTGAGATTGCCAACTGGAGCCCGCTAGGCCTAGCGCTCGCAGTTACTACTTTGTTGATACCCAGGAACAACCCGCGATGTCGGGCCAGGGTTCAGGCCAGAGAGGAATCGGTTGCCCCCCTCCCTACAACACCGGCGGCCTGGCTGCCTTCAGACGCTGCAGGTACAGATCGACCCTCGCCGGTAACCGCACCTGGTGCCAGTAGGCCCATATCTCCGCACCACCCATGCCCTGCCGGTAGCCGCTGGACAGCTGCGGAAATACTTGCAGCCGTCTTGGGCCCACGCTACAACTTATAGTCATCATCAAGCAAGGAGGCGTTATGGAAGTTGATCCACCTTGGAAGTGCGATCAGTGCGGCCACCCAATCCTGAGCGTGGAGGACGGCTGGGTCGAATGGCTTAACGGGACCGTCTCGGAGCAATGGGAAGGCGGGCTCCATGAACTCAGGCTCGTGCACCATCGGCTCGCTTCTCCCTTCGCAAATCATCGAAATGCCTGCTACCACGATGGGGCCAAGTGGGTGGCAGCGAAGCGCTACACAGTTGCCGACCTTCCGCTTTCGAGCTTCGTCGGCCCAGATGGACTCGTCACTCTTTTATCTTGGCTTGCAGAGAAGCGATTCTCAGACCCCAATCAGGTTCTAGAGATGATCAAACGCTTGCATATCCCAAACTATGAAGCCGCGCGGCTTTCTTTCGAAGCTGCAATTTCGGACGGTGCATTTGAACCACGCTCGGCACCGACGTATTACGATCAGCGCGAGTTGAAAGCCGTGTTGGAGTGGATAAGGGAGCAAGAAGATCCCTGAGTGCTCACCGCATCAGGCGTGATTTTTTTTTGGCCGTCAGCTATTGGAGATAGCGGTCCACCTCGGCGCGGAGCCGCACCTGGTGCCGCTCGGCCCAGATCTCCGCGCCGGCCTTCCCCTGGTGGTAGCTGCTGCAGATCACGTGCTTCCGATGCTCCCGGTCCCGCTGGTTGTTGAGGCTGATCCACCAGGTGTGGTCATCGACGCGGCGGGAGAGACGGGCCACTTCGACTGAGTCGAGCAGCAGCTGGTTGGGCTTGTCGGCATGCCAGCGAAGTCTGGGGGGAGCATGGAGCGCCATTCTACGGACGGTCTTCCCGCATCCCCGCAGAGGCAGAGACCTAGCCCCGAATGCGCAGATTAGCCGAGAGAATCGGCGGGGGTTGACCACGCATTCGGGTTGAGCCGCCAAGGTGCACATCACGCTCAGCCCACTGCTGGGCGACGGCACTGGCGGCGAATTTGACGGCATATAAGTGCATTACGCGCGAAGAAGGGCGGCTTGAATCGCAGACGCGCAATGGACAGTCAACTCTCATTGCCATAAGCGAACTCATCCCACCATCGCCTGTCCAAGCCTTGGACCCGAACCCCCGTGGGTGCCCCGGATTCTTCGTGGCGCTCCTTGGCTTGCTTACAGGCTTCACGGACCGCATCACTTTTAGCGTCTTGGCCGGACCCGAGATCGTCACTAAGGCCGTGCCAGCCTTCTCTGACATACCAATTTCCTTGGTCCTCGGAGACATACCAGTACTTCCGCTTCACGAACACGGTCTCAGCTCACTTGATCTTCACATAATACAACCCAGCCCCTGCGGCGTGGAACCGCTTAAAAGAGGTCTAAATCGTCGGTCGCTGGTTGGCCTTCAAGCCTTGCAGATAGCGGTCCACCTCCGCCCGGAACCGGTCTTGGTGCCGCTCCGCCCAGATCTCCGCGCCGGCCTTGCCCTGCCGATACCCGCTGCAAAGCTTGCGCTTCCGCAGCTCCCGGTCGCGCTTATTGTTTAGGCTAATCCACCAAGTGTGATCGTCCACGCGCCGGTACAGCCGAGCCACCTCAACACAGTCGAGCAGCAGCTGATTTGGGCGGTCGTGATCTGCACCGCCAATGGCGTGCCAGCGGAAGTCTGGAGGGAGCATGGCGCGCAATCCTGCGGACGGCCGTCTCCAATCCTGCGAGAGGTCGGCCCCGGCCGAAAGCCTGGCCCCGGATGCACCAGCTGCTGAGGGAACAGCGGCGGATAGCCAGCGCATCCGGTAAAGCGGCCAGGAAGGCAGCGGGGCTGATGCTGCCAGTGGGGCGAGATGCCTCCCGCCCTCACTAACACCAAATGTGGAGTTCGGGACGTTAAGGCCGCGCGAAATCGGCTCGGGGACTACCACATGTCGATAGGTTTTCACCTCAGAGTGAGTAAAGTGCGTATAGTGGAAACCACAACGCTTCTGGCGGCGCAACAAGAGTTGCTACCGCGTTTAGCCCTTCGAGAAGCGTGACCCAATGTCAGATGGTTTTTCAGCCCACTTTAGGGTTCATCGCGTCTTCGCAACCATCTTGCGCCGCACGGGCGAAATCCAATCGGTTCAGTCCTTCGACGCTACTTGCTATCGGTGCGGCGAGCGAGGCACCTTCGCGCCTTCTGCAGGTCTGGAAGATGATGGGGTGACGTCGGAGCTCACCTGCCACTCCTGCACCCAGGTAGCGACATTACTCCGAAAGGAACTTGCGACAATGCTGGATGACCAACAGCGTCGCGACCTGCTTCTGCGTGTTAACAGAAGCTAGCTCTGCTGGGCTACCGCGAAAGAAGAAGCTCGGCCAAGGCCGAGCTTTCGTCGCCTAGTTGATGTACGGGCTAACCAATGAGCGCATTCGATCAATCCCCGTATGCGCGATGCCTTCTATCGTCCCGACGCGACGTTGAGCCAATCCGCGCCAATCACTGCGAACTGCGATGCGCAGCTCAGGCTCGTCCACAGGGATCCAGCGCATCGACCAGTATGGAAAGCGGCGCTGGCCGCCTCGGCTTCGCCCGAGCTCAACAATCTCAGTATGGCTGCGAGCATTGAGAATGCGAGAGTAGGTCAAGGCCAGCCCGTCCCTCGGCCCCTCAATGTACTGCAGGAAGTGACTGCCGTCCGTGAGAAGAATGCCTGTCACACCCGCAAGGTGGTTGTGCTCAGCTGCGTCCTGGGTCAAATCATCGATCTTGTCAATAGTCAGCCTAGGCACCGCTTGGCTGAAATAAACGAGAGCGTGAAGCGTCATGCCCTGCCCTCCAGTGTGAATCGCCCCCTGCTGGTTCCACCCTAACAGGCACTCAATACCCCGGGTGTGAAATACGCTGTGGGCGACCTAGTCGCCATACCGGCCAGCTACAACCTCGCCCCCGACCCAGCGCGTCCGTGCTGCCGGACCGGAACGGGCCTGGGGGCTCCTGCCCTTCTGGGCCAAGGCCAAGGGCCTGCAGAGCTGGACCATCAACGCCAGAATCGAACCCGTGGCCACAAAGCCAGCATTCCGCGCCGCCTTCAAGAAGCAGCGCTGCCTGGTGCCAACTACCGGCTACTACGAACGGTCGATCAACGCCGAGGAAGCAAGAAAGACCGGTGGTTCATCCATGCGGTAGAGCCGCTGTGGGCCGCCGGGCTCAGGGAGAACACCAGCCCGCTGCTGAACCCGACAACCTGGGCACCTTCCCCGTCATCACCGGGGACAGCAGCGGGATTTCCGCTAACATTTACGACCGCATGCCGGTCTGGCTGCCGGCCGCCCACGCTGAAGAATAGATCGCCGCGGACAGAGATGCCGCAATGGCCATGCTGCTGGCCGCCGCAGTGCCGCCGATGGAAGCCTGTCGGGTAAGCCGGTCGGTCAACACGCCCTAAGAACAACCGCCAAGAGCTGCTGAAGCCAGTCGCCGGCTAACCGACCGTCTCGGAACAGCCTTGGGACACGTCGTACGCATTTGCCTCTTCTAGCTCTAGATCAGGCCGATAGCATCATGGCGCGCCCGCTCAGCGCAGAGGTACGCCTACACATGGGAAGAGATCGCTTGGGCGATGGCCTGTAGCTTGGGGGCGGTCAGTTTTACCCAGCCGCTCTGAGCTTTGAAATCCGAAGTGCTACCTGAACGATACATTCCGCCCCGAAAGAGGTGCCCGTACTCATCGCCCAGTTGCGGCCTATTCGGCGTACAGCCTATCCGCTTTCGATCTCTACAGTGATGTCTCCAGACGTTTCCAGCACTGCTAGCTTGATCCGATGGTGCCCCTCGCATCCCTCCTTGCGCATTGCCACATCAAGGTCTTCTGGGGCGACATTGCAGCGGCGCAACTGATCCCAGAAAACCTTCCCATTTCGGGCAAGAATGATAGGCGTTCCTTCCACCCAGGCATGCAGCCTGTGGCTGCGGGCAGTCATATAGCCCGTCAGCCAGTTGAGTGTCAGCAGCGTTGCCGCGAGGATCAAGCCACCGAGTAAGGAGGTGTCCTCGCCAATTAGCGAGTTCTGCACGGCCGTACCCAGCAGCACGATTACCAGCATGTCAAAGGGGGCGGACTGGCCGATGGAGCGCTTGCCACTGAGTCGTGTAAGCATCAGTACCACGATGTAGACCGCCGCCGCCCGGAGTATGAACTCGAACCAGGGCATACCCAGGTCAAAAAGGTCAGACATTCTCACGCTCATGGATTTGCTCCAGAGGATTGATATAAGACGGGCCGTGGAATCTTCGTGATCCAGTGGGCTTGCCGGAATCTATACCTTCATCTCGTCTGGGAGCGACGCCTGCGGACCGCCAAGACCTGTCCCACTACTGCCGTAACGAAGATTAGACTGTTCGTGACGACGAATACTAGCGACCCCATGAGCGCGCTGTAGACGATGAACAGCACCGAGGCGGTGATCTGTCCGACAAACAGCCACGTCGAGACTCCGTCGGTCGAACCCGCTTGGTGCTGCTTGTAGATCTGCCGCGTCAGGGTGGCTATTAGGACGGCGGTTGCCGCCCAACCAAGCAGGTCCGGGGACATGCTCACCCCGCTGCCGCCGGGGAAGGCAGCAATCGGACACCTGCTCCCAGCGCCTCGCGTTCGAGCGCCTGCAGGAAGCCGCTGAAGCCGCTGAAGCCGTTGGGAGCCCTCGCCGCCCGTCGGGCGCTGGTCGCGACCACGGGGCGGGCGTGCCATGCGATGGGCAGTCGGGCTTTTTGCAAGGCCCGCACCAGCGCGACGTCTTCGCCGGTGGTGAGGGGCGCGAACCCGCCGACGGTGCGGTAGGCCGCTGCGCTGACGCCTAGGTTTGCGCCGTGTACATGGGCGTGACCATCCTTGGCGACTTCTCGGCGCTCGAATGTCTCACGCAGAGAGCTGGGATAGTCCAGCCAGTCGACCACCTCCACGATTCCGCAGAACGCCTCCGCGCCGCAGGTGGTCTGCTTCCAGAGCCAATCCGGGGGCACGGTGGTGTCGGCGTCGGTGCTGGCGATCCAGCGTGCGCCGAGCGCGAGTGCGTGGTTTGCTGCGCAGGCGCGCGCCACTCCAACACACCTGGCATCAACGGCGACTGTTACGGCTCCGTAGCGCGCGCAGACTGCCGCTGTCTGGTCGCTGCAGGCATCCAGTGCCACAACCGTAAGCACCTCCTCGCCGTCCAAGCCCGGATGCGTTGCCGCTTCACGCAATGCGGCCAAGCAACGACCGATCGCTTCGGCCTCATTGTGTGCGGGCACGATCATCGCGATCACCGCAGGCCCTCGCGCTCGGCGACGCTGGTGGTCGAAGTGCTCCAGCCTTCAAGATGGAAATCGTCGTCGTGGTAGCTGAATACTTCAGGCAGGTCTGCGCGTAGCGCTTGGTGTACTGCATATGCGGAGCTTCTCACCTCATCGAATGGATGGATCCAGTGACAGGCCAGCAACAATCCCCCGTCAGCAAGGCTGCTGCGCAGCTTCTGCCCCAGCAGCGCCAAGGCACCTGCGTCTAAGTAGTAACCAACCTCGCTTACTACGATCAGGTCGAAGACTCCCTCCGGCCAGTCCTGGGGATGCGTGGCCCGCTGCAGGACGACCTGCGGGCAGTCCCGGGTGGACAGCGCCGCCTGTGCCACCGCATCGCCACTGATGTCGGTGCCGAGAAGCGCGTCGCACCGGGTGGCCAGCTCCGCGGTCAGCACCCCGTTCGAGCACCCCAGCTCCCACGCGTGTGCGTAGCGGCGGCGCGGCAGGCAGGCTAAGGTAAGGGCGCGCTTGCGCTCCTCATACCACCGGCTACGGTAACGGAATGGATCGGCCTGCTGATAGATCTGCTGGAAGTAGGCGGCGATGCTCATCCGATTAGCACCTCGAACGGTCGGTGGAAGCGTGCCGTCACGTGGTGCGGCAGGATTGGTTCGCAGTTCAGGCCTTCGACGTCGCCGATCTGGGTGGCGAACGCGCGTATCGCCGTTGCCTTGCGCTTCATGGCTGCCGTGCTCATGGGGATTCGGGTCGCGGTAGTCCAATGGCTGCTGGCGGCATGAGTATCCAGCCAATGCCATGCCCAGACGGGGTATTGGCGGACGCGTGCACGCTTATCGGCGGCGGCAGCCAGAGCCGCTCTTCCTACGGCTTCATGGTCGGGATGCCCGTCGAGGACCCAAGGAGCCAGTACGACGTCGTCGGATACCAGCTGGCTGGCCACTGCCTGGGTCAGTTCGTCCTCGCGGGCGGTTACCCCGCCGTCCGGTAGCCCCAACGGGGTTACGCGCGCGCCGTCCAACCCGAGCTCGCGCATGGCGGACGCCAGTTCCCAGCGACGCGCGTCACGCAGGCGTAGCGGCGGCCATAGTGGCTGATCCGGATAACAGGCCTCTCCATCCGTGACGGAGATAACGTGTATCGCAATGCCGGCAGCAGCCGCCGATTGCATGATTCCCGCGCACCCCAGCACTTCGTCGTCGGGGTGCGGCGAGATCACAACAAGCCTGCGTGCGTCATGCAGTACGGCGGAGGCAGTGCTTTCAGGCAGGGCCTGCAGCCACCTGCTAGCCTCCCAGTCCGCCTGCAGGTTGCCTTGCCCCGCAATGCGTCGAGCTACAGCTCCCATGGCGTCTCCCCGGTCTGGATGGCGCGTCCCAGTTCGGCCCAGTCGCGGTCGGCGTGGCTCTGACGGATGAAGACGGTCAGGTCGCTCCACCGTCGCGCGTGGGCTGAGTCCAAGCACATCGGGGCAGGACCTAGGGCGCGCCCGACGGCGTCTAGCACGTGCGTGCAGCTGCGTTCAACCACGCAGCGCAGCCGGAGGACATCGGTTTGGTGCGAGCAGGACGAAGCATCGTCTATGGCAGCGGCCAGCTCGCGCATCAAGGCAGCGGACGATCTAAGGGTCATATCAACCTTGCCGAGCAGCGCGGCCTGCTGCGAATCATCTGCTACCCGTGGTGAGCGATGCAACGGTGCCGCGAGGGCCACCGCCGCGCCATACCAGCAGGCGGCAATGCCCGCGCCACCGTGCCAGAACCCTGGACGGGCCAGATACGCACCGGGTTTGCCGATCGGCTCAGCGGGCACCTCGGCGAATTCCACACTGCCGCTGGGGATGCCTCCCATGCCAGTGGCATGCCAGGACTGCGGGAGGTGCCTCACGCCCGACGCGTCCACGCGGACCTGAACCAGGCGGCCGCCCGCCTCGCTTGCCGCGGACACCAGTGCGACATCTGCGAGACCCGCACCAGAGCACCACGGCTTCAGGCCACTGATGGTCCCGGAGGCCGGGTCGAAGCGCAACGTGGCTTGCGGGCCCTCGGAGGCCCATACTGCGGCTAACACGCCCTGCGCCAGTGGTTCAGCGCCCAGATCCTCCAGAATCGCCTGCGCGTCGTAGTGGGCTTCCAGCGCTTTGGCCACACACAGGTCGTGACCTGCAATGCGCGCCAATGCCCGCCAGCGATCGAGTGTTTTGCCGCGACCGGGTAGCGGGAGTGTCGGCTGTCTGGACAGCACGTCGCGGACTCTAGCCTCGAGCGCGGGTGCGGCGTGGTCGGAAAGGCAGTCCATGTCAGGGCGTCAGAATCACCTTGCGGCAATCCTCTTCCTTGCGATCAAAGATCTCGTAACCTCGCACCGCGTCTTCCAGCGACAGGCGGTGGGTGATGATGACACCCGGGTCCAACGCACCCTCCCCTATGTAATCCAGCAACTCCGGCATCAGTCCCTGGACGTGGGTCTGGCCCATTTTGAAGGTGAGCCCCTTGTCGAACGCATCACCCAGCAGGAACCCATGCAGGAAGCCTGCGTAGACGCCGGGAATGCTCACCGTGCCGCAGCGGCGGGTGGCGGCGATGCATTGACGGATGGCGACACCGCTGCTGCCCTCGACTTTGAGGGTGGTAAGCGCGGACTCCAGGGCACTGCCTTCTGCCTCAAACCCAACCGCTTCAATGGAGGCATCCACGCCGCGGCCATTGGTCTGGGTGACGATATACTCAGCGGGGTCATCGATCTTGCTGAAGTCCACTGGCGTTATGCCATAGGTCTGTGCAGCAAACGCGAGCCGGTAAGGCAGATGATCCACCATGAAGATGGTCTCGGCCCCCAGCAGGCGGCAGCATGCCGCGCTCATCAACCCGACCGGCCCTGCCCCGAAGATCGCCACGGTTGAGCCTGGCTTGACCCCGGCGTTGATCGCCGCCTGGTAGCCGGTGGGAAGAATGTCGGAAAGGAACAGTACCTGCTCGTCCGGCAATGCATCGGGAACTCTCAGCGGCCCGACGTTTGCCTTAGGTACGCGGACGTATTCAGCCTGGCCGCCGGACACTCCTCCATACAGGTGGCTATAGCCAAACAAGGCAGCCGGCGGGCGGATGCCCTTCTGGTTCATTGCCGCGCCCTTGCCGGTGTTGGTGGTTTCACAGGCGGCATGTTCTGCCAGACGACAGTGGAAGCATTCACCGCACGCAATAACAAACGGCACCACCACACGATCGCCGGGACGCAGATCGGTAACCCCGCGGCCGACCTCTTCAACGATCCCCATGAATTCGTGACCGAGTACGTCACCGGTATGCAGGTCGGGAATCTTCCCGCGATACAGATGCAGATCAGAGCCGCAGATGGCGGTCGCCGTGATCCTAAGAATCAGGTCATCGTCAGCAGCCAACGTCGGGTCAGGGACGGTGTCCACGCGGACGTCTTTGCTGCCGTGGTAAGTCAATGCGCGCATTGATAGGGCCCTCGCCATGTCGTTTAGCCTAGGAATAGACCCACTCATGTCCGGCGACGGTGACCATTGTGTGGTCGATTTGTGCACTCGGCCCACACTCTGTACTCATGGCGGCAAGCGCAGCATGCGTTCAACCCTAGATGCGGAGCAGACGCATGAACGAGAAACTGCCTTTCAATCCTGGTGCGGATGTCGACGACCAGAAAAAGGCTCACACCCCGGACAGGCTTCGCAACGACGACGCCAAGTGGAAGGAGAAAGACATGCCGGACGCGGAGCACACCGCCGAACCCGACGACTACGAACGTCCGCCCAAGCCTTGATATGCCGCCCTCAACTTCACGGAGAATGACATGGCTTTGATTCACTCCATCCTGATGGGCGCGGTTGCAGGCATGCGCGCCATGACGCCACTTGCAGCGGTGACCAACGCCGCCCGCACCGGCCAGCTACCTGCCGACAACGGAGCGCCGCGCCTGCTGGGCAACAAGCTGGCCTCGGCCGCCGTGTTGGCCTTGGCCGGTGGCGAGCTGGCAGGCGACAAAATGAAGTCCGCGCCCGACCGCATTGTGCCAGCAGGGATGGTGGCTCGCGTTGGCACTGGCGTAATCGCCGGAGCGGCGTTGGCACCCTATCGCCAGCGAAAGCTGGGCGCTGTGCTGGGTGCCGCGACTGCGGTGGGAATGGCCTACTTCACCTTCAACCTGCGCATGCGCGCGATTGCGCGGTATGGGCAAACCAGCACCGGTGCGGTTGAGGATGCTATTGCCGTCGGAAGTGCGGCACTGATCACACAATGGGCGTCACGCAGTGGGCAGGGTCGTCCGGCCAGGCGGTAGCGCCACACGCTGACCGCGTTGCGTGCACGGTACATCCACATCGTCAGGCCGCAGTGTTTACCTGCGGCCGCGCACACTGCCCTCACTTTCACCGCAGAGGCCGATAACATGCCCGTTCCCAACTATCCCAAGCCGCCTTTCAAGGCCCAGCAGCAGTCCTTCCCCGGAAAGACCGACAAGATGGATCCGCGGCCGGATCATGGCGAGAAGAGTTACGTCGGGAACGGGCTTTTGAAAGGCAAGAAGGCGCTGATCACCGGCGGGGACAGCGGCATCGGCGCAGCTGTGGCTATTGCCTACGCCCGCGAAGGAGCGGATGTCGCCATCGCATTTCTCAAGGGTGAGGAGAGGGACGCACAGGGCATTGCCTCGCTTGTCGAGGAGGCGGGCCAGAAAGTAGTGCTCTGCCCTTGTGACATCAGCGACGACGCCGAAGCCAAGACCCTGATCGAAAGGGTCACCACTGAGCTGGGCGGCCTGGACATCCTCGTCAACAACGCGGCCTACCAGCGCTATTACGAGTCGTTCGACGACATCACTCTTGACGACTGGCGCAAGACGTTCGAAACCAACGTGCATGCAGTGTTCAACCTCACCCGCCTGTGCGTCCCGCACCTGCAGGACGGTGGCTCGGTCATCAACACCGCCTCGGTCAACTCCAAGAAGCCCACTCCCAACATCTTGCCCTACGCCGCTACCAAAGGCGCAGTCGCCAACCTCACCATTGGCTTGGCGGGCCTGCTGGCCGAGAAAGGCATACGCGTGAACGCGGTGCTGCCTGGTCCAATCTGGACCCCGTTCATTCCCGCAGGCATGGCCGCCGAGGAAGTGGAACAGTTTGGCAGCCAGACCCCGTTCGGGCGTCCTGGGCAGCCGGCGGAACTGGCGTCAGCCTACGTGATGCTGGCCGCTGACAGCGCCAGTTACACCTCCGGGGCGCTGCTCACGGTGTCCGGCGGTGCAGTTACGCTGTAAGTGGTGGAGTCGCCGCAGCTTGAAGTCGCCCCGGGGGCCACGCCCCTCCGGGATGACGATGGATACGCTCCCATCCACACTTATGCGGCCATTGACGATGGGCGCTCCAGTGCGCTTATCGCCCCCGATGGCAGCATTGACTGGTGGTGCGCCCCCTGCATGGACGCGCCCCCTCGGTTGGACCGGATGCTAGATGCGCCGAACGGCGGCCGCTTCGCGCTGCAGGCGCGCGAACTGAAAACCGTACCGCGAAGGCAGCAACATGCTGGAGACACGCGTGCGCACGGCCACGGGCACCGCTCTGGTTACCGAATCCCTCAACAGCGGTCCCGCCGGTCGACTTCCATGGGCGGAGCTGGCACGGAGGGTAGAGGGTCTGGAAGGCGTGGCGACCTTCGACCTGGTCTACAAGCCGGGTGCCCGCAGTGGTACCTGCTCGCCTTGGCTGAGCGGCACGCCGAATGGGCGTGTGCATCACGCTGGCCCGGTGATGACGATGCTGCGTTATCCCGAGCATACCGAGATCACCCACTGCGATGACCGCGAAGTCCGCGGTCGCCTCACCCTGCATGCGGGTGACCGCGAGGTTGTCGCGCTTCTGGCGTCGCAAGATGAAGTGCTGCCGGTGCCGCCGTTGGAGGAGATCGATACGCGCATTGACCGCTCGGACCGGGAATGGCACCAGTGGGTGGATGATCTGCACTGCGACGCCAGTCTTCGCGCCGAGGTAATCCGCTCCGCGCTTGCCCTGAAGTTCCTGTGGTTCTCGCCGACCGGTGCCATCGCTGCGGCGGTGAGTGCCTCTCTGCCCGAGCGCATCGGCGGCGACAAGAACTGGGACTACCGGTTTGCCTGGGTGCGCGATGCAGCCTATGTCATCAAAACCTTCCTGCGTGTGGGTGCCCTGCCCGACGCCAAGGCCGGCTTCAGCTGGCTCATGACCACTATTGGCAAGCATCGGCCGGGCGTAGCCCCCTGCTTCACCCTGCGGGGTGAGCGTGTACAAGAGGAGCGCTTCATCGATAGGAGCGCTTCATCGATGTCCCCGGCTACCACAACAGTCAGCCGGTGCGCATTGGCAACACGGCCACCGACCAGTTGCAGACCTGTGCCTACGGCGACGTGCTGGAGATGGCGAGCCGCATGTTGGATGCCGGACACATCCTCGACCCTACCACCGCCCGGCTGCTGTTCGAGCTGGCCGACGAGTGTGCGGACATCTGGATGCGCAAGGATAGTGGCTTCTGGGAGCGGGAAGAGCTGCAGCATTACACCATGTCCAAGGTGGAGTTCTGGACGGCGCTTCGCCGTGCCTGCGAACTGGCCCAGGCCGGGCACCTCACCACGGCACGGCTGCCTCGGTGGCAGAGGGAGCGGGACCGCATTCTGGAATGGATTGACGCGCACTGCTGGGACGAAGCGCGCCAGGCTTACGTGATGTACGCCGGCAGCGATCGCCTGGATGCCAGCCTCATGCTCGCCTCACGATTTGGCCTGGCCGAGGCGCGACGCGAACGCTTCATTTCCACACGCGAGGCGATTCGCCGCGAACTGTCCGACGAAAGCGACGACTTGTTGTGGCGGTACAGCGGCATGCGTGACTGCGAGGCACATTCATCAGCTGCGCGTTCTGGATGGTGGAAGCTTACGGGCTGCTGGGTGACACGGAGGAAGCCAGGCGACTGTTCAGCAGCCTGCTCGCCCGGGTCCAGAACGATGTCGGGCTGATGTCGGAGATGTGGGATCCGTTCACCGATCAGGGACTGGGCAACACGCCTCAGGCTCTGAGTCACCTCGCGCTGGTGCACGCGCCGTTTTCTGTTGATGGAGTGTAGGTTCGCCGATGAATGGATGAACAGTTTATGTAAATGTGGTGCGATTGCTTTGGCCTTTTCCTTCCATTTGTATTCACTCCGTCTAGCCCATCGCACTACGCCGGCCGCGCTAAGTTATCCACTCACTTTATACGGAGTGCCTTCCATGGCCATCAGGACCGCAGAAGACCTGTTCATCCACGAACTCTCCGATATCTACAGCGCTGAAAAGCAGCTCACCAAGGCCCTGCCGCGCCTTGCTCGTGCCGCCTCCAACCCGGATCTAGCCACCGCATTCGAAACCCACTTGGAGGAAACCCAGGGGCAGATCGACCGCATTGACCAGGTGGTGGAGATCCTCGGCATTCGCCTCAAGCGCATCAAGTGCGCCGCGATGGAGGGCCTGGTGGAAGAAGGAAAGGAAGTCATCGATTCCATCGAGGAAGGCCCGGTGCGCGATGCGGCACTGATTGGTGGCGCGCAGAAGGTCGAGCATTACGAGATTGCCTCGTATGGCACCATTGCCGCGCTGGCCAAGCAGCTGGACTACAAAGATGCGCTGCCGCTGTTGCTGGAAACCCTGCAGGAAGAAAAGGCCGCCGACGAGAAGCTGACCATTCTCGCCAAGAGCGGCGGCAATGCCAAGGCTGTCCAAGCGGCTTGAGCCCGAAAGCACCATGGCGTCCAGAACCGCGCTGCTGATCATTGATGCATTCAGCTTGTTTGACTTCCCTGAGTCGGACAAGCTGGCCCCGGCTGCGATTGATGCGGCCAAGGAGGCCGCGCGCATCCGCCGCGAGTTCGACAGGCGCGAGCTGCCGGTGATCTACGCCAATGACAACTTCGGTGACTGGCAGCGGGATTTTCCGCAACTGGTACGGGACTGCCGCCATAACGGCGGCAGTTCTGCTGAGGTGGTAAAACATCTCGGCCCTGGCGCGGGTCATTACTTTGTCCTGAAGCCAAAGCACTCGGCCTTTCTCGCCACCCCCCTTGGCATTCTGCTGGCCAAGTTGCAGGTGAGCCAGTTGGTGCTGTGTGGTATGGCACTGGACTCCTGCGTGCTAGCCACCGCACTGGACGCCAACTCACGCGAGTACAGGACGGTGGTAGCCAAACGGGCAGTGGCCGCGCTGCCGGACCGGCGCGAAGCGGCACTTGAGGTCCTTGCGCGCTCGGGCGCGGCCAAAGTGCTGGATACCCCGGACCTGATCAAGGAATGTATGGGCTGAAGCAGCCCGAAACTCTCATGGACAAGAAACATGCAGAACATGCCGTCACTCACCCGCCCTTCCGCCCGAATCCTGTTGGTGGAAGATGACATGCACCTGGCGGGATTCGTGGAAGAGGCAATCACCGACCTCGGCCATGAGGTCATCCACGCTTACAGCGTTCTGGACGCGTTGTGGCAGCTTGAAACCGGAATATTCGACCTAGCGGTACTGGATGTGGAACTACGCGACGGAGCGGTGTTTCCGGTGGCCGACAGACTCGCCACGGCGAATACCCCGTACTTGTTTGCCTCTGCGGTCTACGGACAGCTAGTGCCAACGCGCCATCAGCATGCTCCATTCATCGCCAAACCATTCCACCTTGAGTTGCTTCAAGAGGCTGTCCGCACGACTTTGGCGCACGCATCGTATTGATGGACCGAGTGTCAAAAGCAATAAAAACGACTGGAAATACACTCTTTGCCCCGACGCGACCACCTTGTAGCTAATGTAGTGTGCACGTTCCACTTTAGAATGAGGTTTCGCCCAAGATCCCTCTCTTCCCTAGCCATACTTAGGGTTCGCGCCTTCTTTCGACCGAGGCAATCCCCCGGGAAACAGCGAATGCAGCTTGGATCTGGACATCCCGAACCTTTTTAGGACGTGCTTGACGGTAGCACCATTTAAGAGCGCCGCGCTTATTTCATCGACCGGGTACACCCTCACCCGAGCGCGTGCCGGGAAGTAGAGCTGCTCCCCTGCGAAGCAGTCCATAACTGATTCCACAAAGGGCTGTGCCATCCGTTCGCTGATTCCAATATCCGCAAGCATTGCGGCCATTAGCCGCTCGCGCAACTGGTCGGCAACCTCGCTACGCTTCGCCATCACTGCCCCCTCTCACCATCCTTCCGTTCGAGCTCTTTTTCTTGCATTCGACTCCTCCATCGTTCGGAACTTCTAATGTTTCACGGGAATCACGGTCGCGTAGACAGGTACATTCATCGGGAGCAAAGGAAAGCAGAAGGTCTACTGGCTGCAGTTCTCGTAGTTCCTTGTCCCTTACGCAACCAGCAGTTGCTTCTGCGGCAGGGGCCGCACGCAGCTGCGGAGTGCTCACTTTACCGTCTGCCATTACAGCCCCCACCCCTCTCGACCGAAGCCAGAGCTGCGCGGACGTAAGCCTTGGTCACTCGGTCTCTTGGGCGACATCGATGTTCCACGGGAATCCATTTCGCCCTGTCCTTGCACATCGCAAAGAGCGTTCTCGGCACCCGAGTCGGTTTCACGGGAATCCGCACCCGCGCTTGCAACTGATGCTGCCAACTTTGCCTCCAAAGCGTCCCAGTCGGACTTGGTGAATCGGTGCAGACGCACCTCGGCGTGGTGCGCGGCGGCATAGGCGTACACCCATGTGTCGAGCGGTTCATTGCGCGTGACCCGCTTCTCGAACCGGTTCTTAACCGGGTTGTAGACCTCCGACACCAGGCCCGGGAAGAACTCCTGCGGCAGCTCATCACTGAAGCGCACCAGCCGCGCTTCGGCCTGCCGTTCGGCGTCGGCCGCAAGGCGGCTGTAGAGGTAGTGCTTGGCCGCCACGGTGCCCACGTGATGAATGGTGATGCCACGCTTGTCAGTGCGTTCCTTCCAGGTCACATCGACCAGCTTGCCCTTGGACAGAATCGGGGCGTTGTTGGGCACCGCGCCGAAGATGCACATGACGCGGGTGATCTTGCGTTGACGCACGTAGTTCTTGACCGCCTCGGTCCGGTGGCCGCCGGCATCGATGGCCGTGGCCGATGGGCGCAGTTGCACGCCGTCCTCGCGCTCGATGGGACGATTGAGCAGATCCGTCAGCGCCACCCACACGTCTTCCTCGGCCGGGTCTCCGGCCAGCTCCACATAGTCCATCGTCCAGGCAGTCATCCCCCTTCCCCAGCCGACCACGTGAACCGCGAGGCGGTTGTCCTGGGTATCCACTCCGACGGTGATGGCCAGCACGCCGCGCGGCGCGTGGCGTAGGCGGTAGCCTTCGGCGCGGTCGGCGATCACGTTGTGCTTCACCGCCCGCATCTTGGGGTCTTCCCACGTCTCGGCCAGACGGTCGTTGACGAAGGTCTTCAACGAGGCCGGGTCGTTCTGCGCGTCCAGCCACTCGCGCACCAGGGCGACCCAGCGCGGGCCGAGGCCAAATTGGTAGTACAGGCAGTTGATGTGGTAACCGCGAATGGGCGAGTCCGGGTTGGCGGGCACCCAACGGCCGGCCGCAATCATGTCGGCCTTGTGGTGCTCTTCGATACATGCACCGCACTCGCTACAGGCGTACCACGCATGTTTGGCATCGGGCGACCAGTGCAGACCGCTCCACTGCAGGTGCTGGAAGTGGCCGCAGTGCGGGCACGGCAGGTGGTAACGACGTTGATCCGACTTTTCGTACAGCTTCGAGATCCGGCTCAGCCCGGTGATGCCGGGGGTGCTGATGTAGAGCCGCTTGTAGGTGGTCGGGAAGGACGAAGTGCGACCGTCCAGCATCTTGACCGGGTCATCGCCGGTCAGCAGCACCTGCGGGGCTTCATCGATCTCATCGACCACCAGGTTCTTGACAGTGGTGGATTTGAGGCGCTGCGGGCTGCCCATGTGCTCCACGTAGAGCTGGCCACCGGCGAAGTCTTTGAAGGTGCGCTGGTTGGAGCTGTCGCGACTGGCGGTACTGCTCAGGGCTTTGCGCACCGCCTTGCACACCTCGATCATCGGGTTGAGCTTCTGGTTCACCCACTTGTTCATGGATGCCTCGCCCGGCAGCGCGTACATGATCGGGGCCGGGGCGTAGTCCATCCAGTAGGCGATGGAATTGGTGGCGATCTGGCTCTTGCCGAACTGGATCGGGAACATGCAGGCCTGGTCGTGCACCGGGCTGCGCGCGGACATGTTGTCCATCGGCTCGCGCAGCGGCGGGTTGCGGTCGGTCACCCACCGGCCAGCCTTGCTGCTGCCCTTGGTGGACAGGCGCATGTGTTCGTCGCACCACTGCGAGACGGTCAGCGGGCGGCGCGGCTGCAGCGAGCGGGCGAGCACGGTGTGGATGCGGGCCTGGGCGGTCATTCGGCCACCGCCATCGCGGCCACGCGGAAGCCACGGCTCATCTCTTCCAGGGCGTGGCTGACCTCGTTCCAGATCAGCTCGCGGCAGCGGGCCTCATCGCTGGTAGCGGCCAGCTGCGGTGCCAAGGTGTCGGCCATGCGCTCCAGTTCCACGCGAATCGCCGTGGCCGCCTCGGCCAGTTCGTGCTCGACCTGGGCGGCATCGAGCAGCTTGCCCATGCTGACCTCGTAGTCGCGGGCAGCAGCCTTGGCGTCGATCTCGGCCTTGTCGGCCAAGGCCTTAGCCTTGCGCTTGGCATCGGGGGTCGCAGGAGCCGGCGAGCCCTCCCTGCCCTCGCCTTCGCCATCCGCGTCTGCGTCTACGTCCAGCTCTTCAGCGTCAGAGCCTGCGTCGGTGACGCCCCCTTCCCCCGCCCCCGCCAGCGAAGAACCCCGCGCCTGCGCATGGCGGGCGGCGACGGCGCTGTAGGCCGGATCCTGGGTCTGGGCGTACAGCGCCAGGGAGGCGTCGCGCAGGTAGCCCTTGCCGTCTTCAGCGCTGACCAGGCGACCCTTCTTCTTCAGCTCCACGATGTAGGACGGCCGACAGCCAATCAGCACCGCCAGCTCTTTGCCCGTGACCTGTACGTCCTCAGAAGCCATCTACAGCCTCCCCTTCCATTTTTTTCAAAAGAGCAGTGACAGAAGAAAACGCGCGCGCGAGCGTAGGTGCCTGACGTGCAAGCGTGCGTGCGGGACGTGCGGCGTGCCGTGCGGGAACGCAGAGGCTCGAAACGCTTGCGCTGCCTGCGTTGTGCGGGACGTGCGGGATGTGCGGGCACCTATACGCGCGGGCGGGCGCACCCCTGTGTGTGCAAAGCGGCGCATCGCTACGCGCACGCCCGCGCAGGTGCGTTAGGGCAGTCCCGCACGTCCCGCACAGCCCTACTGCCACTAGGCCAAATGCCCGCACAGATGCCCGCACACCATCCCGCACGTCCCGCACGTCTACAGGCGAGCGACTCATGCACGCCCCCGGTAGTCGTTGAAAGCATTGCGGAAGGCCACCAGTTCATCGCCCAGGAAGGCCTGCTCGCTGCGGTCGTCCTCCGGCTTGGTCGGTCCCAGCATCAAGAACCCGTGCGGGCCCAGGGTGTTCTGGCCCACGATGTAGCGCTTGCGCGCCCGGTCCGGGTGGAGGATCTGTCGCTTGCGCACCAGGGCATTGACGAACTTGGGGTTGGGCGCAGGCCGCACGCCCTCCTTGTTGCACCACACCTTGTAGAGCTCATACCACTCTTTGGACAGCGCCGGCCGGGGCTTAACCCCGGGTATGTCGTTGCCATAGAGCTCATCCAGGAACCGCTGCGGGCTGTCCTGACTCAGACCGATCAGCTCGCGCTTGGCATCGGTCATCGGCGGATTGGTGCCGTTGGTGAACCCGGTCAGGTCCAGCCGCAGCAGGTAATCGTGCAAGGCGGCGGTGCCGCCGTTGCGGATCTCCTCCAGCGCTTCTTCGTAGAACGCCTGTGTCAGCTTGTCCGGCGTCCAGATCACCGCGTGGCGGCGGTCGTCTTCTTCGAGCACGACGGGCATGGCCTCGTTGGAGAGGAACACCAGATTGGCGTGGTTGTCTTCCTCGTAGGCCTGGATGTTCTTGGGGTTGATGCGGATCCGGTCGCCGGTGATCAGCGCCTTGAGCTTGTTCTTGAGGTGGTAGACCTCGGTGCGGGCGACCACTTCGTCGGCCAGCAGGAACAGCTTGCGGCTGGCCCAGTCGTTGAACTTGTCTTCCAGCGCGGCCTGGTCCAGCACCCGGCCGTAGTCCCCGAACAGCTTCATGTACTCATCGAAGAACATGTTCTTGCCGGTGCCCTGCGGGCCGTGGATGACGATGGTGCTCTTCATCTTGGCCCCCGGGTGCTGCAACGGGTACGCCAGCCATTTCAGGACCCAGTCGTAGAGGGCCTTCTGGTTGGACTCGTTGCCGCACATGTGCCAGAGCAGGTGCAGCAGCTTGGAGCACTCACCGGCCTTGGGTACGGTCGGCCAGCCGGCGAACAGGTTGCAGGTGACGCCCTCCTTCGTGCCGGACGGGTCGAAGTCCACCTCGCGCACGCGCACGATGGATCGGCCGGGGTGTTCCATCCAGGCACGGTGCAGTTCGCGGCGCACACAGGCGTGGCCCATGTCTGCCAGCGCCATGAGCATGTGCTCTTTGTGATCGAACACCGTGCCGCCCTGCCCGTACACCAGCGCAAAGCGCTCCAGCAGTTCGTCCAGCGAGTCGATGGGCTTGAGCTTGGCTTTGCCCCCGTCCCCGGTGGTGGTGAGCAAAGGCGCGTAATTTTCGCTACGGGGACGCCACGAAAGCTCCGTGATGCGGGCCTCGACCTGGCTGCGCACGACGTGCAGGCCTTCGAGCACGTGCAGGTCGTTGAAGTCGCTGATCTTGCGGCCGGTGTCGATGAAGCGCTCGCGCCGGTCTTCCTCGTCGGCGAAGCTGGGCAACAGCACCGCGCCGCCCACGTCCATTGCCGCCGCTTCCGCGCCGAGCAGGCCGGCATTGGATGCGCCGTGCGATTCGCCGCAGGTCGGACAGATCTCCGGGGCGTCGGCCAGCACCAGGCGCGACTTGCAGCGCCGGCACTTCTGCAGCACGTCGTCATCGCCGCAGACCAGCACCTTGACGCTGCGATACCGCTTTGCCAAGGATGAAGCGACCGGCATCAGGTTGCCGGCATCGAAGGCCACGGCCACCGGGTAGCCGGTGGCCATGTGCAGGGTGGACGCGGTGGCATAGCCTTCGGCCACCAGCAGGATCCACTGCGGTGTCCCGCCGATCAGGTGGAAGTGGCCCTTCTTGGCCAGCCCAGGCGGCCAGAATTCCTTGGCCGGCTTGTTGCTGGCCTTGGCCTGTTTGGCACTGCGCAGCACCTGCAGGCCGTGCACGGAGCCGTTCGGATCCAGCAGAGGCACCAATGCGACACCGCTGCGGCCATAGCGCAGCCCGAATGCCTGCACCGACTTGTCGACCAGGTAGTCAGCCTCGCCTTCCGGCAGCGCCCTGTTCCAGGCGGCCGTCGCACGCGCGGCCGCACGGCGGTTCTGCTCCAGCCGCGCCGCCTCTGCCCGGCGGCGGTCCTCGGCCAGCCGGCGCTTGAGCGCCTCGCGCTGCTCCTGGCAGAAAGCGCAGTCGCGCTTGTGCAGCTCCACCTTCTGCGCCCCGTTGTCGTTGCCGTGCCAGACCCCGAAGGTGCCGACGACCAGCGTATCGCCGCTGCTGGTGTTGAGCTCATGCAGCACGTACCAGCCGCGGCGCTCGCGCGACCCTTCGACCCGGCAGCGCACCATGCGCCCGCTGGTGTCCAAAGTATCGATCAGCAGGCCAGCTGCGGTCAGCTGGCCGAGGACATCAGAGTAATTGGCAGACATTCAGTAAGTTCCAGAGCCGCTGTGTACCCGAGCAGTGCGCGCTTGATCACCCGCAAAACGCATGACCCAGGAGGACCCATCGACCGGCGCTCGTTCAGGTTCGACGTTCAGCTTCGAAGGCGCGAGCGAACTGAATCGACGCGACCGCGTTTCCATTGCTCCCCGGGGGGAAGGGGCGCGATCAGGGCTCGCCATCGCGGCAGACCTCAAGCTGTAGGGAACATTGCCTCTGCTCCACAGATTCCAGCGCCGCCCAGGTGCGCTCACGTTCGGCCAGCGCGGCATCACCGACTGGTCCAGCCTCAGACCCGGACAGCAGCTGCTCGATCCGTTCAATCTCACGGCGCGCGGCCGCACTGACGATGCGCTTGCCGTGTGCACGTGGTGCCCGGGGCGCGCGGTAAGTGACCATGTCATGCCCGCGCCCTGCTCTTCTTCAAGGCCCGGCGCAGGTTTCGCTCGATCCGGTGACACATGGAGCGCAGATCCTGCAATGCATCGAGCATGCGGTCCGCCTCTTCCAGGGTGACCTTGTCGTCCTGCAGAACATCCAAGGCCACGGCTGACAGCTGCCCGCAGAACTTGGAGACGTGCAGCAGCTTGTCCCGGATCGCGGCGATCTCATCGGCCACCGCGTCGGGAGCGACGGGCACGTGGTCGATGGTCAGGTTGAACTGAGCGGCCAGGGACAGGATCCAGTCGGTGGCCACGGATGTGCCCGCCGCCTGCTCCACCATCCAGTCGGTGAGCATCTCCATCATTTCCATGGAGAGCGACTCACCCTCCAGCCCGCGCAGCTTCTTGCGCAGGGACTCGCCCTTGATGGCGGCACCTCGGCGCTTGGTCAGGTACGCGGCGGCAGCGTTGACGCTGCCGGGCATGCGCGAGACGGCGTTGTAGGCCGCGTCGCGCCAGTAGATGTCGGAACGGGCACAGGTCATGCGGCTACCCCCTGAGAGGTAAGGCGTTTCATCGTTCCGCCTGCAACCCGCCCTGCCACACGATGGCAGCTATGAGCGAACTGATCCGATTCCAAGGCGGGGTGCGATTCACGGCCCTGCGCTCCTACTCCGCGTTGGGTGGTATCGGAGGTGTCATAGCGGTCCTGTTCACAACGTTCGAGCAGACAGCTACCCATGTGCCGGCACCTCCCTCCAATGAAACGGCCGCTCTTCGGCTTGTCCGAAGCTGCGAAGCGCCACCCAGCCGTCAGCATCAAACGCCACGCTGTCCGGGTGCCAGGTAACAAGAAGGCTTGGATCGACTAGTAGCCCCACGTCGCTGTTGCCCAGCGCGGGATCTAGCAGGATCATTTGATGCTCAGTCATTTCTCCGGACCTTCCCCAACGTCAGGTCTAAGCCTTTGCAGTTGCAGCCACCGCAACTCCGGAATCGGCTTGTCCCTTTCCCATTGGGCGACGGCAGCTCGGGAAATGCCGAACAGCTCCGCCAAATCCGCATCGGTGTCTAAGCCGAGGGCGGTTCTCACTTCATGCTTGGTCAGTGGCTGGGTCATATTCGGCCACAGTATTAAGAGGTCTTAACTCTGAGTCAAGCCCCCTTATCAACTCAATTGTTAAGCTGGCTTATGCCCAGCACTAGCCTCGGACAGCGCCTCCAGCGCGCTATGCAGACCGCCCGGATCAACAAGCCGGCCGACCTTGCGCGCGCCTCGGATACCACCACAGCCACCATAAGTAACTGGCTCAACGACAACGTCGTTCCGGAACACGTCAAGGCTGTACAGCTTTTCAAGATTGCCGACGCTGTGCAGATGGATGCGCGCGAGCTGCTGCTAGGACAGCGCAGCACGACCTCTCCAGCTGAACACTCACCGCCGTCTCAACCTGTGACATTGGATAGCTGGATAGTTGCGTTCCAGCTGGTGGCCGAAGCCCTCGACGGACGAGGACTGGAACTACCACCCGACAAGCGGGCTCAAGTGACGCTTCTAGCGTACGACCTGCTTCAAGAGGAACTGCCACGGGCGAAGGTGCTGCGCTTCGTCCAAGCTGCCGCAGCCTAAGAGCGGCAACAGGGGGTACACAGGATGTCGTCACGGGAAAAGGTGTCGCGGTTGCGGCAGTTACTCAGCGAAGCAACACCTATCCGCGAAAACCCACCTCGCTACTCTGAAAGCCAGACGGAAGCCTGGCGTAGATTCCAACACTTCGAGACCTACAGCGCGCCGGTTCCACTGCAGTCTGACTGGCGTGCTGTTGCTTCGCGCGAGATCACTCGCATTGCTGGGTGGTACGGGTGGACCAATGAGATTCAACGCGTCCTGGACCGCAATAATTCGCTTTTCATGTCGTCACTTCCAGATGACGAACTGCACGAATTGCTTGAGCGCATGAGGTGCTTAGAGGACTGTGCCCAGCAGGGCTTGGGCGCGCCTGACGCGCCCCCCGCCATGTGACCGAGCGGGACGCCTGTTATCGACAGGCGTCCACCACCTTCGCCCAGTTGCTCAGATTGACGCTGGAGTCCTGCTCAGCCTCATCTTTGGCCTGCCTCTGGGAAGCCATGAAGGCAATAGCTGCACGGACCTCTGCATCCAGACCGCCGGTCCAGTACGGCCGACCCGCATCGAAGCACGGCGACAACTCGACGCTAGCGCTCTCCCTTACCAAACTCTGCATTTCTCGGATTGGGCCAGCCAACTGGATGCGTGGGGTACTAGACGCTAATCGCACAGCATCATTCCATAGTAGATCGAACGCGACAATGCGCGCCATGGAAGCATCGCGCGACGCCTTCTCGTCCGGTTGCAAGTGAACGGTTCTGGTGCCCCCATCCGGCGTGGCTAACGTGACCTGCTTCGACGGTCGCCATTCGCTCGGCTGCTCGACCATCACGTCACTCCCAGCCTCAAGAGTCCGCCATAGACCTACCCCCGCGCCTGCCACACCCAGCGCGATCAGACCCGCTACCCATACCTTCATACCCTCTCCCCAAACTGAGGCGGCCTCCTGCCGCAGGCCAATGATACCAATGGCCACCCGAGCGCCACCCAACCAATTCGCTAAGCGCGCTTGACACCGATCGTAAAGCGCGCTTAATGTTCGCTCTGCCAGCAGTGCTGGCGGGCGACCGGCGGGCCGCCCGGCATGACGGGTCCTCCCCTGCCCGGTCTGCCGCTGCCACTCCCCAGGCAACATGGCCCGCCGGCGTCCTCTTCTCACTCGGAGAGCGCCATGTTCGATAGCAGTGTCGCGGAATCGACCGCAATCGCCCCTCTGCCCATCAGGGCAGCGTGCTGCCTGCTGGCGCAGGCCGCCCGTGACCATGCCCGTGCCAACGAACTGTGGGTTCGCAGCGCTGGCGAACACAGCCGCAACCAGCTGCGCCGTTCCCGTCGTATGGCAGTCGCCAGCCGCCGGGTGGAAGCCGAATCCCGGGACATGGTCTCCGAGGTGCGCTCATGAAGCGCACCAGCCTTACCCCCGCCGAGCTCGATCGCGTGCAGCGCTTGGCCGAGCTTTGCGAAATCAACCTTTCCGGCGCAACGGATTGCCGCGCCAAGGGCATGCACGGTGCGGCCTTCTGCCATGAGTCGCTGGCACGTGACTACGCCCGCCAAGCCTTCGCTCTTTCTTCCCGCGTCCACGCGAGGCCGATCGCATGAGTCCGCGCCTTCGCGCCACCTGGATCGGCTTGGCCATCGTGGCTGCCGTCGTCGTGCCCCTGCGCGTTCTTGAAATCTGGAACGCGCAGTCCACTGCCGCGCCCGGCGTTACGGCCTCCCATCAAGCAACCGCTCAGAGGTGACTGCCATGCAAGTCGCACGCCCCTGCCCTGCCGACGTTCCGTTGTGCAAGCCCGGCCACCGGCCGCAAATCGTGACCACCACCGGCGCGCCCTCCGGCCACCAGCTGGGCGCGCCCTGCCCACCGCTGATTCACATTGAGTGCCACCAGTGCCAACTGGCCACCGTGCCCAGCCCGTCGCTGGCCATCGCCGAACTGCGCTGGACAGACCCGACCAAGGCGGAACTGCTCATCTCCATCTCCCACCTCGCTCGCGCTCGCGCCGACGTGCTCGCCCGCCTGGCCGCCGTTGCCGCGCCGCAAGCGGCCTGACCAGGAGAGGACGATGGCCGCTGCACTCAAACCAATGGAACGCGCCGCCCTGATCGTGGCGCGCGGCGACAAGAACAACGCACTGCGACGCACGCGCGGGGGGTTCTGCTCAACCAAGAACCCTGCGCGGATCTTCAGTCGCCGGGTAGTGAACTGGCTGTACGAGCGAGCCCTGCTGGACTTTGACGACCCTGATTGCCCAGGAACGGCCACGCTTACCGCGCGAGGCGTGGTCGCAGCCGACGAGCTGGTCGCGCAGGGCGTCGAAAAGGCAGGCCTGGCATGAGCGCGCCCCGCGCTTCCCTCAGCCGGGAGTTTGCAACTGGCCATCAGGGTACGACGCTCGTTCTGATGATCTGCACCAACTGGGTGTGGGCGGGCCTGTACGCAGGTCCCTACAGCGCCACCCCGGCCGAGGTATCCGTCGCCCCCAGCCTGCGCGCAACCGTCGCGACGCGCCGCCTGATCGTGGGTGGCAAGAGCTATCCGCTCTCCGGCACCTGCCTTCAATCCATCCGGCGCTGGCTGGATCGCAACGGCGTGTCCGTTCGCAACGCCCCCTCTCCCAAATCCTGAACTTGAGAAGAAACATGGCTGGCAAGACCCGATCCTTTGCTCGCACCGCGACGCTTCGCACGCTCCTCCTGGACCGACCGGAAGGCGCTTCCACAGAGGAACTACTGACCCTGGGGCGGTTCGACTGCACGCACGCGCAGCTGGACTACACCCTGCACGCCATGTGTGCCACGGGCCAGCTGTGCGAAACCACCAAGGCCGGCGCACGCCTGTGGCTGCTCAGCGATCGCACGCGCCGCTTGATGCTGGCACCGGACGCGGTCATCCCGCGCACGCGTTCGATGGACGAGCCGGATTTGCCGCCCAGTCGCTCCATCAGCACCCACGCCACGTCGATCCGGCACAAGGAGGCCGAGCGCCAGGAGCTGGCAGCTGCCGTCGCACGCTTCCGTTCGGAAGGCGGCGAGATCCAGGTGATGGAGAACACCCCGCTTCGACCCGACCAGAGCCGGCGGCAAATCAACGACGCCGCCGCGATCTTCCGCAGCCCCGACTTCTGCAAAGCGACCTTCTGAACGAGGAACGCCATGAAATATCGCATCGTCCACCGCAAGACCGTGCGCCGCGATTCGCCCCACGTGGCAAAGCGCACGCCTCAAGACCTCGTACTCACGCCCGGCCAAGCCGTCGATCTGTCGCCAAGCGAAGAACTCGTGGCTGCCGGCGGCACGCCAGGTGCCGTGGTCATGTACTGGGACGGCGGCGAGCGTGCCATTACGCCGCGTGAGAAGACGCTGATCGAAGAACACCGCCCCAGCTGCTTCAACATCCCGCTGGTGGTTGCGCCTGCAGGACTGGACCAGGAGTCCTCGCCGCTGTCGGCAAGGCAGGAGATTCCCCATGTCTGAGCACCCCATCCTGTTCAACGGGCCGATGGTGCGCGCCATCCTGGACGGTCGCAAGACACAGACCCGGCGTGTCGTGAAGCTGCCGCCCGGCTTTGATTTCAACGGTGGCATGGGTGCAGACCCCAACGACCCCTCGCATTGGACCGCCGAGGATGACAGCGGGCAGTGGTGGACGCTCGGTCCGGCTGACGAGCGCTTCCACTCCTGGCCCTGCCCGTTCGGACGGCCCGGCGAACGCCTATGGGTGCGGGAGACCTGGCAAGGCCCGTTGGTCTCCGAGCAGGAAATGGATGAGGACGGCTACTGGGCCAGAAACATCGCTCGGTATCAGGACACCGCGCACTGCGTGTACGCAGCCGATGGGGCTGCGGCACCGGAGTGGGTGGATGCCGACGGTGAACTCCCTCGTGGCTGGCGACCCAGCATCCACATGCCGCGCTGGGCGTGTCGGCTGCTGGTGGAAATCACCGCCGTGCGCGTCGAGCGCCTGCACGCCATCAGCGAGGCCGACGCCGTGGCCGAAGGCATCGATCACGAACGGATGAACGGCTACGCCCTTGCCGGCAGGCACCGGTCTGCCGGGTTCGCCTTCCAGGACCTGTGGACCAGCACGGGGGGCACCTGGGTAAGCAACCCGTGGGTGTGGGTAATCGAGTTCAAGAGGATCCAGGCATGACCATCAGCCAGAAAACCGGCCTTCCGCTTTATGACCAGAGTTTCGTTGCAAACCGTTACCACGGCATGTTCCTTCATCCGGACGTTCCAGAGGCCGACGAATCGACGGATCTGCAACCGCTCATCGCGGCCCAGGGCTACGAGGCCGCTGTGGTGTGGGGCGAGAACTACGACGACGCCTTCTCCGAGGAAGCGCTGATCGACGGCGGCGATGCCTACTACGCCGAGCTGGGCGCGTGGAACCCCGCCACGGGCGACTACCAAGGCTGGCTGGTGGCCGCCGTGCTGGATACCGAAGACGGGCCGATGGCCTGGCTGGTGCGTCCGGCGGTGGGAGACGTGTCACGTGGCTGACGCTCTCCCGCTCAACACAATGGAGCGCTCTCGCTTCGCGTTCCTGTCCGCTGCGGCCATCGCATCCGGCTCGACCTCGGTACAGTTGGGTCTACTCGCATGAGCCGCAGGACGTGGACACCTGACGAAGACGAGACGCTGCGCTTGAACTGGCCTCGCTTCCCGGCCTTCCTGATCGCCTACGTGCTAGGGCGCGAAAGAGCATCCGTCTATCGACGTGCGGCAAAGCTCGCGTTAAAGAAGGCCGATGACTTCGAAACGCAGCCGATGGCCAGGCTCTGGAACGGTAGTGACGAACCCGCCTCTATCGCGGCGCGCTTCAAGCCGGGAGACGTGCCTGTCAACAAGGGTGTCCGACGCCCTGGCTGGTCAACCGGTCGCATGGCACAGACGCAGTTCAAGAAGGGCCGGCCCGCCTCTGATGCACCCAACTACGTGCCCATCGGAACCGAAAAGCTCGATTCCCGGGGAAAGGTGTTGATCCGAAAGATCACCGACGACCCGACGATCTTCCCGGTCAAGCGCTGGCGACCGGTCCACGTGATCGTTTGGGAGCAGACGCACGGGCCGGTTCCGCACGGAAGCATCGTGGTGTTCAAGCCCGGCATGAAGACCTTCGTATCAGCCGAGATCACAGCGGAGCGTCTGGAAGTCCTGACGCTGGCGGAGAACATGCGCCGCAACACGTTTCACAACCGCTATCCAGCGGAAGTGAAAGAGCTCATCCACCTGAAATCGCGAATCACGCGACGAATCAATAGACGCACGCAGGAGCAGCAACATGAAAAACAAGGTCAGTCACGTTCGCGATCACCTGGTGGCGATGCTGGAGCGGCTTGATGACGACACGCTCGACACCGAGCAGATGAAGCACGTGATCGAACGCGCGAAGACCAGCTCCATCGTGGCCACGACCTACATCGGCGCAGTCAAGGTCGAGCTCGACGCCATTCGACTGATGGACGAGACCGGCAAGCTCGCCGCCGCCATCACCGCGCCGCAACAGGCACCGCAGCTTCCCCAAGGGCGCTCGTGATCAGATCCAACCCCACACCCACCCTTCCTAATGGCTAAAAAGAGCGCGCAAATGTCCAACAAATCCAGCCGTTCCAGCTTACCGATGTGGGTGGCCGCATGACCACCTACCAACATGAAAAGAACACCGTTATGCACTCTGCTAGACAGGAAGACAAATTGCCTACGACGTCACCACCACCTCCACGGCTTCTCCGTATCAAGCAGGTCGTCGATCGCACTGGGCTGCCCAAGTCGACGCTGTACTCCAAGATCGCGTCGGGGACTTTTCCTAGACAAATCGCCGTAGGGGCCTCGGTTAGGTGGCTAGAAGCGGAGGTCGATGCCTGGATTCAGGCGCTCGTCAGCGAGAGAGATCAGGATCACGAAGCCTACCGGAGTAGGCGAATGGGACCACGTTGAGCTGCGTCCTGATGGAAGACACCCATGCAATCGCCTTCCGTCTGCCACGTCGGGACCATGAGAAAGCCCCGCACTCGCACGCGCTGCCCCTCATCGCCGACACCGAGATGACCGTCACTGCCGCGCAGCTCCGCCGCGCACGCCGCCACCTGCGCGACCTGGTGGACGAGATCGACTTGCTGGCGACGGGGGTGGCGGCGTGACTGGCACGACGGAGAATCTACTCAAGAAATGCGCGTTCAGGTCCGTAGTCACTCGCTTCTCCGCCTGCGAAAGCATTGAAGTCCGTAGCTGTGCGAACACTAAACGCAAGCATGGCTTGGATCTGCTCTTTGAGAGAGATCAGATCGAGCTTCGATGTCATGTAGCCAGCGAACACGATATCTCCATACTCGTCTTGTTTTCTGAGAATTCTGCTGCTGACAAGAACGCTGGTACTCCCAAGTTCGCGGGTCATTCCAATCAAGGTCGCAACATCTCCTCCCAGCTGGACGGGAAGGTTATGAAGCTGCTCTTGAAGACCTTGCGCAGCTGGCATAAAGCCCCGAGCGAGTTCGCTCACGACTTGCTCAAATTTGGAAATATCTGCCACGACGAGACCGTTGAAATCCACGGCTGCTTCGTATCTATGCAAGGCATCAGCAATCTTCATCGGCAGAACTCGAATCTCAATCGCCAGCAGACTGCCGAGTATCCGTCCAGCGCCAAGCTTGGCGGCAACAGAATCACTGTGCTGCTTCTCGGCAATGGCCTTTGCATCATGAGAAATCTGTGTAGCTCGCTCACTTGTTTTGTGAGCGAGCAGCGCAACCCCAATTGTGCCCGCTGCGGTGGCTACACCCACAACTGTGCCGACGATCAATGCGAACGCAGACGTCGCTACCCCTGCCCAGTCCGCCCAGTTTCCGAAGTCCGCGGCAAGCGGACAAATCTCGATAGCCATAACCCCTCCCTGTTGGAGCCGATTCTGCCATGAGCGTCAGCCTGAATGACCGTGTCCATGCCTTGGAAGAGGCCGTCCGCCTCGCCCAGGAGAACCACTCCGACCTGACCGTGCAGCTGGACCTGCGCGAAATGCTGGAAGCAGCGCGCGGGGAGCAGCGGAATGGCTGACGGTTCCCGCCCCCCCGAGATCCGCATCACGTCGAGGTCGCGCGTCCGGTCCGCCATCATCGGCGACCTGTTCTGTGGTGCTGGCGGGCTGTCCAACGATGCGAAGCGTGCCATGCGCGAGCTGGGTCGCCCCGCGCGTCTGGTCGCGGTGAACCACTGGCCGGTCGCCATCGAGACGAACCGCCGGAATCACCCGGAGGACGCCGACCGCATCCACTGCGCCGACCTGGAATCCGTCCTGCCCCTGTCCCTGGTGCCGGAAGGCTGGCTGGATCTGCTGATCGCCGCCCCTTCGTGCGTGTTCCATAGCCGTGCGCGCGGCGGCCGGCCGGTGCACGATCAGCAGCGCATGGACCCATGGCACGTGGTGCGCTGGTGCTCGGAACTGCGCGTGAAGCGCATCCTGGTCGAGAACGTGCCGGAGTTCATGGACTGGGGTCCGTGCAGCCTGCACACCGGCCGGCCAATCAAGTCCCGCCGCGGTGAGTACTTCCGTGCCTGGGTGCAGGCGCTGGAGGCCATCGGCTTCAAGGTCGACTGGAAGGTGCTCAACTGCGCCGACTATGGCGACCCGACCACTCGCCGCCGCTTCTTCCTGATCGGCCGCAGCGATGGCAAGCCGCTGACCTGGCCCGAGGCCACCCACGACCGCGCCGGCAGCACCGACCTGCTGGGCACCCGGGAGCGCTGGCGCGGTGCCCGTGAGGTCATCGACTGGTCCATGACCGGCAAGAGCATCTTCCGCCGGAAGAAGCCGCTGCGCCCGAACACGCTGAAGCGGATCAAGGCCGGCGCGGTGAAGTACAGCTGGCCGAAGCCCTACCAGGAAGCGGTGCAGGCGCTGCTGGACAGCACGGAGCCGCGTCTGGTGTTCTCCCGGGCCGAGGCCATCGAGCTGGGCCTGATCGCGGTGCAGCCGATGCTGGTCACCCTGAGCGGCACCAGCGAGCAGCACCTGCATGCGAGCGCGGCGTCGATCAATCAGCCGCTGCCTACTCTGACGGCCGGCGGCGGCCATGTCGGGCTGGTGCTGGCGACCGGCAGCGGCGGTGCCGCGCGGGACGTCGAGCAGCCTCTGCCGACGATCACCACCGGTGGTGCTGGCAGCGAGCGCCCGGGCTGCGCACGGCCACAGCTGGTCGAGCCGATCATCGTTCCGACCTCCAACACCAGCAGCGCCGGCGTGCCGCGCTCGGCGGCAAAGCCGATCCGGACCATTACCACGGCCAAGGGCGGCGATCAGGCGGTGGCCACGCCGCTGGTGGCTCCCTACTACGGCGGCGGATCCGGCCTGACCGCATCGTCCGTCACCGAGCCGGTGCCATCGGTCACTACGAAGGCGCGGTTCGGCCTGGCTGAGCCTGTGCTGATGCGTGCCGGGCACGGTGACAGCGACGGCCGCGATCCTGGCAGCCGCGTGCTGGATGTCGACACGCCAATTCCGGCCCTGACCGGTTCCAATGAGGTAGCCATCGCGGAAGCCATCGTGATGCGCGGCAACGTTGGGCACGGCCGCACGGGCGATATGGGCCCCGCCAACGAGCCCATGCCGACGATCACCTGCAGCGAGTCGCTGGCTCTGGCCGAGCCATGCCTAGTGCCGAACTACGGCGAGCGGGACGGACAGGCACCGCGCGTGCACGCCGTCGCCGAACCTTTGCCCACCATCACCACCGCCAACCGCTTCGACCTCGCCTCCCCGGCTGCCGAGCTGGCTGACCAGGTGGAGATCGACATCAACTACCGGATGCTGCACTGGCGCGAGCTGGCCCGGGCAACGTCCTTCGACGACGAGGGCGAGGTCTACGACTTCGCCGGCAACGCCACCCAGATCACGAAGCAGATCGGCAACGCGGTACCGAACCGGACCGCGAAGGCGCTGGTCATGACCCTGATGCGGGAGGCAGCATGAGCCAGACGTCAGTTGCTCAGCGCGGATACCGCAAATCGCAGGCCTGCATCCAGAGCCGCAACCAGGGTGTCGTGTTCGCCGCAGTCCGGGTTGTTGAAGTCGGGAAGGTTGCCGGCCTCCACAAGGTGGACGTAGGCCTTGCCGCCATCCGGCTGCCACGCCTCAACGTAAATGTCCTGGCCGTAGTAGGAGCTGCTCAGGGAATCCTTTCTGATTTCGGGCTTCATGTCGGTCTCCAGAATAGTGGCCGCATGGTCGGTCCGAGCGCCCTCGGCGTCAATACGGGGGTCGCATGACGAACCCGCTCCCTAATCGGCCGAAGAACTACCACCGCGTGCGCGCCACCCGCGCCGACCATGAGGCCCAGACCCTGAAAATCGGCGGTGTGGCCGTCTACTCAATCCTGCGGGACTGGGTGAAGGGCCAGGTCACCGCCATCGAGATCGGCATGCTCACCTTCGAGGCAGCGTTCCTGTCGCACATCCTGCTGCCGAGCGGCCGTACCGTGATTGAGCACATGCACCAGCAGAATCTGATTCCGCAGAAGGTGGATGGTGGCTGACCTAAGCCTTCCCAGCCATTCGCTTGCGGAGGTCAGCAAGCCGCGTCCTTGCGTTATCCGTCAGAGTCTCATCACTCGTCGCGATGATGCTCGGATGCCCTTCGTAATACCGGGCCATTCTGTTTATCGTCTGCTCGATACTGTCGAGAAGCTGAAGGCCGAACGTTACACGCGCCTTAGCCATGTCTCTGCGCGAAGCTTCCTGTTTTGCTTGGATCTCCGAGATCGAAAGGCCAGGGTCACGATTAAAGAACTGCCACGTCGTGAGCACAGAAAGCAGCGCAAAAGCGTCCTCGTCTTCGAACCCTTGCAATCTGTCTGTACAGCTGCGCAGGAACACCAGATCGTGAAATGGTTGCTTGGCTACAAAGGACTCCAGAATCACGTGGGACGTATTGGTAAAAAGGTCGGGGTCCCAGTCAATAAGGGTGGCAACAAGCTCCCGACGCCCATAAGCGAGCTCCTTTGCGAAGGCTTGAGCAAGCTGCATTGCTGTGCGCTGATCCGCCTTGGTCCTTGCGTCCCATTCTCGCTGTTGAATGTACTCAGCCTTCGAACGCTCGGCACGGACTGCCTTATCCGCAGCCGCGCTCTGTGCTCTGGAGCTCGAGAGCGCGACAACTACCGCAATCAGCGTGATCAGGGCGGCGATCCACCCACCTACTGCGGAAACGGCCGCCCAATCAAGACGGCACGTAGGCACGCTGGACATGCAGGGAACCATTACTTCAGCTGCGATCATCGGACCATCTCCATATGGGGTACGGCGCGATTGTGCCACGGAGACACCCAGTGACCGCCAACCAGCTGGACATGTTCGATGCGCTGGCCGAGCGCCGCTGGCCGGCGGATGAAGACCATCAGATGCCCGGCCGGGGCTACCTGCGGCTGGCCAGCATCGAGCTGGCCGAAGTTCCCGGTACCGGCTGGATCTTCGCGACCACAGTAAACCTGTCCGACTATGGCTATAGGTGCTCCCTGCGGCTGAAGTGGGAGAGGACAGCAGTCGACCGAAACGAGGCGCTGGATATGGCAAAGGCCGAGGTCATCCACCGGATGGACCGGTACTGCGCCGGCCATGACGACAGCCACCACGCGAAGGCGCAGGCCCGACAGGTCTGCAAATGGGCCGAGGCCCTGCACTGAACCCAATTCCCACACTGCCGCCCACCGCGGCGAAGGAGACAACCATGACCACCAATGACGCCCCTCCGACCCCCAGCCGGCTGCTCAGAATGAGCCAGGTCGTCGACCGCACCGGACTGCCCAAGTCGACCGTCTATTCGCGCATTTCGGACGGATCCTTTCCCAAACAGCTGCACATCGGGTGCTCAGTTCGGTGGCTGGAATCGGAGGTTGAGGAATGGATTCAGTTGCAGGTTCGGGCCCGCGATCAGGCGCTCGAAACCGGGGGTACCGCTGGGGGTATCGGTGATGCAGGCGACCCGCCGCGCCTTGCGGCATAAGGCATCGGACAGCCCATCCAGTAGAGCCCACCTCCACCAACGACAGGTTCGAAAGAACCGACAAGAAGCCCGGAGTTCCGCGAGGAATTCCGGGTTTTTTGTTTGTGCCTATCATCGCCAGGGCTGACTGGCCATGCGGACGGTGTGCTGGTAGGACGAAGGCTGGCCTCACCCCTTCGTAACCACCCGCTTCTGCACAAACGCATGCTTCAGCCCCGGCATTTGCTCGACCAGCCGTTCCCCCTCCTCCTCCACCGGCATCCGCCCGCACGCGTCCACCACCAGGTGCTCCAACGCAGGGAACAGATCTGGAATTGCGGCCAGGCTGCTCATGTGGCGGCACTGATGGATGCCTAGACGACGGACGTTCGGTAGCCGCGGCAGGCCCTCCAGACTGGCGGGATTGCACCAGTTGATGTCGAGTTCTTCCAGTGTGTCTGGAAGCATCAGGCCGGCGAAGCTCGCGTGCTTGGGTGCATAGCGCCACAAGTGCAGCATATCCAGCGGCAAGGTTTCCAAACCGGTATCGCGCGGGCGGTACTCCCACACGATCTGCCTCAGTGAAGGCAACCGCTCGAAAGCGACCGGTGGTCGTCGCTGGTGGACACCGAAGGTCTCCAACTGCTGCAGCGCGTACAGGCCGTCAATGTTCTTGAGGTGGATGTCCCAGAACCACACGTGGCGGAGTTGGGGCAGCTGGGTCAACGCATCCAGAGTGGTCTCGTTGAAACCAAACTCGGGATTGCCGAATACGCCCGCATAGCCTTCCCGCTGCACTTCTTCGATGCAGTCGCACAGCATGGAAGACTCGAGACCGAGGCTGGTGCTGCCACGATTCAGATCGTGCGTGAGGAGAAAGCGGCCTTCTCTGGCGATGGGCATGGTTATGCAATCCTTTGTCCTGAGACCGATTCTAGGGCCCAACCATCACGACGCGCCAGCCACGGTGGTAGCGTCGGTCGACAGACGACGGCCGATAGCGGTGATCCGCAGGGTGACGCATGATCTGTGGCGGAGAAGCGCGTCTGCGTTTCAGGGTCATGCCCTACAGCAGCGATCAGTGCCATCGGCGGTCGTCTGTCGAGCGACCCTACCGGGCGCATCCAATGCGGGCCCGTACGATCAGATCGTAGGGCAGCCGAGGTGGTAGCGTCGGTCGACAGACGACGGCCGATAGCGGTGATCCGCAGGGTGACGCATGATTTGTGGCGCAGAAGCGCGTCTGCGTTTCAGGGTCACGCCCTACAGCAGCGATCATTTTCATCGGCGGTCGTCTGTCGAGCGACCCTACCGGAGCAGTCCACCGCCATCGGTTGCAGCCGGGTACCGGACGACGTCGCCATCCATTGCATCAGCGTTTGGACGACGAGACCATCGCGTGCAACGGTGCGCCCGGGCACTTCGCCATCGACTCCGCGGAGCTTGGGACGATTGCGTCGCGGCAGCGCCACTTGCATCACGCGAATTTGCATCGCGTTGAAACGTCGCATTTCACACCGGATTTACCGATGACTTCGGTGTCATGAGGTGATTGCGACATGATTCGTGTTGCAGCACACCACGCGCCCAACCGTAGGCGGACAAAGGCTATTTCCATTGTGGTGCGACATCGCACACGCTGTCCGGACGGGGCGTCGAAACCCTTACATCTAAAGTGTGTGACCCGAGTCGGGAGGGTGGCTAATACAACACCCTCGATGGGGAAATACGCCCGCCGTTTTTTACTCTAGGTGTACGGTTTCGAACCTCCCGACCCCTTGCCATCCCGGCAAGGGGAATAACCGGAAGGAGATTCACGATGCAATTGCAGTTCGCAGGCTCGTTCGAAACACCCACCTGGAGTCACACACCATGAGCAAGGATGTCGTGATGCGCGTACGCGTTCCGCATGAAGAGCGCTGCAAGTTCCGCGAAGCCGCCCGGCGCTCGAAGATCCACCCCTCCAATGCGCTGAAGAAGCTGGTTCACGCCTACATTGATGTGGACGAAGAGCCGACCACGGTCGAGGTCACCGTTTCAGTTGGCCGTAGAAACCGCAGCGACCGCGCGTAAGCCGCGCAGCACTACCGCCGGGTAGCGTCCGGCGTCACGGGGTCGCGGCCAGCAGCGCCACCAGAATCGTCTCTGAGCGCCGCTGGCCGTACCCCTTGCCATACGCGCTGGAAGTGCACCATTCGCGTTGGCGTGCGAAATGCGACAGACGTAGCGGCCTGCACTGCACGTACGCACAAGGCGATTCTCTGTCGAGTCACTTTTATGAGATCGGGCTGTTGGATGCTGCGCGCCCTTTGCGCTTCCGCTTCCGTCATGCCCTTCCCCATCGCTGCGTCGCCCGCCCCGACCTCGGCTGCTGCAACCTCGTCCCTCCCCCTCACCGAGCGGCCTCCGCTCTCTGCCCTACACGGCTTGGTCAACACCACGTCCGCCGTCACAGCGTTGCCGCACGCACCCTGCTCCACGTCCCCACGTGCGCTGCCCGCACCTGCCGGCGTGCCGCATGTCGAACTACAGGCGCTGGCCGCTGCACTCAATGCAGGCCCGATCGACGCCTCATTGCTGTCGGCCCTGCGTGCCGCCGGGTTGGCCGGCCTGCCACTGACGCGGCTGCTGGCCGATGGTCTCGCCGAAAGCTGCGCGCTGCCGGACGGGCTGTCAGACACTGAGCAGCGCGCGTGGCGCGACGTGCTACTGCACGCGGTGCTGCTGCCCGGCGTGCAATGGGACGTGCACTGCGCATCCGTGCGCCATCGCCTCAGCGCAGACACCGCGCTGCGCGATCCCGGGCTGCAGCAGTTGCGCGACGCACTTTACCGCCCCTCGTGGTGCTCGCTGGTGGACTGGACGGAGCGACTGACGCACCACCGCGCCGAGGATCCCGCCGCCGATGCACGCCCGTTGGCGCGTGCGATGCAGGACGAGACGCTCGGTAGCGGACGCAACATGACACAACGGCATGCATGGGTGCGCGAACAGTTGCAGGTCATGGTTCCGTCAGCACACACCCACGCAGTGGACCGTGCGATGCAGGTGATAAAGAAGCTCGAGCAGAAGGACGCCGGCTTGCTGGATCCCCGCTGGGGTCTGCCCACGTTGTTCGAGCTTGCCAACGAAACAGAACGGAACACGCTCACCGCCGAAGTGCACACCCGCCTCACCCGCGCTGCCGGACCTACACCCGCAGGCGTTACCGCGGACCTGCCACCGCTCGCACGGCAGGTGATGGACGTGGCGACACGCGCAACGCCCCTGCCGCCCGGATGCGTCGTACCCCTGGGCCGCTATGACAGCTTTTCCCACGCGTTGACCAGCCTGCTTTACCTGCCCTTCCAGCTGGACCATGTGCGCAACGGTGTTGCGTCCACCGCCCGCGCCACGGAAGTGTTCCAGCGTCTCGTCACCGGCGTCCCACAAACCCGGCCTTCGGCCGTGGAAACCCTCACCGAGGGGTATGTCGACCAGAGTGGCTGGATGCAGCGGACGGACGCTCCTCTCCAGTTCGATGGCACGCCGGATGGCAGACCCTCCGAAACAACCAACACGGCGCTGGCCCAGCTGAATACCTGCTACACCCAAGCGCGAATGGTCGCAGGCCTGGACGTGCTGCATAAGCAGCAACGGGAACGGTTCCTGCGACGGCAGCCCGCCCCGCTGGATGCTCCCTCTCCCGCAGTTCAAGACGGCGACGTCAGTGCCGCATTCCCGGGCCACGCCCTTGATCCGCTGCGTCCGCGCGCGCGTGCCGGGGCGCTGACCGATGAGGGCTACTTCCCACCCGAGCCGGCGTCATCACAGTCAGGTGTCGGCGCACAGCTTGGGGTACCGATGGTCGGGCATGGCCCGTTGATCGTGCTCCGACCGATGGTGGACACGCTGTCGGCCGCCGACTGGTGGGAGACGCTGGACCCGCACACGGCCCACACGGCATCCGGACTGCGCACGGCCATCGTCCGGCTGTTCGAGCGCGCCGGGGTGCACCTGTACGACGGTTCACCCGGACTGGACGACCTGGATGTGTTTTTCGACTCACCTGAGGCGCGGGATCTGTTCCAGGAAATCGGAAACCTGCAGGAGGTGCCCCAGTGGCGTCGCGACGACATCAGCCGTGGCGGCCAGGACACACGCGCCTACGCGTTTGTCCGCCTGCTCACGCAGTTGCTGGATGCGGTCGGCGCGTGGCGGCATCACCTGCCGCACGAAGACCACCGCGCCGCGTTGCACCAGCTGGCGCGGATCGGCACCACGGCCGCGCGCTGGCTGGATGAACGGCTTGGGGTGTTGGTCGGACACGTGAACGTCAGATTCCGTCGCCTGGCGCTGGGCACCGCACTGCCGTCCGCCGCCTTGGCCGCTCCCGCCGACGATGACGTGCTCGCCTTGCACCGCCGCCGGGTGCGGAGCGCTGACGACCGCCGCCCCTTCCCGGTGGTTTCTGCGCAGCGCCTCCAGGCGGTGTTGAGCGATCCGGGACACGCCCTGTTGAACGAGGCGGAGCTGGCGTCGCTGTACGGCATCGACCAGGAGCTGGCGACGATGCTGGTCACGTTGCATGACGCGCTGTACGGCACCGCCACCGCGGGCGACTGGCGCACGAACACACCCACGACGCGGGCCTGGCGCGATGCGTTGGACCGCATGCCGATGCGCTGGGAGCATCATCTCGGCACGCTCATCCACCGCGTTGCCGCCGTGCTGCAGCGACTGATGGGATACGGCCCGATGTCCCGCCTGATACCGCCTGCCAGCATGGGCGTCCATGATCTTCGCGTGCGACCGGTACGCATGCTTGAGCCACTGCGGGAACTGTATGTGAACCTGGACCTGCCGATGGAGGAAGCAGATCCCGGCTTTGCCGATGCCATTGCCGCCATCGACTCCTACATCAACGCGGTGGGAAACATCTATTCCACTACACGCGGTAGCGACGACGTCGCGACGTGGCTGCTGCCACCCGCGCAATGGCTGCAGCAGGCGAACGGGAACGCGCTGGCCGCGGCCTATATGCGCCCGGACGATGCCACGCCGCACGCCGGGATGATGGACCGCATCGAGGAAGCGCTGCGCGCCCAGATCGATGCGTCCGGACTGGACGCCGCCCCAGACGTGATTCTGCAGGGACCGTCCCTGCTTGAGGCGTGGTCCCGAAGCACCGCAGCGGCTGAAACCACAGGCAGCCTGCTGGACCGGGTGCGGAATGCCGGACTCCCACTGGCACGCTGGGATACTGGCTCGCCGCTGCAGGACTCAACGTCCCTGGCACTGCTGCGCAAGGCCGTGCACGCGGTGCTGCCCGACGCCGGCGACGGCTGGGTCGAACGCGCAGTGGCCTATGCGCAGGGAGGCGCGGAAGGTGAGGCACCGGTGTTGACCCTGGCCATCGCGCTGCGCGCGCGCGACAGCACGCTGAGCCCTGACGAGGCCTTGGCCTTCGCCATGGTGCTGCTGGCCACACCGACAGCGCCCAGCGCCACCGCCGTGCCGTCCGCGCGCACTCCGCTGCAGTTTCCGCTGTCACAGGACCTGACCGCGCCCTCGGACACGGACGATCCCGTACTGTCCTACCTGCAACGGTGGCTGCCGGCCGTTCCGGCAGAAGCGGCCACCTCTCCCCGCCCACCGTCCAACCCACCGCTGCCGCCATTGAATGCGCTGCTCGACAGCTTCGGCCTACCACTCCTAGGTGGTGCCGAGCTGTTGGACACCGTCGCGGCACTGGGAGCCGCCGAACGCTGGGCGTTGATGGCGCGCACGCGCCCGTTCGAAGAGGTCTGCCGTCCCCGACTGGAATCCGCCGGCTGGTACGGCGGAGCTTCCTCGCAGCCGTATTCGCCGCTGGGCGCGCAGACCCTGCTGGCCCAGCAGATGCTGGACCAGTATCTGGGACCGGATGTGATCGAGGCACAACGCCGGATGCTGGCGTCGACAGACACCACGGAGCGCACCGTGAATGAGGTGCGGATCGAGATCCGCACCTCGATCATCCGCGCCCAGCCTGACGCCAGCGCCGACGCGGTGGATCTCCTGTTCTGGCTGTTGGTGAGTGACCTGCAGCAGCCGGCGCTGCTGGTCGCCGATGTTCCGCACTGGATTCCGTATGGGGGGTCGCTCCAGTCTGCAGCGTTCCTGCACGGGGTGGCCCTGCTGGAGTCGATGGAGCCCGGTGCGAGTGCCCGGGCCCGCTACGACGACGTGGTGGTGCTGCCGACGCAGCTGGCGCGTCCGCCGGCCGTGGCCGGAGAGACTGATGTGCTCAACGACGCCTGGGTACACGCCCTGGTGCCGGCCGCGGTGCGGTATGCAGCGGCGCGTGGCGCATTGCCTGCCGGCGTGCCGCTGGATTCGGTGACGCCCGCGCAGGCGCAGGCCGCCGTCGACGCCCTGGTCAACGACCAGGAACAGCATGCGCTGCACGCCAGCCGGCTGCTGGCACCGCCGCCGAGCCGGAAGGAGATGGCGTCACGCGTGCTCACCGAAGCCGGCGTGGATGTGGTGTACTGGTCGCAACCGCTGGACCGGTTGCCCGACACACTGCTGGAAGCGCATGGTTTGACGAAAGCCCTCTGGCTCAGATTCCAGTCAGCCGCGGTGGATCTGGTTTGGGAGACGCCGCGCGAGGCGACGTTCGGAGAGCTGCTCTCCACAAACGCCCTGACCAAGAACAACGATTCATTGGAAGATCTGGTGATCGCCGATGCCATCGTATCGGTCAATGGTCCTTCCGTGCGCAGCCGGTTTGACGCAGCCTTCGATCTATACCGGCGTGAGGTCGAGTCCGGCCTTGCAGACATCATTGCCGGCTTGCTGAAGACGCTGCCCACCGCACAGCGCGCGCAGTTGGACGCGTCGAGCTGTACACCGCTGCGGCTGGTCTACGAGGGGCGCGAGGCGCTGCAGGGCGTACTGCTGCGCTGCACGCCACGCGTCCCCGACAACGCTGCACCGTTCCATATCGAGGTGTTTCCCAGTGCCGGTATTGCGCGCCTCGCCTGGGTGATCCCCGACCGGGGCGAATGGGTGGAATCGGCAGCCTACGTCGACGGCGACCTGGCCCGGGCCCAGGTGCTCGAGCACTATCACCGCGTCAACGATGCCAACCTGGTGGCAGCCGATGGCACCGTGCCAGGCCACGACGTGGTCGGCGTGGCGAAGGCCGCCGCACGGCACCTGTGGCAACACCATCTGGAGCAGGTCAAGGTGCAGATACTGGCCGAGCGGACCGGTCTGGAAAAACTGGTGGACAAGGAGAAACACGTCTTCAACCAGGTGGCGGAGTTCGTCATCCCCTTCTACAAATGCGCCGAGGACCTGATCGAGGGCGACCACTCCACGTCGGCCGTGCTGGGCTGCGCGATCGACGCAGGATTCTCGGTGGTCCCGGTGGGACGCTTCCTCGGCAGCACCGTGCGTCTGGTCCGCGAAGGCACCACCCTGGGCGTGCGTGCGCTGACCGCCGAGTCAGGCCGCGCCTTGACCCGGCTGGCCACCGACATCGCCCAGCAAAGTGGCGTTTTCCTGCTGCGCGACCTGGGCAAGGGCGCACTCTGGGTGGGCGGCAAGGCGCTGGAGCTGGCACGCCTGCGTGCGCCGTGGCTGGCCCGACTGCTGAAGCGAGCCGATTCGGCGGCTCACTCCAGCGTGGTGGCGCGGGCCGTGGTTGAAGGCAAGGCACCGATGTCGGCACTGGAGCAGCCCCCCACCTCCCTGGCCGCTGCGGAATTGCAAGACGGTCAGCGCGCGCTGGTCGTGGCCGACGGTAACCGCTGGCACCGCTACGACCCCGTCAATCGCCAGCCGTACGGACCTGCGCTGCCGGGCGTGAGACTGGGTATGCCAATGCCGGAGACTATTCCGGTGGTGCGCAGCGAAGGCGGCGTGCTGCTCAATCTGGGGAACACCCACAATGTGGAGGCAGTCGAGCGGGCACCGGAGCAGTGGGATGTCTGGATCGACGGCAGGCCCTACACCCTGGAGCCCGGCGAGGACGTGCTGCGCGCGCGGCCGAAGGGCATGCGCGAAGACGGCCACTTTGAGCGCGAGGAACAACGGGGTTGCCGGACAAAGCGCGGTCTCGGTCTCGATCCGACCAGCTGCGACCGCGGCGAGGTGCGTCTGAAATATACGCCCGACGGGCTGCTGGAACTGCCCAACGCTCCGTCGCAGTCGGCACTGGAAGCGCATGCCGTGGGCCACCGCGAACTTACGCTGGCCCCCGTGGAGGGACCCGGCGCCGATGGCACGCTTTCACAGTTGGTGGTCGATGAAGGCCAGGTTAAACGTTGGGAACCTCTACCCACTGGCCCCGGCAAACGTGCCAAGGCCCGTGCGCCAGTCGAAGGGCTGGTTCCGCTGAGCGCCGAGCAGGCGGCGGCGCTGGGCGTACCCTGGAAGGTCACCTACCCCGAACAGCTGGAAGCAAGCAGGATTACCGGCACCACGTTCGGGATGCCTGCCAATACCTCGCCCGACGCCGCTGCTGCTGTGAATGACAAGGTGCCGCTGTTCGAGATCAAGGGCCTGGTGCCCGGCATCGCGGACCGGCGTCGTGTGCGCGGTATCGTGGTCGGCCAAGGCACGCGACAGCGCGTCTGCATTGAAGCCGATGTCAGCCCGAATGCGCGCGAACCCACCACCGGCGTCTTCTACGAGGCACCGTGGGACCCAGCGCAATCCAGCGACGTGCCGCTGAAGTTCCGGCGCATGACATCCTCCATCGACATCGACATCTACCTGGAGCATTCGGAGGAGTACCGCATCGGCCGAAGCCGTGCCTCTGCCGCACAAGACCATGCCAACATCAAGAAGCACGTGTACGGCCTGCTTAGACGCAACTTCAGCGATGAGGAACTGAGAAAGTTCCCAACACCGGAGGCATTCGAAACCGAGGCAAGCAAGCAGGGGGAACCCGAGGTACTGAACACCTATGTACGACGGGTGATGTCAGCCGACGATCTACAGCGCCGGTTCGTCGAAGGCATGCGCAGCACGATTCCAGACTGGTCTAAATTGTCGAAAAGGCCGCTGGGGGAACAGCAGTCAACGGTCGATACACTCAATAAGCTGCTGCCCATTCAAGGCAGGGAGGAAGGCTGGAAACCGTTCACTGTCGAAAGCCTGCAGCGGCCGGAGGCATTTGAGTTGCTGAGCAAAAATACCGGCCACGCCAACTTGGCCTTTGCGGAGGTGTCTACGCGCGACGGCAGATGCATTGTTTACTACGCACTGTCCGACGGCAAAAGCACGAAGAACCTGATGACCCAGAGTCCCCAGGACCCTGATGGCAAGATCGAGTACGTGGATGCGCGCGCTGAGATGCGCGGCCAGCCTATCAACCCCGAACTCACGAGCCTGCCGGTGCTACGCCATGCAGATGACACCCGGCTGATAGTCTTCCATCGCCACAAGGATGCGGAACGGCTGATCGGCGACACCCTCCTCAGTGACCTCAAATCCAACGGGCTGCGGAAGCTGAACGCAGACGACATCGACTCGGTCCACTTTTTCACCAGCCTGGACGCCTGCCGCTCCTGCAGCCTGGTGCTGGCCCATCTCAATGAGAGCCTGCCGAAGGCAAAGATCAGAGTGGACTTTTTGAAGGACTACCACTGACCCGGGTCGCTCCCGGCCCCGGATCGGCGGCGCTGCCGCCCATCCCGGCACACCACACTCGCCGCGTCCGTGGCACTCTGTGGAATCGATTACATGAAAGGGAGGAACTCTCATGCTGTCCTTGCTGCACCGTGCTGCCTCGCTGCGGGCCCTGCTGGCGCTGTCGCTGCTGTCGCTGCTGCCGGTTACCGCGGCCCACGCCGCCGCCAAGCCCGACCCGCTTCGGGTGATGTCCTTCAATGTGCGAACCCCCGCGGATACCGAGCCCGGCCGGCGCTGGGACGACCGCCGCGGCGCGATGGTCGAGCTGCTGCGCGCGCAACGGCCGGATGTGGTGGGCACCCAGGAGCTGGTGCAGAAACAGGGCGACTACCTGGTCGCCCAGCTGCCCCAGTACCGCTGGTTCGGCCAGGGCCGGCGCGGCGGTGAGGGTGACGAGCACATGGGCGTGTTCTACGACAGCACGCGGCTGAAGGTGGTGGAATCGGGCGACTTCTGGCTGTCCGATACGCCGGAGGTGCCGGGCAGCATCACCTGGGGCAATCTGTATCCGCGGATGGTGACCTGGGCGCTGTTTGAGCGGACGGGCGACGGCAAGCGCTTCTATCTGCTCAACACACACCTGCCCTACCGCGACGACGACGAACCGCGTCGGGTGAAGGGAGCCCAGGCGATCATCGCGCGGCTGCACCAGCTGCACGACGGCGTGCCGGTGGTGGTCACGGGAGATTTCAATAGTGAACCGGGCAGCGAGACCTACGCCACCTTCACTGCCGCGCTGGGCGATGCCCGCAAGCTGGCAACCAAGGTGGAGGGCCAGCGCCTGACCTTCCACAACTTCAGTGGTACGCCAACCACCGAGCTGGACTGGATTCTGGTCCGCGGGCTGAACGTCTCCCGCTTCGCGACACTGGACGACAAGCCCGGCGGCGTGTTGCCGTCGGACCACTTCCCGGTGATGGCGGAGCTGGAATTCCCGAAGGGGCATTGACCCGTAGAGCCGGGGGGGGGGCCGCGGGGGTTGGGCGGCCCCCCGGCGCGCCCCGCGCGGCCGC
>NZ_JASCOZ010000040.1 GCF_029960115.1 Stenotrophomonas sp. PS02289
GAGCCACGCCCTGCGTGGCTGTGTTTCGTCTGACTCCGCAAAGCCACGCAGGGCGTGGCTCTACGGTTGAATCCGATCAGTACGCGCGAGCGGCGGTTGAATCGGATCAGTCCGCGCGGCCGGCAAACTCGCCGGTCGTGGTGTTGACCAGCACGCGCTCGCCGTTGGCGATGTACTCCGGCACCATGATTTCAATGCCGGTGTTGAGCTTGGCCGGCTTCGGACGCTTGGTGGCGGTGCCGCCCTTCAGTTCCGGCGGGGTCTCGATCACTTCCAGCACGACGCTGGTCGGCAGCTGCACCGCGACCGGCTGGTCGTCGATCACCTGCACGTAGATGCCGGTCAGACCGTCGGTGATGTAGCCGGCGTCGTCGCCGATCACGTCCGCGTCCAGCGTGTACGGGGTGTAGTCCTCGTCATCCAGGAACACGAACGCATCGCCGTCCTTGTACGAGTAGGTGCTCTGGCGGCGCAGCAGTTCCACTTCCGGCAGGTTGTCGTCGGCGTCGAAGCTGGCATCCAGCTTGTTGCCGCCCGGCACGCTGTACATGATGAAACGGAAGCGCACGTTGCCGCCGCGGCCCTGCGGCGAGCTGCGCTCGATGTCGCGGATCTGGTAGACGCCGTTGTTGTACTCGACGACGTTGCCTTTCTTGATGTCGTTGGCTTTCATGGGAATGAAGGTCGGTGGTGTGGGAGGTAAAGAATTACTTGGCGGCCAGACGCACCGCGCCGTCCAGGCGGATGGTCTCACCGTTGAGGTAGGTGTTGGCCAGGATGTGCGCCACCAAGCCGGCAAAGTCTTCCGGCTTGCCGAGGCGGGGCGGGAACGGGATCGACGCAGCCAGCGATTCCTGCACGGCCGGCGGCATGCCATCGACCATCGGGGTCCAGAAGATGCCCGGCGCAATGGTCATCACGCGGATGCCGAAGCGCGACAGCTCGCGCGCCATCGGCAGGGTCATGGCGACCACGCCGCCCTTGGAGGCGGAGTAGGCCGCCTGGCCGATCTGGCCTTCGTAGGCGGCGACGCTGGCGGTGTTGATGATCACTCCGCGCTCGCCGTCTTCGCCGGCGTCGTTGTGCTGCATGCGGTTGGCGGCCGCCTTGGCGACGTTGAAGCTGCCCACCAGGTTGACCATCACCGTGCCCTGGAAGTTGGACAGCGGCATCGGCGCTTCCTTGCCCAGCACGCGGCCGGCACCGAGGATGCCGGCGCAGCTGATCACCGCGTTCAGGCCGCCCAGGAACTCGGCTGCGGCGTCGATCTGCGCGGCCACCGCCGCTTCGTCGCTGACGTTGGTGTTGAAGTAGCGCGCGTTGTCCGCACCCAGCTCGGCCACGGCGGCCGCGCCCTTTTCGTCATTCAGGTCCCACAGGGCGACTTTGCCGCCATGGGCGATCAGGTGGCGGGCGACCGACAGGCCCAGGCCGGAAACGCCACCGGTGACGACGGCACGCACAGAAGACAGCTGCATCAGGGAATTCCGCAGTTCGAGAACCGCCGATTCTAGCCGAAGCCGGGCCGCGCACCGTTGTGCACTGCCACCAGCGGCTCAGCGGTGCCGGGCAAGCCGACGGGCGAAGTCGTCCGGAGCCAGGCCCGGCGCGAACAGGAAGCCCTGGCCCACGCTGATGCCCATGCCGTGCAGGGCCTTGCGCTGGTCCTCGGACTCGATGCCTTCGGCCACCAGCCCCAGCCCCAGGCTGCGGGCAATGCCGCAGACCGCTTCGCACACCGCCACATCCGAGCGGTTGCCGGGCACACCCTCGACGAACATCTGGCTCAGCTTCAGCCCGTGGATCGGCAGCCGGCGCAGGTAGTTCAGTGCGCTGTAGCCTTCGCCGAAGTCGTCGATGGTCAGCAGCACGCCCATTTCACGCAGGCGCGCAAAGGTCTGCAGGGTGTCCGGTGCGTCCTCGATCAGCACCCGCTCGGTGAATTCCAGCTCCAGCGCGGTGCCCGGCAGGTCGAACTCGTCCAGGACCTGGCGCACGTTGCGGGCCAGGTCCTCGCCGACGAACTGGCGGTAGGACACGTTCACCGCCACCCGCACGATGCCCAGACCGGCGTCCTGCCACAGCCGCACCTGCCGGCAGGCCTCGCGCAGCACCCACTGGCCGATGCGGACGATGTCGCCGGTGCTTTCGGCGTGGCCGATGAACACATCCGGGCGCAGTTCGCCCAGCTGGGAATTTCGCCAGCGGATCAGCGCCTCGGCAGCGATCAGCTGGCCGGTTTTGAGGTTCACCTGGGGCTGGTAGACCAGATGGAACTCTTCATCATCCAGCGCGCGGTGCAGGCGGCTTTCAATCTGCAGGCGGTCGTGCTGGCGCTGCGCCAGTTCCGGCGAGAACACCTGCCAGCCATTCCGCGTGCGGCGCTTGACGTCGTACATGGCGATGTCGGCGTTCTGGATCAGCACCTGCGGGCGCAGCCCGTCCTGCGGTGCGCGGGCGATGCCGATGCTGGTCGTGACCGCAAACTCGTCGCTGCCGAAACGGAACGGCGGAACGAAGGCGTGGGTGATCGCTTCGGCCAGACGCTCGGGCTGGTCCGCCTGGTCGCGGGTGTCGCACACCACCAGGAACTCGTCGCCGCCGAACCGGGCCACCAGGCCCTCGGTGCCGATCGCGGTGGAAATGCGCCGGGTCGCATCGATCAGCAGCTCGTCGCCGGCGTTGTGGCCGAGCATGTCGTTGACGGTTTTGAACCTGTCCAGGTCGATGTACAGCACCGCCACCCGGCTGTGGGTGGGGCTGGCCATGCGCGTGGCCAGGTCGCCCAGCACCGCGTCGCGGTTCATGATGCCGGTCAACGGGTCGGTGCGGGCCTGGATGCGCAGGGTCTCTTCGGCGTGTTTGCGCGCGGTGATGTCCTGCACCGTGCCGGCAATCCGGGCCGCATCGACGTCGCCGGCTTCGGCCTCGCCGATCATGCGCACCCAGAACGAATGGCCGTCGCTGCGCTGGCCCTGCAGTTCGAGCTCGAACGGCACCTGGCGGTCGATCACCTCGAGCAGCGCCTGCTGCAGCTGCAGGCGGTCGTCGGTGCGCAGGCAGTCCATGAGATGGGCCATGTCCTGCATGGGCAGGTCCTGGCCGAGGATGCGCGCGGCTTCGTCGGTCAGGTAGAGGCGCTGCAGGCCGCGGTCCCATTCCCAGCCGCCAATGTGCGCCAGCGACTGGGCGCGGTCGAACAGGGTGTTGTTGCGCTTGAGTTCGGTGATGTCGCTGAACAACCCGAACACATGGTCGGGGGTGTCGCGCCCATTGCTGTACACCGGCACGTTGGTGGTGGAGATCCAGATCATGCGTCCACGCGGGCGGTGGTACAGGCCGACGATGGTGCTGCGGATGATCCGCCCGCGCTGCAACGACTCCGCCGCCGGCCACTGCTCGCGGGTGAGCGGGTGGCCATGCTCGTCCACGCTGATCCAGTCTTCCGGAGCCAGCAGGTGCTGCAGGCTGCCGCCACTGCCGCTGGTACCCAGGATGCGGTGCGCGGCCGGGTTGGCCGAGACCACGTGCAGATTGCGGTCGAACAGGATCACGCCCTTGTCGATGGACTCCATCAACAGGCGGTAGCGCGACTCGGCCTGCCAGCGGCTGCTCAGGTCGCGCGCCACCGCCACGATGCAGTGTTCGCCCTGGTGCTCGAAGCCGGCCGAGTGCACCTCCACCGGGAAGCGGCTGCCGTCGCCGCGCATGTTGGTGACTTCGATGACATAGGTCTCGCCGCGGCGCAGCGCCTCCCACACCGGGTCGAGATGGTCGCTGGGCAGATCCGGGTTGAGGGTTTCAATCGGCTGGCCGACGATGTCCTCGCGCGGGCGGCCATACGCCCTGACGCCGGCCTTGTTGAGGTCCAGCACCACGCCGCTTTCGCTGAGGATGCTGACCGGGTCGGGAACGGCGTCGAACAGCGCAGCATACCGGCGCAGCGCCAGCTGGCGCTCGTCCATGGCTTCCTGCAGCGCCTGCTGCACGTCGCGCAGCACCGCATGCAGATCCACGCTGGTGGGTTGGGCGAGGGCGCGTTCCAGGGCGGCCAGCGCGTGCAGATGGCCGGTGAGGTGGTCACCGACCGCTGCATCCCTGCGCGGGCCGCCGCGGCTCATAAGGCGGCCAGCGCTTTGCCGGCCTTGCTGCCGGTTTCGCGGCCGAGCCGGGTGGCCAGCCAGCGGCCGGTGGCCGCCAGTGCCGGCAGGTCGACGCCGGTGCGCATGCCGATGCCGTGCAGCAGGTAGACCACGTCTTCGCTGGCGACGTTGCCGCTGGCACCCTTCGCATAGGGGCAGCCACCCGCACCCGAGACGGCCGAGTCGACCACGCGTACGCCTTCTTCCAGGCAGGCGTCGATGTTGGCCAGTGCCTGTCCGTAGGTATCGTGGAAATGCACGGCCAGTGCCGACATCGGGATCTCGCTGGCCACCGCCTTGAGCATGGCCCGGGCCTTGCGCGGCGTGCCCACGCCGATGGTGTCGCCCAGCGAGATTTCGTAACAGCCCATGGCATGCAGTGCCTTCGCCACGCGGACCACCTCGCTGACCGCGACCTCGCCCTGGTATGGGCAGCCGAGCACGGTGGAGACGTAGCCGCGCACCTTGACCCCGTCGACCTGGGCGCGTGCCAGGATCGGCGCAAAGCGCGCCAGCGACTCGTCGATGCCGGCATTGGTGTTGGTGCGGTTGAAGGTTTCCGACGCGGCGGTGAATACCGCCACTTCCTCGACCCCGACCGCGCGCGCCCGGTCGTAGCCCTGTTCGTTGGGGACCAGCACCGGATAGTCGATACCGGGCCGGCGCTCGATGCCGGTGTAGACCTCGGCGGCGTCGGCCAGCTGCGGCACCCAGCGCGGACTGACGAAGCTGGTGGCCTCGATGGTGCGTAGCCCGGTCAGCGAGAGCTGGCGGATCAGCTCGATCTTGTCGGCGGTGGCCACCGGCTGGGCCTCGTTCTGCAGCCCGTCGCGCGGGCCCACTTCGACAATACGCACGAAGTCATCCATGGCGGCGCGCCTCCTGGCAGGAAAGACGCAGTTCAGACAGCGGGCAGCGAACAGATCGGATCACGAAAATTCCTGGAAACGTATTGGAGGCCGCAGTTCCCTGGCGGGCCATGACAGGGGGATACGCGGGATGGGCAACAAAGCGGCCACCACCGGGTGCAATCAATCCTGCGTCACCCAATGCGGCGCGCGTTTGTCGAGGAATGCCCCCAGGCCTTCCTGTCCTTCCGCCGAGACCCGCAGCCGGGCGATCAGGGCGGCGTTGTCGTGGTCCAGCGCGTCGCGGTCCGGCCCCTGCGCGACCCGGCGCACCAGCTGCTTGGCCGTGGCCGCAGCGATCGGTCCGGCCTTGTCGAGCAGGCCCAGCTGGCGCTGCACGGCTTCATCGATGCGTTCGGGTTCCACCAGCTGGTGAACCAGGCCGATCCGCAGCGCGGTCTCGGCGTCGAAATGTTCACCGGTGGCAAACCAGCGCCGTGCCTGGCGCGGGCCGATGGCCTCGATCACATACGGGGAGATCACGGCGGGCAGCAGCCCCAGCCGGCTTTCAGTCAGGCCAAAGCGCGCGCTGGTGCTGGCAATGGCGATGTCGCAGCAGGCGACCAGCCCGACCCCGCCCCCGAACGCCGCTCCGTGCACGCGGGCGAGGGTGGGCTTGGGCAGCTCGTCCAGGGTACGCATCAGACGGGCCAGGGCCAGCGCGTCCTGCCGGTTCTCCTCCTCGCCGGCGGCGGCCATGCCGCGCATCCACTGCATGTCGGCACCGGCCGAGAACGAGGCTCCTTCGCCGGCGAGCACCACCGCACGGATCTGCGGGTCGTCCCCGGCGGCGTCCAGGGCCAGGGTCAGCTCGGCAATCAGCCCGGCGTCGAACGCGTTGTGCAGGGTTGGGCGGTTCAGGGTCAGGGTCAACACCGCGCCGCGGCGTTCACGCTTCAAGGCATCACTCATCGGGGGTCCTGCAGCAGCTCCATGAACATGTACGGATCATAGCGGTGCAGGGGCGCGCGGCCATGATGCGGCGCGGCGATGCTAATATTGATAACCATTCTTATCGACCCGAAGGCGACCTGTGACGTTGTCCGATCTGCCGCTGAACGGCTCCGCTCTGGTGGATTCCGTGCAGGAAATTCATGCAAACGACGCCATCGCCCGTCGGCTCCAGGAACTGGGGTTTGTCAGCGGCGAGAATGTGCGTCTGGTAGCCCGTGGCCCGATCGGCGGTGAACCGCTGCTGGTGCAGGTAGGCTTCACCCGTTTCGCCCTGCGCATTGCCGAAGCCAAGCGCATCCAGGTCCGTCCGCTGGAAGGGGGTCACGCATGAGCGCGACCGCCGCATTGCGCGTGGCGCTGGTGGGTAATCCCAACAGCGGCAAGACCGCGCTGTTCAACCAGCTCACCGGCAGCCGCCAGAAGGTGGCCAATTACACCGGTGTCACCGTGGAACGCAAGGAAGGCCGCCTGCGCGCGCCGTCCGGTCGCGAGTTCGCGGTGCTGGACCTTCCGGGTGCCTACAGCCTGCAGCCAGCCAGTCTGGACGAGGCGATCACCCGTGATTTCTGCCGCGGCTTCTACCCGGGCGAAGCTGCACCGGATGTGCTGCTGTGCGTGATCGATGCCACCAACCTGCGCCTGCACCTGCGCTTCGCGCTGGAACTGCGCGAGCTGGGCAAGCCGATGATCGTGGCGCTGAACATGGTCGATGCCGCGCAGCGCCGTGGCATCCAGATCGACGTTCCGGCGCTGGAAAAGGCGTTGGGCGTGCCGGTGGTGGAAACCGTGGCCGTGCGTCGCCATGGGGCCAAGGCCCTGGTCGAACGCCTGGATGCGATGGTGCCGCACCTGCAGGCCCCGGTGGAGGTGCCCGAGAAGGCCGCCGACTACCACGCAGAAGTGCGCGACATCCTGGCCGCCGCGGTCAGCATGCCCAGCCGCACCGCGAAGATCGACGACACCCTGGACCGCTGGCTGCTGCACCCGGTGTTCGGGCTGCTCACCCTGGTGGTGGTGATGTTCCTGATCTTCCAGGCGGTGTTCGCCTGGGCCACGCCGCTGATGGACGGCATTGAAGCCGCCTTCGGCTGGCTGGGCGAGACCGCGGCGGCGCACCTGCCGGAAGGCCCGCTGACCAGTCTGCTCACCGACGGCATCATTGCCGGCGTAGGCGGGGTGGTGGTGTTCCTGCCGCAGATCCTGATCCTGTTCGCCTTCATCCTGGCCCTGGAAGAATCGGGCTACCTGCCGCGCGCGGCGTTCCTGCTCGACCGCATGATGGCGTCGGCCGGCCTGTCCGGGCGCTCGTTCATCCCGCTGCTGTCCAGCTTCGCCTGTGCGGTGCCTGGCATCATGGCCACCCGCAGCATCCAGGACCCGCGTGACCGCCTGGCCACCATCCTGGTCGCGCCGCTGATGACGTGTTCGGCGCGCCTGCCGGTGTATGCGCTGTTGATTGGCGCGTTCATTCCGGCCAAGACCCTGTGGGGCTTCGTCAGCCAGCAGGGCCTGGTCCTGTTCGGGCTGTACGTGGCCGGCATCTTCAGCGCGCTGCTGATGTCGTGGGTGATGAAGAAGTGGCGGCGCGACAAGAGCGAGCATCCGCTGATGCTGGAGCTGCCGTCGTATCGCATCCCGCACCCGCGTGACCTGGCGGTGGGCCTGTACGAGCGCGGCATGATCTTCCTCAAGCGGGTGGGCGGCATCATCCTGTCGCTGACCATCCTGCTGTGGGTGCTGCTGAGCTTCCCGGGTGCGCCCGAGAACGCGACCATGCCGGCCATCGATTACAGCTTCGCCGGCCAGATCGGCCATGCGATGGCGGTGTTCTTCGCCCCGCTGGGCTTCAACTGGCAGATCTGCATCGCGCTGATCCCGGGCATGGGCGCGCGCGAAGTGGCGGTGTCCTCGCTGGCGACGATCTACGCGCTGTCGGCGGCCGATGACGACGCGGCCATCCAGGCGCTGACCCCGGTGGTGGCCGATGGCTGGTCGCTGGCCACCGGTCTGTCGCTGCTGGTGTGGTTCATCTACGCGCCGATGTGCATTTCCACCCTGGCCACCATCAAGCGTGAAACCAACTCGTGGAAGCAGGTCGGCTTTGCCACCTTCTACCTGTTCGCTGCCGCTTATGTCGCGGCCTTGATCACCTACCAGGTGACCAAGGCGCTGGGCGGCGGCTGATGGAGCTGAGCCTGCTGCTGCAGTACCTGGTGATCGCGCTGGCCGCCCTGGTCAGCGCGTGGGTGGTGCTGAAGAAGCAGTTCCCCGGGGCCGCGCGCAAATTGCGGGGCGGGGTAGCGCTGTGGCTGCTGAAGCCGCAGCGTGGCGCGCGGTTGCAGGCGCTGGGGCGGAAAATCGCGCCGCCGGCGAATGTGGGCGGTGGCGCGTGTGGCGGTTGCGACAGTTGTGGGCCGACGACGCCGAAACAGCATTGATGGGTGCCGGTCCTTTCCGCTAGCCTTCGTGCATGAACAACACCCCCATTCGACTGCTCATTCACGGTGCCTCCGGGCGCATGGGCCAGGCCCTGCTGCGGCTGGCCGCCGAGCGTGACGACCTCCAGGTCGTTGCCGCTGTCACCCGCCGCTCGCCGGCCCAACGCGTGGTCGAGGGCGTGCCGCATTTCGCCGCCAGCGAACTGTCTGGCGCGCCGGCCTTCGACGTGGCCATCGACTTCAGCCTGCCCGAAGGTTTCGACCCGATCCTGGCGCTGTGCCTGGAGCGCAAGGCCGGTCTGGTCTCCGGTACCACCGGCATCAGTGAGGCCCAGCGTCAGGCGCTGATCCAGGCCGCCGCCACCATCCCGCTGGTCTGGGCGTCCAACTTCAGCCTCGGCGTGGCCGTGCTGGACGAGCTGGTCGAGCGCGCCGCCGCTGCGCTGGCCGGGTGGGATTGCGACATTGTCGAGTCCCACCACATCCACAAGCAGGACGCGCCGTCGGGCACCGCGCTGACCCTGGGCGCGGCCGCGCAGAAGGGCGGGGCAGAGCCGCATTACGCCAGCCTGCGTGCCGGCGACATCGTCGGCGAGCATCTGGTCCAGTTCACCGGCCTGGGTGAGCGCATCGAGCTGACCCATCGGGCCACCAATCGCGACATCTTCGCCCGTGGGGCGCTGTTTGCGGCCGTTCAGCTGAATGGGCGGCCTGCAGGCAGTTACCGGGTGCGGGATCTGCTGGACAGCCGGCCGGGCTGAGCGGGGCAGATCGGGCTCCATGCAGCCACGCAGGGCGTGGCTCTACGGGGTCAATGGATTTTCCTGGCGTAGAGCCACGCCCTGCGTGGCTGCCCAGGACGGTACACGCCTCCCGGCGCGACTGAATGCGTGCAAACGCTGGCGCTGGCGTGACCTTCCTATTACAATTCCCGCTCGCCGAATCACGACAGCCGGACCGGATAAAAACCGCCGTCCGCGCTTTTTTGCAACCGCTTTTCAGTGGATCGCGCGGCGTGACTTCGGTACCCCTCGGTAGCCAAAGTGAGATTTCCGTGACCCAAGCCGCAATCCTCGTCCTCGAAGACGGCACCGTATTCGAGGGCGAATCCGTAGGCGCGCCCGGCCTGTCCGTCGGTGAAGTGGTGTTCAACACCGCCATGACCGGTTACCAGGAAGTGCTGACTGATCCTTCCTACGCCCGGCAGATGGTCACGCTGACCTACCCGCATATCGGCAACACCGGCATGACCGACCAGGACGACGAAGCCCGCAAGGTGTGGTCGGCCGGTCTGATCGTGCGCGATGTGCCGCGCCGTCCCAGCAACTGGCGCAGCCAGGTCCCGCTGCAGGACTGGCTGAACCAGCGTGGCGTGGTGGCCATTTCCGGCATCGACACCCGCAAGCTGACCCGCATCCTGCGTGAGAAGGGCGCGCAGAACGGCGCACTGATGGCCGGTGACGACATCAATGTCGACGTCGCGCTGGAAGCCGCGCGCAAGTTCCCGGGTCTGAAGGGCATGGACCTGGCCAAGGTGGTGAGCACGGATGCGACCTACAGCTGGAACGAGGGCCAGCTGGATCTGGACCGCAACGCGTTCGTCAACGCTGCCCCGAAGTTCAAGGTCGTGGCCTATGACTTCGGTGCCAAGCTGAACATCCTGCGCATGCTGGCCGAGCGCGGCTGCGACATCACCGTGGTGCCGGCGCAGACGCCCGCCGCCGAAGTGCTGGCGCTCAAGCCGGACGGCGTGTTCCTGTCCAACGGCCCGGGCGACCCGGAACCGTGCGACTACGCCATCGACGCGATCAAGGTGTTCCTGGACCAGAAGCTGCCGACTTTCGGCATCTGCCTGGGCCACCAGCTGCTGGCGCTGGCCTCCGGGGCCAAGACGGTCAAGATGGGCCACGGCCACCACGGTGCCAACCACCCGGTGCAGGACCTGGACAGCGGCCGGGTGATGATCACCTCGCAGAACCACGGCTTCGCGGTGGATGAAGCCACGCTGCCGTCCACCCTGCGCGTGACCCACCGCTCGCTGTTCGACGGCACCAACCAGGGCATCGCCCGCACCGACGTGCCGGCGTTCTCGTTCCAGGGTCACCCGGAAGCCTCGCCCGGTCCGCACGACGTCAGCCCGCTGTTCGACCAGTTCGTGTCCCTGATGGCGCAGGCCAAGGCCTGATGCGCATCGCCGCGCTCCTGCTGTCGATGCTTGCGACCGGAACGGCGGCTGCCGCTCCGGCGCAGCCGAAAGAGGTGGAAAAAGTGATGCAGGGTCTTGGCATTGTGCAGGATGCTCCTGACGTCGCGCGCATGATCCAGGTGGAAGTATCGAGCTGGAAGCAGCGTCCCGATTCACCGGTCAAGACCGACGACCAGGTCGAGTGCCTGACGAAGCTCATGCTGAAGGCGAATGTGGATTCCATACGCGACGGCATCATCGAGGATCTCGGCGATGAGGGCGGCGACGTCATTGCGGCTTGGAGTCAGTTTCTGGACTCGCCTGCGGGTGCGACGATGCGCGCAAGGGCCGCGGGCGCCAGCATGGAAGAGGTCAATGCCATGGTGTTGAGGCTGGATGAGGCGGAGATCGACAAAGGAAAGGCGTTCTTCGAATCGGCTCATAGCCAACGCCTCAATGCGGTGATCGCGTCCAATCGCGGTTTCAGCGGGTCCGACGCTTTAGCCCAGGACATGCTCAACAGCTGCAAGATCCAGCTTCCAATAGAAAAAAGTTCCTGATCGACAGCGTGCGATCAATCCCCCTTGTCACGCTGTACTGACTTAGAGAAGAAAATGCCAAAGCGCACTGACCTAAAGACCATCCTCATCATCGGTGCCGGCCCGATCGTCATCGGCCAGGCCTGCGAGTTCGACTACTCCGGCGCGCAGGCCTGCAAGGCGCTGCGTGACGAGGGTTACCGCGTGGTGCTGGTCAACAGCAATCCGGCCACCATCATGACCGACCCGGAGATGGCCGACGCCGTCTACATCGAGCCGATCAACTGGCAGACGGTCGAGAAGATCATCGCCAAGGAAAAGCCCGACGCGCTGCTGCCGACCATGGGTGGCCAGACCGCGCTGAACTGCGCGCTGGACCTGGCCGACAACGGCGTGCTGGAGAAGTACAACGTCGAGCTGATCGGTGCCAAGCGTGAAGCGATCCGCATGGCCGAAGACCGCGAGCTGTTCCGCGTCGCCATGGGCGAGATCGGCCTGGAATGCCCGACTGCCGCCGTCGCCCACACCCTGGACGAAGCGCTGGAAATCCAGACCCGCGTCGGCTACCCGACCATCATCCGCCCCAGCTTCACCCTGGGCGGCAGTGGTGGCGGCATCGCCTACAACCGCGAAGAGCTGGTGGAAATCGTCAGCCGCGGCCTGGAACTGTCGCCGACCACTGAAGTGCTGGTGGAAGAGTCGGTGCTGGGCTGGAAGGAATTCGAAATGGAGGTGGTGCGTGACACCGCCGACAACTGCATCATCGTCTGCTCGATCGAAAACCTTGACCCGATGGGCGTGCACACCGGTGACTCGATCACCGTGGCTCCGGCACAGACCCTGACCGACAAGGAATACCAGCGTCTGCGCGATGCCTCCATCGCCGTGCTGCGCAAGATCGGCGTGGATACCGGCGGTTCGAACGTGCAGTTCGGCATCAACCCGGACACCGGCCGCGTCGTCGTCATCGAAATGAACCCGCGCGTGTCGCGTTCGTCGGCACTGGCCTCCAAGGCCACCGGCTTCCCGATCGCCAAGGTCGCCGCCAAGCTGGCCGTGGGTTACACCCTGGACGAGCTGAAGAACGAAATCACCGGTGGCCTGACTCCGGCTTCGTTCGAGCCGTCGATCGACTACGTGGTCACCAAGATTCCGCGCTTCGCCTTCGAGAAGTTCCCGGCTGCCGATGCGCGCCTGACCACCCAGATGAAGTCGGTGGGTGAGGTGATGGCGATGGGTCGCACCTTCCAGGAATCGGTGCAGAAGGCCCTGCGTGGCCTGGAAACCGGCAAGGTCGGCTTCGACCCGACCGAACTGGATCTGGGCAACGAGGACGACCTGCAGACCCTGCGCCGTGAGCTCAAGGCCCCGGGTCCGGAGCGTCTGTTCTATGTGGCCGATGCGTTCCGCGCCGGCATGAGCGTGGAAGAGATCTACAACCTGTCGTTCATCGATCCGTGGTTCCTGGACCAGATCGAAGAGATCATCGCCGAAGAAACCAAGGTCGCGGCAGAGGGCATCGACGCGCTGGACGCCGCGCGCCTGCGCAAGCTCAAGCGCGCCGGCTTCTCAGACGCCCGCCTGGCCCAGCTGACCGGTACCAACGAAGCTGCCGTGCGCGCGCTGCGTCGCGCCCACAAAGTGCGTCCGGTGTACAAGCGCGTGGACTCCTGCGCGGCCGAGTTCGCCACCGGCACCGCCTACCTGTACTCGACCTACGAGGACGAGTGCGAAGCCGCGCCGAGCAACCGCGACAAGATCATGATCCTGGGTGGCGGTCCGAACCGTATCGGCCAGGGCATCGAGTTCGACTACTGCTGCGTCCACGCGGCACTGGCGCTGCGCGAGGATGGCTATGAAACCATCATGGTCAACTGCAACCCGGAAACCGTGTCGACCGACTACGACACCTCCGACCGCCTGTACTTCGAACCGCTGACCCTGGAAGACGTGCTGGAAATCGTCGAGCTGGAACAGCCGAAGGGCGTGATCGTGCAGTACGGCGGCCAGACCCCGCTGAAGCTGGCACGCGCGCTGGAAGCCAATGGCGTGCCGGTGATCGGCACCAGCCCGGACTCCATCGACCTGGCTGAAGACCGCGAGCGCTTCCAGCAGCTGGTCGAGAAGCTGGGCCTGAAGCAGCCGCCGAACCGCATCGCCCGCAACGACCAGGAAGCGCTGCTGCTGGCCCGCGAGATCGGGTATCCGCTGGTGGTGCGCCCGAGCTACGTGCTGGGTGGCCGCGCCATGGAAATCGTCTACGGCGAATCCGATCTGGCCCGCTACGTGCGCGACGCGGTGAAGGTGTCCAACGACTCGCCGGTGCTGCTGGACCGCTTCCTGGACAACGCCGTGGAATGCGACGTCGACATCATTGCCGACAAGGATGGCAACGTCCTGATCGGCGGCGTGATGGAGCACATCGAAGAAGCCGGTGTGCACTCCGGTGACTCCTCGTGCTCGCTGCCGCCTTACTCGCTGTCGACGGAAACCCAGGCCGAGCTGCGCCGTCAGGTGGTGGAGCTGGCCAAGGCCCTGAACGTGGTCGGCCTGATGAACACCCAGTTCGCGATCCAGGCCGGCGAAGACGGCAACGACATCGTCTACCTGCTGGAAGTGAACCCGCGTGCCTCGCGCACCGTGCCGTTCGTGTCAAAGGCCACCGGCATGGCGCTGGCCAAGATCGCCGCGCGCTGCATGGCCGGCAAGACCCTGGCCGAGCAGGGTGCCACCAAGGAAATCGTGCCGGACTACTACTCGGTGAAGGAAGCGATCTTCCCGTTCGCCAAGTTCCAGGGCGTGGATCCGATCCTCGGGCCGGAGATGCGCTCCACCGGTGAGGTGATGGGCGTGGGTCGCAGCTTCAGCGCCGCGTTTGCGCGCGCGCAGGAAGCCGGCGGCATCAAGGCTCCGCCGCAGGGCAAGGCGTTCGTGTCGGTCCGTGACCCGGACAAGAAGCGCGTGCTGCCGGTCGCCCAGGCCCTGCTGGAACGCGGTTACACCCTGGTGGCCACCCGTGGCACCGCGGCGTGGCTGCAGCAGCACGGCATGGACTGTGAGATCGTCAACAAGGTGGTCGAAGGTCGTCCGCACATTGTCGACTCGATCAAGAACGGTGAGATCGTCTATATCGTCAACACGACCGAAGGCCGTGCGGCGATCAACGACTCCTTCTCGATCCGGCGCGAGGCGCTGCAGCACCGCGTCACCTATTCGACCACCATTGCCGGTGCCAAGGCACTGGTGCAATCACTGGAATTCCGCGGGACCGGCCCGGTCTGGTCGCTGCAGGAGCTGCACAAGGAGTTGAATGCATGAGAGCACCGATCACCCTGAAAGGCGCGCAGAAGCTGCGCGACGAACTGGATCACCTGAAGTCGGTCAAGCGCCCGGAGGTCATTGCCGCCATCGCCGAAGCGCGTGAGCACGGTGACCTGAAGGAAAACGCCGAGTACCACGCCGCCCGCGAACAGCAGGGTTTCATCGAAGGCCGCATCAAGCAGCTGGAAGGTGAGCTGTCGCATGCTGAGATCATCGACATCAGCAAGCTCAACGCCGGCAGCAAGGTGGTGTTCGGGGCCAGCGTGACCCTGGCTGACGTGGATACCGACGAAGAGAAGCAGTACCAGATCGTGGGTGACCTGGAAGCGGACATCAAGCTGGGACTGATTGCGATCTCCTCGCCGGTGGCCCGCGCGCTGATCGGCAAGACCGAAGGTGACAGCGTCACCATCGATGCACCGGCCGGCCAGCGCGAGTACGAAATCGTCAGCGTGCAGTACCTGTCCTGACGCATGGCCAGCGCGACCCTGCTGCTGCCGGCACGCAGCCGGTTTCCGGCTGCGCCCTTGCCCGATGACGTGGCCAGGGCGCTGGGCCGCGCCCAGCGCAGCACGGTCGAGCCGGGCGAACGCGCCCAGCTGCAGCGGCATTTCCAGCTGCAGCCGGCGCAGTGGCCGGTGGCGGCGCTGACGCGCCAGCTGGATGTCGGTGACGCCGCCGACGGCGTGTGGCTGCGTGCGGATCCGGCCAACGTTGCGCCGGACATGCAGGGCGCGCGGATGATGGGGCATGGCGACACGCTGCGCCCCGATCCCGACGACGTGGCCGCGTTGCTGCCGGCCCTGCAACCGTTGTTTGCTGGCTATGGGTTCACCCTGGATGCACCGGTGCCGGGTCGCTGGTACCTGCGTCTGCCGGAGGAAATCCAGCTGCCGACCTTCGCCGCGCCTGACGATGTGCTCGGTGACGATCTGTTTGATCACCTGCCGCCGGGCGATACCGGCCGTCTGTGGCGCGCGTTGTTGACCGAAGCCCAGGTGGTGCTGCACCAGCACGAATGGAATGCCCGCCGTATCGCCGCTGGCAAACGCGCCATCAATTCTTTGTGGTTCTGGGGCGGCGGCGTGCTGCCGCACAGCGTCAGCACCGACTATGCACAGGTGCGCAGCCGCGAAGCATTGCTGCAGGGGCTGGCCAAGGCCGCCGGTGTCGCGGTGGGCGGCGACCAGCCGGTGGATGCGCTGGTCGACCTGCGCCAGCTGCGTTCTCTGGAGCAGCTGGGCAACGAAGCGATCCGTCCGTTGTTGGCGGCGTTGCAGCGCGGTGAGTTGCGCCGGCTGGTGCTGGATTTCGAGGATGGTCTGCGCTTCGAGCTGGACAAGAGCCAGCGCTGGAAGCTGTGGAAGAAGCCGTTGCAGCTGCAGGACGCATGACCTCCTCACACACCGCACGCATTCAACGCCGCCCTGTCCTTGACTGTGCCGGCTGGCCCGCCGACACCCTGCCGCTGCTGCAGCGGCTGTACACCGCCCGCGGTGTCACCGACCCGGCGCAGGCGCAACCGAAACTGGCGCAGTTGCATGCACCCGAGTTGATGGGGGGCATGCAGGCCGCAGTTGATCTGCTGGCGAATGCGATCGCCCACAACGAACGCATCCTGGTCGTAGGCGATTTCGACTGCGACGGAGCCACCGCCTGCGCGGTGGGCGTGCGCGGTCTGCGCCTGCTGGGTGCGCGCGACGTGGTGCACGCGGTGCCGAACCGCGTGCTGCACGGTTACGGCCTGTCACCTTCGCTGGTGGCCGAGCTGGCCCCGCTGCAGCCTGGCCTGCTGGTCACGGTGGACCATGGCATTGCCTGCCATGCCGGCGTGACCGCCGCCAAGGCGTTGGGCTGGAAGGTGCTGGTGACCGATCACCACCTGCCGGGCGAGCACCTGCCGCCGGCCGACGCGCTGGTCGACCCGAACCTGCAGGACGATGCGTTCCCGAGCAAGGCACTGGCCGGTGTCGGGGTCATTTTCTATGTGCTGATGGCCTTGCGCCGGCATCTGCGCGCGCAGGGGTCCTTCGCCACCACACCCGAGCCGGATCTGCTGACCCTGCTCGATCTGGTGGCGGTGGGTACGGTGGCCGACCTGGTCGCACTGGATGCCAACAACCGGGCGCTGGTGTCAGCGGGTCTGCGCCGCCTGCGCGCAGGCCAGGGATGTGTCGGCCTGCAGGCGCTGATCGAAGCCAGCGGGCGCGATGTGAAGCGACTGAGCGCGACCGATATCGGCTTCGCGTTGGGGCCGCGCCTCAATGCCGCCGGACGCCTGGAAGACATGGCGCTGGGCATCGAACTGCTGCTGACGGAAGATCGCAGCCAGGCCCGCGAGATCGCGCAGACCCTGGAGCAGATCAACGCCGAGCGCCGTGCCGTGCAGCAGCTGATGACCGACGATGCCGAACTGGCGGTGTCACGCGCGGTACTCAGCGCCGAGGGTGAGCGGCCGATCGCTGCGTGTCTGTTTGATGCCGAGTGGCACCCCGGCGTGGTCGGGTTGGTCGCCTCGAAGATGAAAGATCGCCTGCATCGGCCGGTGATCGCGTTCGCGCCTTCGGAGCCGGGCAGTGACTCATTGCGCGGCTCGGCGCGCTCCATTGCCGGGTTCCATATCCGTGATGCGCTGGCGCTGGTCAATGCGGCGCATCCGGGTTTGATGGACAAGTTCGGCGGGCACGCGATGGCCGCCGGATTGAGCCTGCCGCAGGCCCACCTGGTGGCGTTCGAGCAGGCCTTCCTGGCGGTGGTGCAGGCGCAGATGGATCCTGCTTCGTTGCAGCAGTTGCTGCTGAGCGATGGCGAGCTGGGCGTGGAGGAACTCGACTTCCGTCATGCCGAAGCGCTGCGACTGGCCGGTCCGTGGGGGCAGGGCTTCCCGGAGCCGCTGTTCGATGGTTACTTCCAGGTGGCGCGCTGGCAGGTGCTGAAGGAAAAGCATCTCAAGCTGAGCCTGCGCGTGCCCGGGCGGGTTGAGCCGCTCAATGCGATTCACTTCAGCGGTTGGACCGGCAATGCGCCGGCCAACCATGTGCATATCGCCTACCGGCTGGTCAGCGACGATTATCGCGGCGGTGGGGCGATCCAGTTGATCATCGAGCATTGCGCTGACGCGTGATCTGTTCCGCCGATTCCCCCAAAGGGCTGATGCGTAATGCCGCGTAGAGCCACGCCCTGCGTGGCTGTCGTTGAAATCGTCATGGCGAAGCCACGCAGCGCGTGGCTCTACGGCGGTGTCGCGCGTTACGGTTCCTTGACCTCGCTCACCAGTGACGGCATCTGCCAGGCACCGCCGGCGGCGACCAGGCGGCACAGGCCGGTGCTGCCGTCGTCGGTCTGGATGTATTCGGTGCCGTTCCAGGCCCACATGGCATTGCTCCAGCAATCGCCAAGTCCGCGGCCCTTGTGCGATGCCGTGATCGTCAGCGTGTCGTCGTCCACGCCCAGGTTGGTGATGTAGCGCGGCTGATACGGCGCGCGGTCATTGACCACCCAGTAGCCGGAACCTTCGTTATAGGCCCCGCGCCAGCACACAGTGGACGCCAGCAGGTGGCGGCCATCCAGGCGCTTGACCGTGACCGGTTGCGGTTCATCGTCGAACGGTGTGCCCTCGGCAGCATGCAGGGCATCACAATCGTCAGCAGACGTGGCGGCGGCCAATGCGGCGCGTAGCGCGGGCAGCTGGCCCAGTGCCTCATCCGCCGCCGTGGTCGGTACGCGCTTGCCCAGTGTGATCACCGGCACCGGCAGGGCCGGCAGCACGCTGGCTTCAGCGCGGCTGCCCTTGCGCATCACCGCGCCGGGCGTGCCGAGCCGACCCTGGAATTCGTCCATCTTCAGCAGCACCGCCGAGGCACCGCGATCAGACAGCGCCCAGCGCCGGCCATTGTTGCCCAGCAGTTCGATCCGGCTGTCCCTGATCAGGGCGTTGAGCAGCGCACTGGTCTGGGCGGCCGAAAAGCGGGTGCTGTCGGCGACCTTGCCCAGTGCTTTCCCGTTGATGTGCAGGGTGACCGTGTCCGGCATGTCGCCTTCATCGTATTCGCCCAGCATCAGTTCGGCGCTGATCGGCTGGTCAGGCCCGCCCTTGCGGGTGAGCAGCACCGACACCGGATCATCGCCGGCGTCTTCGTTCTGGTAACCGGCTGCGCGGCAGGTGCGGGTGTTGTCGCAGGCCAGGGTCCAGTCGTTATGGGTGAACTCGACCCCCTTCACCGGGACGGAGGCGGCCGCCTGCGCGGTGGGCAGCAGGGTGGCCAGCAGCAGGCAGGCGAGGGTGCGGCGCATGTGACGTCCTTGTTGGATACAGTCCTTGGGGGTGTCAGGGTGGCGCAAGGGGACGGTGCTGTCCATGCGGGGCCTCATCGCCGCTCAACCCCGTTTGCCACGGTGGTGCGTTGAAGGATCCGTCATCGACATCAGGAGCGTCACATGGGCAGCGTGCTGCGCGGGTTGGGATGGGGCATGGCAGTGTGGGTTGGCATGATCATGGGGCAGGGCGCAGCCGCGCAGACTGCCGGCCAGGCCGTGCTCAAGGTCGCCGGGGCCGAGCGCCCGGTGCTGCTGGAACAGGCGCGTCTGGAGAGCCGGGTGGCCGCCGGGTTGGGCGAGACGCGAATCGAACTGGTGTTCCGCAACCCCAACAACCGCGTGCTCGAGGGCAACCTGGAGTTTCCACTGGCTGACGGTCAGCAGGTCACCGGGTTCGCGCTGGACATCGACGGTGCACTGCGCGACGCGGTGCCGGTGCCCAAGGACCAGGGGCGGCAGGTGTTTGAAGCCATCGAACGCCGCAATGTGGACCCCGGGCTGCTGGAGCAGACCGCGGGCAATCAGTTCCGCCTGCGGATCTACCCGATCCCGGCGCAGGGCACGCGGCGGGTGGCGCTGACCGTACGTGAAGCATTGCCGCTGGATGCCAAGGGCCTGCGCTGGACGCTGCCGATGCAGTTCGCCCAGGGCGCGCAACAGGTGCAGTTGCGGCTGGATGCGATGGGTACCGGCGTGCCGGTCAAACACGGCCGCTCGCCGCTTGAACTGACCCTGGCCGGTGCCACCTTGCAGGCGCGCTGGCAAGGGCGGGGTGACGCATTGCCCGCGCAGCTCGGCTGGACCCTGCCGCTGCCGCGTGGCATCACCGGCATGCAGGGGCGATTCGCAGGGGAGCGCTACTTCATGGTGCAGGTGCCGGTCGCCAGCCAGACATCGCGGCGTGCCCTGCCGCGCCGCATCGGGCTGGTATGGGACGCGTCCGGTTCGGGCCGCAAGCGGGACACCGCCGCCGAACTGGCGGTGCTGGATCGTTACCTGCGTGCCGCGGGCAACGTCCAGGTGCAGCTCACGGTGGTGCGTGACCGCGCCGAGCCCGCGCGCCGCTTCAACGTGCAGGGCGGCAACTGGTCCGCCCTGCGCCGCGAGCTGGAAGGGCTGGTGTATGACGGCGGCAGCGCCCTGGGTGACTGGACCGCCAGCGCGGACGTGGATGAAACGATTCTGGTCAGCGATGGCCTGGGCAACTTTGGCCTGCGCACGCGTCCGGCACTGCGCGCGGGGCAGCCGTTGTACGTGCTCAGCGGTGCCGGTGCGCGCACCGACGCGGCGCGGCTGCGCAGCTGGGTAGGCCGCAGTGGTGGGCAGCTGCTGGTGCTGCACAGTGCGAGCGATGCCGAGCCTGTGGCGGAGCGTCTGCTGCGCGAGACGCCGGCACGACTGGAGGTCGGCGGCGAGGGCGTGGCCGATCTGGTGCTGGACGACGCCCAGGCTCCGCAGGGCTGGGTCCGGGTCGCAGGACGGATCGTGGCGGCGCGTGCCTCCCTCCACATGGGTGCATCCGGCGGCCGTGCCGGCCAGTCCCTGTTGCTGGAAAGCCTGCCGGACAGCGACGGCGCGCTGCCTGCCCATGCCTGGGCGGGGCTGCGACTGCGTGAACTGGAGGGCGACCGCGAGGGCAACCGCGCCGCGATACAGGCGCTGTCGCAGCAGTTCGGGCTGGTCGGCCCGGAGACCTCGCTGCTGGTCCTGGAAACGCTGGAGGACTACCTGCGCTACGGCATCCGCCCACCGGCCCCCTTGCAGACCGCGTATGACGCACGCCACGCGCTGCAGGTGCGCGATGAGGCAGAACAGCGCCGGCAGCGTCTGGACACGATTGCCGGCCAGTTCGCCGAGCGCGAGCTGTGGTGGAACCGCAGCTGGCCCAAGGGACCTCCTCCCGTTGCTGCGCAAGCGGCCAAGCGCGCCGCCGCCCGTGAGCAGGCCGCGAGCGAGGAGCGCTCCAGCATGCCGGCCGCACCCGCCCCGGCCGCACCGCCGCCGGTGCGCGCTCTGTCACCGCCGCGCCCGGCAGCGGCAGCGGATTCGACCCTGGATCGCGTGGTCCTCACGTCTTCGGCCATGCCAGAGGCAATGCTGGCCAATGCCGCAGCGCCCGCCGATGCCCCTGCCAATGCGGGCCAGCTGCGCATCAGCATCGGTGCATGGCAGCCGGACTCGCTGTATGCGCGCCAGCTGCGGGCTGCCGCCCCTGCGCAGGTCTATGCCCTGTACCTCAAGGAGCGGGACAACCATGCCGACAGCAGTGCGTTCTACCTGGACGTGGCCGACATCCTGCTGGAACACGGTCAGCGCGAGCGCGCCCTGCGGGTGTTGTCCAACCTGGCCGAGATGCAGCTGGAAAACCGCCATGTGCTGCGTGTGCTGGGCTACCGGCTGATGCAGGCCAAGGCCGCGGAACTGGCGGTACCGGTGTTCCGCCAAGTGCTGGCAATGGGAGAGGAGGAGCCCCAGAGTTTCCGTGACCTGGGCCTGGCGCTGGAGGCGGCCGGGCAGGCGCAGGCCGCAGTGGATGCCCTCAATGAGGTGGTGGTCCGCCCCTGGGACGCGCGCTTCGACGGTATTTCGCTGATCGCGCTGGATGAACTGAATACCCTGGCCAGCCGCCACAAGGTGGACCTGGGCAAGGTGGACCCGCGCCTGCGTCGGGCCATGCCGTTGGATCTGCGGGTGGTGCTGAGCTGGGACAGCGACAACAGCGACATGGACCTGTGGGTGACCGATCCGAATGGCGAGCGCGCGTATTACGGCAACCGGCTGACCTATCAGGGCGGGCAGATGTCGCGCGACTTCACCGGTGGCTACGGACCGGAACAGTTCTCGCTGCGCCAGGCCAAGCCGGGCCGGTACAAGGTGGAGGCCAATTACTTTGGCAGCCGCGAGCAGCTGGTGACCGGGGCGACCACGCTGACCCTGCGCCTGAGCACGAAGTGGGGCAGTGAACGCCAGCAGGACCAGTACGTGACCATGCGGTTGGAGGACGACAGTGAGACGGTGCTGGTCGGCGAGTTCGAGGTGAAGTGACGGCCAACATGAACGGGGCCGCTGAGGCTATAATCGGCGGTCTTGTCCAAGCCTTCATGACTGCCGATATGATCGAGCTCAATCCCGTGCGCCAGCGAATCACCGATCTGACCGATCGTGTGGTCTCGCTCAGGGGGTATCTTTGACTACGACGCCAAGAAAGAGCGTCTGGAAGAAGTAACCCGGGAACTGGAAAACCCCGATATCTGGAACAACCCGGAGTACGCCCAGAACCTGGGCAAGGAACGCTCCCTGCTGGACAAGACGGTGGGCGGCATCGCCACCATCCTGGACGGGTTGACCGAAAGCAGCGAGCTGCTGGAACTGGCTGAAAGCGAGCAGGACGAAGACACCGCGCTGGCCGTGGTGGCCGACCTGGACAAGTACCAGAAGCACGTGGAGCAGCTGGAGTTCCAGCGCATGTTCTCGGGCGAGATGGACAGCGCAGCCGCCTTCGTCGACATCCAGGCCGGTGCCGGTGGTACCGAAGCCCAGGACTGGGCTGAAATCCTGCTGCGCATGTACCTGCGCTGGTGCGAATCGCGCGGCTGGAAGACCGAGCTGATGGAAGTCTCCGGCGGCGACGTCGCCGGCATCAAGTCGGCCACGCTGCGCGTGGAAGGCGACTATGCCTATGGCTGGCTGAAGACCGAGACCGGCGTGCACCGCCTGGTGCGCAAGTCGCCGTTCGACTCGGACAACCGCCGCCACACCAGTTTCACCTCGGTGTTCGTGTCGCCGGAAATCGACGACAACATCGACATCACCATCAACCCGGCCGACCTGCGCACCGACGTGTACCGTTCCTCCGGTGCCGGTGGTCAGCACGTCAACAAGACCGAGTCGGCGGTGCGTATCACCCACGTGCCCAGCGGCATCGTGGTGGCCTGCCAGACCGGCCGCAGCCAGCACCAGAACCGCGACAACGCGATGAAGATGCTGGCCGCCAAGCTGTACGAGCTGGAAATCCAGAAGCGCAACGCGGAAAAGGACGCCGTGGAAGCGACCAAGTCCGACATCGGCTGGGGCAGCCAGATCCGCAACTACGTGCTCGACCAGAGCCGTATCAAGGACCTGCGCACCGGCATCGAACGTTCGGATACGCAGAAGGTGCTGGACGGCGACCTCGACGAATTCGTCGAAGCCAGCCTCAAGTCCGGCCTGGAAGTCGGCTCCAAGCGCATCGACGCGTAATTCATTCCCTTTGTATCCCCCGCACAAGACCAGCGACCACGCCATGAACGATCAGACCCCCGCGCCGCAGACCCCCGTCGACGAGAACAGCCTCATCGCCGAGCGCCGCGCGAAACTGACCGCGCTGCGCGGGCAGGGCATTGCCTACCCGAATGACTTCCGTCGCGAAGACTTCGCTGGCAGCCTGCAGGCCGAGTACGCCGATGCCGAGCAGTGGACCGCTGAGACCCTGGAGGCCAACGACCGCCAGGTGAAGATGGCCGGTCGTCTGATGGCCAAGCGGGTCATGGGCAAGGCCAGCTTCGCCCAGATCCAGGACGAATCCGGCCGCATCCAGCTGTTCCTGCAGGGCAACGCCCTGGGTGACGTCTACACCGCCTTCAAGGGCTGGGACGTGGGCGACATCATTGCCGTGGAAGGCGGGCTGACCCGGACCAAGACCGGCGAACTGTCGGTCAAGGCCACCAGCATCCGTCTGCTGACCAAGTCGCTGCGCCCGTTGCCGGACAAGTGGCACGGTCTGGCCGATGTCGAGCAGCGCTACCGCCAGCGCTACGTCGACCTGATCGTCACCCCGGAATCGCGCGAGGTGTTCATCAAGCGCTCGCGCATCATCCGTGCGATGCGCGCGTGGCTGGACAGCCGCGACTTCCTGGAAGTGGAAACGCCGATGATGCATTACATCCCCGGCGGTGCCACGGCCAAGCCGTTCACCACCCACCACAACGCGCTGGACCTGGACCTGTACCTGCGCGTGGCGCCGGAGCTGTACCTCAAGCGCCTGACCGTGGGCGGCCTGGAGCGGGTGTACGAAATCAACCGCAACTTCCGCAATGAAGGCGTCAGCACCCGGCACAACCCGGAATTCACCATGATGGAGCTGTACGAGGCCTACGCCACGTACAACGAGATCATGGACCTGACCGAAAACGTCATTCGTGACGTCGCCCAGAGCGTGCTCGGCACCACGGAAGTGGAGTGGGACGGGGCGAAGATCGACCTGGGCCCGGCGTTCCGCCGCTGGCGCATGGACGAGGCCGTCCGCCACCACAATCCGGAAATCAGCGCGGCCGACTGCACCGACCGCGACGCCCTGCTGCGCCACTGCGAACGCCTGAAGATCCGGGTCAAGCCGTCCTACGGTTGGGGCAAGCTGCTGCTGGAGATCTTCGAGGCGACGGTGGAGCACACCCTGATCCAGCCGACCTTCATCACCGACCACCCGGTCGAGGTCTCGCCGCTGGCACGTGCCAACGACAACGATCCCGGCTACACCGATCGCTTCGAGCTGTTCATCAACGGCAAGGAGCTGGCCAACGGCTTCTCCGAGCTGAACGACCCGGAAGACCAGGCGGCGCGCTTCCAGGCGCAGGTGGCGGCGAAGGAAGGCGGGGATGATGAGGCGATGCACTACGACGCCGACTACATCCGTGCGCTGGAGTACGGCATGGCCCCGACCGGCGGCCTGGGCATCGGCATTGACCGTCTGGTGATGCTGTTGACCAGCAGCAGTTCCATCCGTGACGTGCTGCTGTTCCCCTACATGCGCCCGGAAAACTGAGACCCAGGTCTCGGATGGCCCGGAAAGGGCCGTCCCCCGGGGCTTTCGCCGACATGGCCGCGCGAGTATGGTTTCTGCGTGGCCTCATGAACTCCCAGGCACTCTGGCCACGGATCATGGGTGGGTTGCGGGCAGCTGACGCGAGCTTCACACTGTGACCACGATCATGAACTGGGGCGATCATGAGCGGAGGTGACGCGTGCAAGGTCCCGGTATGCAAGGTGGCGGAGTATCCTTTACACAGCCTGTTCCAATGTGGTCCCGGCAGACGACGGAAGCAGCCTTGAATATTGTCATCGTTGACGATCAGACGTCCGCGCGCACGATGCTGCGCCATGTCATCGAAGACATCGCGCCCGAACTGAGCGTGCACGACTTCGGCGACCCGCTGACCGCGTTGGCATGGTGCGAGTCCAATGCCGTGGACCTGCTGCTGCTCGACTACCGCATGCCGGAGATGGACGGGCTGGAATTCGCCCGGCGTTTCCGTCGCCTGCCCAAGCATCGCGACATTCCGGTCATCCTGATCACCGTGGTCGGCGACGAGCCGATCCGACAGGCCGCGCTGGAAGCCGGCGTGATCGACTTCCTGGTCAAACCGATCCGTCCGCGTGAGCTGCGCGCGCGCTGCTACAACCTGCTGCAGCTGCGCCAGCAGTCGGAGAACGTCAAACAACGCGCGCTGTCGCTGGAGCAGCGCCTGCTGGCCAGCATGCACGAGGTGGAAGAACGCGAGCGCGAAACGCTGTCGCGCCTGGCGCGCGCGATCGAGTTCCGCGACGCGGGCACCAGTGCGTACCTCGAGCGCATGGCGCACGTGGCCGGCCTGATCGCCGAACAGCTGGGCCTGCCTGAAGAAGAAGTGCGCCTGATCGAAATGGCCGCGCCCCTGCACGACATGGGCAAGATCGCCATTCCCGACGCGGTGCTGCTCAAGCAGGGTAAACTCAACGATGAAGAGCTGGCGATCATGCGCCGGCATCCCCGGATCGGTTACGAGCTGCTCAGCGGCAGCCAGAACCGGTTCATCCAGGTGGGCGCGCTGATCGCGCTGCGCCACCACGAACGCTTTGACGGCAGCGGGTATCCCGACGGCCTGGTTGGCGAGGCGATCCCGCTGGAAGCGCGGATTGTGGCGGTGGCCGACGTCTTCGACGCCCTGATTTCGCCGAGGCCTTACAAGGAAGCATGGAGCATGGAAGCCACACTGGCCTATCTGTACGCGCAACGCGGTCGCCTGTTCGACCCACGCTGCGTGGATGCACTGCTGCACGGTCGCGTGCAGCTGGACGAGATCTGCGCGCAGCATTCCACTGCGTCTTCCCGACCGGGGATGTGACATGGGCGGTGTGTTCCAGAAGGTGAGGCAGCGGCTCGGCGCGAGCGGTGCCCTGGCGTTGCTGCGCGCGCGACTGAGCGGTCGTCCGGACAGCGAACACGGCCAGGCCATCGTGCGCATGGTGCTGATCGTGCTGATCCTGGCCTATGTGCTGATGCCCAATGTGCGCAACGACCTGCCGCACCACCAGTACCAGGTGGTGCTGGGCATCGTGCTCACCGGCCTCACCCTGTCGGTGGCGCTGTTCGGCTGGCTGCTGGCCCGCCCGGGACGTTCCGACCCACGCCGCGTCGCCGGCATGCTGGCCGACTATGGGTTGATTGCGGCCGGCATGGTGCAGATGGGCGAGCCGCTGGCCTGGGTGTACATCGTGGTGATGTGGGTCACGGTGGGCAACGGCATGCGCTTTGGCAACCGTTACCTGTATGCCGCGGTGGGCATGGCGCTGATCAGCTTCGGCGTGACCATGATGACCACCGACTACTGGCGCGACAACGCGCGCCTCGGCTTTGGCCTGTGGCTGGGGCTGGCGGCGGTGCCGCTGTACTTTGCCAGCCTGCTGCGCCAGTTGACCCGCGCGATGGACGAGGCGCGTCGCGCCAGCGAGGCCAAGAGCCGCTTCCTGGCCAACATGAGCCATGAGTTCCGCACCCCGCTCAATGGTCTTTCCGGGATGACCGAAGTGCTGGCCACGACCCAGCTGGATGACGAGCAGCGCGAGTGCGTGAACACCATCCAGGCCTCTTCGCGCAGCCTGCTGACCCTGGTGGAAGAGGTGCTGGACATCTCCGCCATCGAGGCGGGCAAACTGCGCGTGGTCGAGGAGGATTTCGCCCTGGCCGACGTGATCCAGTCGATCGGCCTGATCCTGATGCCGCAGGCGCGGGTCAAGCGGCTCGATTACCAGGTCAAGGTGGACCCGGCCGTGCCGCTGCTGCTGCGCGGCGACCTGGGGCACCTGCGGCAGATTCTGCTCAACCTGGCCGGCAACGCGGTGAAGTTCACCGAGCAGGGCAAGGTGGAGATCCGCGTGGCGCTGCTGCGCGAGGAAAGCGACGGCCGCGTTCGGCTGCGCTTCGATATTTTCGACACCGGCATCGGGGTCAACCTGGACATGGCTCCGCGTCTGTTCCGGGCGTTCGAGCAGGCCGACGTCAGCCTGGGCCGCCGTCATGAAGGCTCCGGCCTCGGCACCTCGATCGCGCGTGGCCTGGTCGAGGCCATGGGGGGTGACATCGGCTTTGCCGACAACCCGCCGCAGGGCAGCCAGTTCTGGTTCGAGCTGCCGTTCGCGCTGCCGCCGGTGGAGCAGGGTCGCTTCACCCCGGCCGTGGCCGGCGACGCGGCACCGGGTGGGGCCGGCAATGTGATCGCGTTCGCCGATCCGTTCCTGCGTCACCGTGCGCGCGTGCGCAGCATGAAGGTGCTGGTGGCCGACGACCACCAGGCCAACCGCCTGGTGCTGCAGCGGCTGCTGCAGAAGGCGGGGCACAAGGTGGTGTGCGTCAACGGCGGCGAAGCCGTGCTCGATGCCATGGCCGAGAGCGACTACGACGTGGCCATCGTCGACCTGCACATGCCGGGCATGAGCGGGCTGGACATGCTCAAGGAACTGCGGGTGATGCAGTCCGGCGGTGGGCCGCGTACGCCAGTGCTGGTGCTGAGCGCCGACGTCACCCCCGAGTCGATCCAGCAGTGCACCCAGGCCGGTGCGCATACCTTCTTCGGCAAGCCGGTGGTGCCGGTGCGCCTGCTCGACACCCTGGCCGAGATCGCCAGCAACGATGCGCGTAAGCCGAGGGTCAACGTGGTGCCGGCACCTGCGGCTGGCGTCGGCGTGCTGGATACCGGCGTGCTCGACGAACTGGCCTCGCTGGGCATGGGCGAGAGCTTCGAGCAGGAGTTCATCCGTCAGTGCCTGGTGGACGCCAAGCAGTGCCTGGTGACGGCCAACGAGGCCGGTGAGCGCGGTGATTGGGTGCTGCTGCGCGAGCAGGCGCACGCGATCAAGGGCGTGGCCAGCAACCTCGGGCTGGTGCGTGTGGCGTTCCGCTCCGGTGAGGTCATGCACATGGCCGACTGGCAGCTCAAGAGCGAGTGGAAGGAGCGGATGAAGCAGATCCGCGCGGCGGTGAAGGAAGGTCGACAGGCGTTGGCGGCGCGCATGCACCCCAGTGCGGTGACGGGCGACAGCGACATCGATATCGGTTGATTGGTCGCGTCATGCGACCTCCTCGACGACCCTGAACACCGTTCACATAGGAACGGTTGCCACTGTTGCAGATGTTTGCATTCCAGCGAACGTGCCCGGTGTAGGATCGCGGCGTGTGGACCCGTCAGGCCTGCCGCCCACCGTCCTCCCTCCAGGCCAACTCGCCGAGGAAATTGCCATGCAAACCATCGAAAAGCTCCCCACCACTCCCCGCGGCTACGCCACCATCCGCACCGAAACCACGCACGATAACGCCGCCCACTGGTTGTTCATGCACGCTGACGCGTCCACGGGCATCCGTCCCTGCTGCCGCAAGGACATGCTGGATGAAATGTGGACGGTGATGAGCGAGATCACCGCCACCCCGGCCGAGCGCGCCAGTGGCAAGTTGCGTCATTTCGTGTTGGCATCGGACGCCACCGCCTACAACCTGGGCGGCGACCTTGAACTGTTCGCCCGGCTCATCCGCGAAGGCAACCGCGACCGCCTGCTCGCCTACGCGCAACGCTGCGTGGAAGGCGTGCACCATCTGCACACCGGCTTTGGCGGTGACGTCCGTTCCATCGCGTTGATCCAAGGGGATGCCCTGGGTGGCGGCCTGGAAATGGCGCTCGCCTGCCACACCATCGTGGCCGAAGCCGGCAGTGGCATGGGCTTGCCGGAAGTGCTGTTCGGCCTGTTCCCGGGCATGGGGGCGTACTCCTTCCTGTGCCGCCGCGTGGCCCCGCAGGTCGCCGAGAAGATCATCCTCGAAGGGCGTGTGTACAGCGCCGAGGAAATGTACGCGATGGGCGTGGTCGATGTGCTGGTGCCGAAGGGGCAGGGCGTGAAGGCCGTGGAAGACCTGATCCGCCAGCATCAGCGCACCCCGCGCACCTATCTGGCAATGAACGCGGCGCGCAATCTGGCTCAGGCGGTGAGCTATGACGAGCTGCTGGAGATCACCAAGATCTGGGTGGAATCCGCGCTGGCTCTGGAAGACAAGTCGCTGCGTACCATGGACCGGCTGATCAAGGCGCAGACGCGCCGTGCCCAGTCCGATGCGGCGTAACGCCGAAAACAGGGGGAATTGAAGGCCCGGCAGCTGCCGGGCCTTCTTTGTTTCAGGCCTGTTCGGCCGGTGCGTCGCGCAGTTCGCGGCGCAGGATCTTGCCGACGTTGGTCTTCGGCAGTTCCTTGCGGAACTCGACGATCTTCGGGTGCTTGTAACCGGTCAGGTTGGCACGTGCGTGTTCCTTGACCTGCTCGGCGGTGAGGTTGGGGTCCTTCTTGACGATGACCACCTTCACGATCTCACCGGACTTGTCATCCGGCACGCCGACCGCGGCGACTTCCAGCACGCCCGGCATCATTGCGATCACGTCTTCCACTTCATTCGGATAGACGTTGAAGCCGGACACCAGAATCATGTCCTTCTTGCGGTCGACGATGTAGAAGAAGCCATGCTCGTCCATGCGCGCCATGTCGCCGGTGTGCAGCCAGCCGTCGGCATCGATCGCCTTGGCGGTTTCTTCCGGACGCTGCCAGTAGCCCTTCATCACCTGCGGGCCGCGGATGCACAGTTCGCCGACGTCGCCCGGGGTGAGGGTCTGGCCGTCGTCGTTCTTGACGCAGGCGTCGGTGGATGGAATCGGCAGACCGATGGCACCGTTGTACTCGGCGAGGTCGAGCGGATTGATGCAGGCGGCCGGCGAGGTTTCGGTCAGGCCGTAGGCTTCCACCAGGGTCACGCCGGTGACCTTCTTCCAGCGCTCAGCGACGGCGCGCTGCACCGCCATGCCGCCGCCCAGGGTGACCTTCAGCGACGAGAAGTCGACCTGGTCGAAACCGGGGGTGTTGAGCAGGCCATTGAACAGCGTGTTGACGCCGGTGATGGCGGTGAAGCGGGTCGACTTGAGCTCCTTGACGAAGCCCTTCATGTCACGCGGGTTGGTGATCAGATGGTTGCAGCCACCGAACTTCATGAAGACCAGGCCGTTCGCCGTCAACGCGAAGATGTGGTACAGCGGCAGGGCGGTGATGATCCACTCCTTGCCCATCTCGATGCCCGAGGCGGAGATCCACGCCGACGCCTGCTGCATGTTCGCAACCAGGTTGCGGTTGGTCAGCATCGCACCCTTGGCCACGCCGGTGGTGCCACCGGTGTACTGCAGGAAGGCCACGTCGTCGTGGTCCATTTCCACCTTGGGCAGGGTGTGCTGGCTGCCCAGCTTCAATGCCTGGTTGAAACGGATCGCGCCGCGGATGCTGTAGTTGGGCACCATCTTCTTGATGTACTTCAGCACGAAGTTCACCAGCACACCCTTGGCACCGAGCATGTCGCCCAGGCCAGTGGTGATGACCTGCTTGACCTGCGTATCAGCGATGACCTGCTGCACGGTGTCGCCGAAGTTGTCCACCACCACCAGCACTGCGGCACCGGAATCGACCAGCTGGTGCTTCAGTTCGCGTGCGGTGTACAGCGGATTGACGTTGACCACGGTGAGGCCAGCGCGCAGCACGCCAAACGTGGCCACCGGGTACTGCAGGCAGTTGGGCATCATCAGGGCGACGCGGTCACCCTTCTTGAGCTTCAGTTCGCCCAGCAGGTAGGCGGCGAACTGTTCGACCAGGGCATCGGTTTCACCATAGGTGAGCACCTTGCCAAAGCTGGAATAGGCGGGGCGGTCGCGGTACTTGGCAACCGAGGTATCGAATACGGCCGAGACCGAAGCGAACTCGTTGACGTCGATCTCGGCGGGCACGCCGGCGGGATAGCTGTTCAGCCAGGGACGTTCCAGACTCATATTCCCCCTCCAGGAAACGTTGATGGTGTGCGGTGACGGTGAGTATCCGTCGTTTCGGCAACCGGCAGCATACCGGGCCGAATGGAAAACGCGAAGGATTTGTGAAGCAGGTGTGCACAAGGCCCGTTCAGGCGGGTTGCAGCGCAGGCGGGACGGGTCATGCAGGCGTCCCATCCGCACTGTTTTCGCTGCACTGCAGCGCAGCTTCCATCAGCGGGACGGCCCAGTCCGGGGTCAGCCGCAACTGTTCGGCATCGTCCGGTTCGGGCCAGGTCAACTGGCCGCCTTCCATCTGCAGTACCAGCTGCGGGTCCGGTACGGCGGCACCGGGCGCGGCGTCGGCGCTGTTGTCGTAAACCTGCAGCTGGGCCACGCGTGGCATCAGTGCGGTCAGGTTGGCCAGCGCAAGAGGGTAGCGGCGACGGATGTCGGCCTCGTTGATCGGATGGCCGCCAGCACGCACGCGGGCCTGCACGCGGGCCAGGTGGTGCTCGGGCGAGGGCAGCCCGCAGTACCACATCAGGACGTCGTGGGTGGCGGTGGCCTCGGCCAGCAGCGCGGCGATGGAGCGGCCGCCGAGGGTAGTCTCAAAGGCGTGGTTGCGGCGTTCGGCCAGCGCGCGTTTGATCCGGTTCACGCCTTCGGTCCAGGCCTGGGCGTTGGCCTGGGTTGGGTCCATGCCCATTTCAGTGCGCAGCTGGCGGGCCCAGCTGTCCGGATTGAACCAGTCCAGCCCCGCCTGGCGCAGCAGGTGCCCGCCGATGGAACTCTTGCCGGCCCCGTTGACGCCGGCCAGCACGAACAGGAACGGACGCGGCATCAGTAACCGGTACCGGCGGCGACCTTGCCCTTCAGGCGTGCGGGCTTGCGCAGCAGGGCGCGGGCCTTGCTGCCGGCTGCGGCGCTGTCCAGGCTGGCCAGACGGGCGTCGAAGCTGTCGCGCAGCTGCTGCAGGACCGGGCTCTGCTCACGCAGCGAGGCCAGGTCGCGCTGCAGGTCCAGCACCTGCGCCTGCAGGGCCTGGTACTGCTCGGCCGAGATGATCACCGCCTGCGGTTCGTTGTGGTTGGTGACCAGCACGGCCTGCTGGTCACGCACGTCCTGCATGACCTTGCGCCAGTGTTCCTTCACCGACGAGGCGGTGGTGCGGGTGAGCTCGGTGATCGGGTCGAACTTCAGGGCGTGCAACATGGCGGAGATTCCGGCAGCAGCGATGGCCCGAGCATAGCGCGGATGGGATGAAATGGGAATTTAATGAAAAATAGGAAAAGCAAGGGTTCAGGGTGGTGATGGGCGGTAGCGCCGGCCGTTGGCCGGCCCAAGGGGTGCGT
>NZ_JASCOZ010000041.1 GCF_029960115.1 Stenotrophomonas sp. PS02289
GTCAATGCCCGTCACCGCGAACCCGCCCCCGGATCAATACCGGTACGTCAGCGCCAACCGCATCACCCGCCCCGGAGCCGGCATCACGCCCAGCGCCAGCGGGTCCAGGTAGTAACGATCGGTCAGGTTGTCGACGTTGAAGTCCAGCGCCAGTTTCTCGCTGGCCTGCCAGCTGGCAAACACGTCCACGATGGTGGCCGGACGATATAGCTGCTGGATCGCCGACAACCCCACGTTCCACTCCTTGTCCAGCTTGCTGATCGGACCGGCGTTATGCACCACGCGGGTACCGAAACTCAACCGCTCATCGAACAAGCGCGAGCCCAGGGTGAAGTTCACCGTGTACTTCGGCGGGTTCTGGGTATTGCTGTAAGACCCCTCGAAACCACCGTCCACGCAGTCCGGGGTTGCGGCCAGCTCAGCGATCCTGCGCTGCACGCCATAGGCACGGCGCTCGGCGGCGATGTCCGGCGCACAGGTCTTGGCCTCGAAGTAGTAGTGCCCGGACAGGTCGGCGAACACCTTGCCGGCATCATAGGTGCTCTGGAACTCCAGGCCCGACACCTTGAAGCGGTCGATATTGCGGATGTACCCCGCTGACAGCGTGCGGTAATCGCGGGTGATCAGGTCATCAATGCGGGTGTTGAAGTACGCCAGCTTGAACGCCGCATGGTCGCCGTCAGCGAACACCCCGTGCAGCACCGTGCTCGCCCCCACTTCCCATGTGGCGGCGCGTTCGGGCTTGAGTTCCCCGTCCACCGGCTTGGCCGCGGTGAACAGCCCCAGCGTGCTTTCAAACAGACTGGGCAGCTTCACCCCTTCGGCGTACTTCACGTACACCATGGTGTCCTCGTTGAAGCGATAGGTCACGCTGGCGGTGGGCATGAACGCATTGTCGGTGCGACGGATCGGCTGCGACCAGCTCCATGCGGTGGGCACGATCAGATCTTCGGTGTCCGGGTTGTCATGGAAGTTCCAGCCCGTGATGTCGGCGACCGTACCCTTTTCATAGGGCGAAGCCAGCAGCGAGGCTTCGGTGAACTGACCGTTCGCATCCGGATACCAGTTCAGCATGGCGATGCGCCTGGCGCGCCACGCCGGCAGCGCCGGATTGCCATCCAGCAGCTGGGTGTACCGGTACTGGCCGATCACCGACTCTTCGGTCACCGTGGCCAGGCGGTTGCGATCGTGGATGCTGACGCGGTTGAAGCGGCCGCCCAGCAGTACTTCCCAGTGGTCATCGGGCTGCCACTTCATCGAGGCCACCGCACTGTATTCCTTGCGCTGGGCGTTGCGCAGGAAGCGGTTGTTGATCAGGTCATCGAACATGATCGGCGCGTTCTTGCCCGGGCCGACGTCTTCGTTGCTGAAGGACAGGCCGTAGTCGAAGGTAAACAGGCCGGCGGCATCGGTCAGCAGCAGCGTGCTGTTGGACACGTCCAGGCCGAATCGCTCCTGGTTCATGCTGTTGCGGTAGGCGTCCTTGTAACCGGGGTTCTCGTTGAAGGTCGGGCCGTCGTACCACTCGGTGCGGCGGTCGAAGTACCACGGGGTGATGCCGGTCAGGCCGTTGTACATCAGGCTGTCGGCGTTGGTGTACCAGAGGTTGGCCTTCAGATCGACGGCGTCGTTGCCAGGAGCGAAGCGGTACCGCAGGTTGTAGGCATCGAGGTCCACGCTGCCGGGTTCCCACTGCGGCACGCGGTCGCGGTTCACGCGGATGATCTGCGACGCCATGATTTCGCCCTGGCGGCCGCTGTAGTTGCGGTAGCCCATTTCCAGGGTCTGCGCGTCATCGATCCGCCAGGTGCCCTTGAGCAGCACCGAGTTGGACTTGGACGAGGTGTTGAACACCTCGGTGTTGGGCGGATTCAGCGGAGCCAGGGTGCGGCGGGTCTGCGGAAACTCGTCATAACCGTGCTTGCCGGCGTAGTAGTTGCCGGTGTCGCGCCACGCATAGGCGGCAACCAGGTCGAAGCGGTCCCAGTGCTTGGCACCGGCGATGTTGAAGAACTGCCCGCCGAGGCTGTTGCGGTTGGTACCCGGCTCGCCCTCATACGCGGGCAGGTCACGCGCGCTGCCGCTGGAAATGCCACTGCGCACGCGCAGGCCGCTGTCCTGCCCTTCGCGCACCACGTCGTCCAGCTTGAGCGTGTCCATCTCGACCACGCCGCCGATGCCGCCCGAGGCGTTCGCCCCCAGGCTGGGCCCCTTGGTCACGGTGAAACTGCTGATCAGGTCGGGGTCAAGGTAGGTCCGTTGCGACTGCCCGGCATAGCCGCGGTAGGTGTCCATGGTCGACTGACCGCCGTCGATGATCACCGGGATGCGGCTCTGGCCCTGGATGCCACGGATGTTCAGATCCAGCGCGTTGGCGGTACGCGGGTCACCCGCGGTGACGCCCACGACGCCCTTGACGATGTCCGCCGTGGAGGTGCCGCGAAAACGCTCGATGGTGGTGCGTGGCACGTACACGCTGGAGCCGGCGCTGCGGTAGGTGTCCAGAATGCGCGCGTTGTCCAGCGCAGTCCCGGTAGGCAGGGTGTCGCCGGCCACGCGCAGCGGCTGGGCCACCGAACCGCCGGCGCCACGCGCGCCCTGCGGCGCGCGCTCCAGCGTCACCGCACCGTTGCCGACCTGACGCACGCCAAGCCCGCTGCCCAGCAACAGCTGCGCCAGCGCCGACTGCGCATCCAGCTCTGCATTGACCGGATTGGAGGTCAAGCCAGCGGCCAGCGACGTCGGATACGCCACCTGCACGCCCGACTGGCGCATGTAGCTGCGCAGTGCGTCGGCCAGCGGCTGGGCGGGAATGTCGAAACGGTAGGTTGCGCTCAACGCGGCGGTATCGGACGACTGCGCCAGTGCCGGAGATGCAAAGGTGGCGATCAGCCCAGCGGCAAGCAACGCACTGCAGAGTCGGGACGGACGCAGGCCCCGGCGGGAAACAAGAGACATGTTGAAACCTGTAGATGAGACAAGCCGCGCAGGCGGCATTCCCGCAGGGAATGCGGGCGCTGCGAAGTACGTGGCGGCGGCGGGTACGTTCGGGAGGTAAGACGAACCGACGTGCAGGTTCCCCAAGAGGAATCGCACCGGGTGTGATCAATCGGATCAGCGTGGCGTGGTTGCGCCGGGCGTGGCCACCTGCACGATCACCGCGCCCAACGGCAGGCGGGTCAACTGCAGACCGGCCGTGGCAGCGAGCACATCCAGTGCCTGCTCGGGCTGGTCCACACGCAATGCCGCGTTCACCGCAGGCAGCGTGGATAGGTCGCCGCGTACGAAGGTGGCTCCATCCCGGTAACGCGCAATCTGCGCCACGGCGTCGGCCACCGGTGTCGCGTCGAGCAGCAGTTCCCCTTCGCGCCAGGCGGCGATCCGGTCAGGCGCGCGGTCGGGTTGGCGCTGCACGGCACCGCCGCGCGCGAATCCTGCGCGCTGCCCGGCCAGCAGATAGGTCCAGCCTCCGTCGACCTGTGCCGCCACCCGCACTTGGCCCTGCTCCACTTCGGTTTCCACGCCGTCGGCTGCAGTGGCGACCGCAAACGCCGTGGAAATGTCTTCCACCACACCCCCCTGCGCCAGCACACGGAACGGCTGCGGATGGCCAGGCGCGACCTTGAACCAGACCCGGCCACGCAGCAGGCGAACCGTGCGCTGGGTGTCGCTGTAGTCCACCGCAATGGCCGTATCAGCGTCCAATACGGCCGCACTGCCATCCGGCAAGGCCACGGTGGCGATTGCCGTGCCGGTGCGATGGTCGGCGCGCAGCCGCAACCAGGCTTCAGGTGACACCCACAACAGCGCCAGCGCTGCAGCCGCGGCCAGCGCCAGACGGGCGCGACGGTGCCCCGGCCTCGGGGCCGACGGGGCGTCTTCCACAGCCGGCGGCCCCAGCACGCGCCACAACTGGCGCTCGTATTCGAAGGCGCGGCGATGTCCAGGCACAGCCAGCCAGCGTTCGAAATCTTCCATCCGTGGCGCATCCACCGCGCCCGACGCCAGCCATGCAATCCACGCCCTCGCCTGTTCGGCAGGGGGATCGGAGGCAAGCGGCGGTGCGGGTGACGGTTCGGGCGGGCTCATGGCTGGCAGTGGCGGCGGTGTCAGGCGCAGTCCGGCATGGTAGCCGGCGCGCGGGCTCTCGTCTCATGACGATTGGACACGCGTCTTCCCCAAGGGCAGCAGCGACTCAACGTCCCTGCCGCGCCCACGCCAGCCGCTGCAGCGCGGCGCGGACGTGGTTTTCCACCGTGGTGACCGAAACGCCTTGGCGACGCGCGATCTCGGCCTGGGTCAAGCCTTGCAGCCGGTTGAGCCGGAAAATCGTTCGGGTCGGCTCAGGCAGATGCTCGGCGGCCGCCAGCACCCGCTGCAGTTCGTCCTGGGCCATCGCCTGTTCCTCGGCAGAGAGCGCCTCGTCCGGCCCCCACAGGTGCTGCTCGGCCAGCAACCGCGCGCGTCGGGTGCGCTCGCGACCGTGATCGGTGGCCAGGTTGCTGGCCAGCCGATACAGGTAGGCACGTGGGTTGTCGATGGACAGTCCGCTGTCGACCCCGCGCGCCTTGAACCAGACGGTCTGGATCACGTCTTCGGCGCTGCCATCACTGCCCAGGATCCGCTGCACCAGCCGCAGCAGGGCCGGCCGTTCGCGGATCAGCAGTTCGGTCAGGGTCGAGGCGTTGGAAGACATGCCGCATGGTAACGCCCAAATGAGAATGCGTCACGTTAAGCCCTTGGGCGACGTACCGCGCGCACCCGTCCGCTGCGCCCGCCACCGGCGTAGAACAGCTGCTCACCGTCCGACTCCAAACCACTGACATGCATGCCTTCAGGCATCTGCAGGCGCTCAATCACACGGCCGCTGGTCGGGTCGATGCGGCGGATGTCACTGCGTTCGCCGTCATCGGTGCCGTGCCAGAGTTCGCCGTCCACCCAGGTCACGCCGGTGACGAACCGATCGGACTCGATCGTGCGCAGCACCTTACCGGTGGCAGGATCCACCTGGTGGATGCGACGTTCCCGGTACTGCCCGACCCACAAGCTCCCTTCGGCCCAGGCCATGCCCGAATCGGTGCCGCCGCCGGGGGCGGGAATCGACCCCAGTACCTCGCCGGTGCGCGGATCGATCCGGTCGATGCGCGCATCGGCGATCTGGTACAAATGGGTGCCATCGAAGGCGGTCCCGGCATCGCAGGGCACTGGCAGCGTGCGCTCGGCCACGCCCGTGGCGGGATCGAAGGCCACCAGGGCCGGACCGGTGGCCGCCCACACCCGTTGCCCATCGAAACTCACGCCGTGGATGGCATCAGCGCCGTCAAAGGGTCCGTACTCGCGCAGGACCTGCGCGTCATGCTGCGTGACAGTGTGCGTGTCGTTGCTCATGTGCGATCTCCTGGCAGCTCGAGAGGAGTGCCTGCTGCCTACCCTAGTCGCCTGGCAGCAGAGGCGGGAGTAACAAAGCCGTCGTGAATCCAGACAGCGGCAGCGCGCGCCAGCGCTGCGCACGACCCTGCCCGTGCGGGTGGACCCGACCGGCCTGAAGCAGATCGGACAAGGCCCGCTGCACGCTGCGCTGGCCCGTGCCCAGCGCCAGGGCCAGGGCCGAACTGGACCAGGCCGCGCCATCGGCCAGCAGGGCCGCCACCGCCGCGACATCATCGGCCACCGGCGGCAGGAGGACCGCGAGCGCCCCGTCGTCGGCCGGCCGCACGCGGTAGCCCCGCGGCGTGGCCTCGAAGACCAGCCAGCCGCGCAGCAGCACTCGCAGGCGTCCGATCTCCACCCGCAATCGTGCCCGGTGGGTGTCATCGCCGCGGGCCGTGCGGAACGCATCGGCAATGAGCGCCTCACGGCTGACGTCGCCGGGCCATGCCTGTGCCAGCACGGACAGCACCGCGAACAGCAGCGGACGCCGGGCCAGGGCTCGCCACTGCCCGTCCTTCCAGACGCCATGCCGGCAGCCGTCCACCACGCATCCGGGTCCCGCCAGCACGGCCGCCACCTGCCGCAGGTCCAGCACCTGGTCGCCGCTGGACGTGTGCAGGCGCGCGGCAGGCCGGGTGAGTTCCGCGCAGGCCTGCGCCACTTCGGCCTGCAGGGCGGGAATGCCGGAGTGCCCCGCCGCCACCGCCGCCGCCTGCAGCGCCGCGTACGCCGCCTCCACCTGCAGCGACCGCAGCGCCAGTGCGGCCTGCGTCAGCCCTGCCATGGCGGCCAGCGCAGGCGGCAAGGCTGCACCGCGCAGACGGGCCAGCGCCTCCTGCGCCACCTTGGCCCGCCCGAGCAGCACCGCATGTCGGGCCACGACCAGCCAGGCCTGCAGCGCGTTGGCAGGATCATGGTGGTCCTCCAGGTACTGCGCAGCGGTCTGCAGCGCGGCCGTGCTGCCAGCCAGGTCCCGCAGGGCGAGGGCCACTTCTGCCTCCGCCACGACACAGCGCGACCGCGCAACGCCGTCCTCCTGGCCGAAGCCCCGTCGGGCCTGCCGCAGCAGGGCCCGGGCCCGGGTCAGTTCGCCCAGTCGGGCCATGGCGATGCCGCGAAGCGCCAGCGCGGAAGGATCGCTGCGCAGCGCCACCTTTCCCAGTGCGCCCAGCACGTCGCCAGCGGCCAGGGCTCTCGCAGCAGCGGTAATCAAGGCGTCCATGCCACAAGGCTAACCGGCTTCCGGCCCGCTCAGTGCCCTGCCTGGCCCAGGCAGCCGGCAACCGCCTCGAACACACTCTCCTGCGCCCCTGGCAGGCGCTTGAACAGCGCACGCGGCCCTTCCAGGGCGGCAAAGAAGCCCGCCACCGAAGTCCCGGCCGGGATCGGCAGGGTGCACAGCCAGCGCGGCTGTTCGCCCACTACCTTGCCGGCGTCAGGGTCCACCCCCAGCTCGCTGGCGGCGAAGGCCCAGCGGCACTCGCTCAGGGTGCCGGTCGCGGTCGACACGGCGCAGCGCATCTTCAGGGCCTGGTAGTCGCTGAACTGCCCTTCGCAGATGGTGTCCGCGCAGATGTCGTCGAAGTCCGCCTGCAGGCGGTACCGCAGCTCCGAGAACGCCGCGCCCTGGGCGTACTCGGTGGGGTAGTCGACCAGGTCGACGTAGGGGGTGGCCGGTGCCGCAGCCGCATTGGCCATGGCCGCCAGCAGAAGGCCTGCGCCAGCAGCGCGGAGGATACGAGGGTGGTTCATGGGACTCTCCAAAGTGAACGGCGCACCGTCGCGCCGGCCTTCAGCGTCGCCGCCCGTCGCCCCAGGGTCGATCAGAGCAGGCTGAAATGCAGGCCCGGAAATCCCGGCTCGCGGCGTCGGTCCAGCCCTACCTGCACAGCGGCCGGCAAAGGCATAAAATGGGCGGTCTTACGCCAACACCCCCTCTCGGAGCACACCATGGGTCTGGAACTCGTCTCGCCCGGCAAGAACCCGCCGGAAGAAATCAACGTCATCATCGAGATCCCGAAGGATTCCGAGCCGGTGAAGTACGAAGTGGACAAGGAAACCGGCGCGATCTTCGTCGACCGCATCCTCTCCACCCCGATGCGCTACCCCTGCAACTACGGCTACGTGCCGAGCACCCTGTGCGGCGACGGCGACCCGGCCGACGTGCTGGTCGTGCTGCCGCTGCCGCTGGTGCCGGGCTCGGTGGTGCGCTGCCGTCCGGTGGGCGTGCTGAAGATGAGCGACGAAGCCGGCAGTGATGAAAAGATCCTGGCGGTACCGGTGGCCAAGATCTTCAGCGGCTATGCCCACGTGGAAGACATCGAGCACGTGTCCAGCCACTGGCTGGAGCGCATCGGCCACTTCTTCGAGCACTACAAGGACCTGGAAAAGGGCAAGTGGGTCAAGCTGGACGGTTGGGGCGGTGCGGCCGAAGCCAAGCAGATCCTCAAGGACGCCCACCAGCGTTACCTCGACGGCCAGGCCTGAGCCTGAACAGCCACGCTCCGGTGCCCGTCATCGGAGCGATGGCGATCACGTTTTCCGCATGCGGCACATCACTATTTGCGCCGGATTAGGTACATTGCGTCAGATACACCGTCCACGGTGCGTTTCACCGTGGTCATTCAGGGGATTGTGTCGTGCGTATTCTGCTCGTTGGGGATGAAGCCAGCCTGTCGGCTGAGCTGACCGAATTCATTGCCGATCTTGGGGAAGAGTGGCAGCCACTGACCGCGGTCGATGGCCAGTCTGCGATGAGCATCGTGGCCTCCACGCCGGTGGATGCCGTCATCGCCTGCCCGGCCCTGCCCGATCTCACCGCCACCACGCTGCTGGGCCAGATCCGCACCCTGCGTCCGGAAACCATCCGCATTGCGCTGGTGGAAGCGGCCCAGGGCAACCGCCCGCCGCCGGCCCGCCTGATCGGCGTGGCACACCGCTTCCTGCCGCTGCCGCTGGCCCCGGAAGTGCTGCTGGAAGCGCTGACCAGCCTGGAAGAGCTGCGTGAGCTGCTCGACAGCGAGCGCCTGCGCAGCGCCATTGGCCGGATCGAAAAACTGCCGTCGCCGCCGCATCTGTACCTGAGCCTGACCCAGGCGCTGGAACATGACGACGACACCGACACCGCGGACATCGCCAAGCTGGTGTCGGCCGACCCGGCCATCGCCGCGAAGGTCCTGCAGCTGTCCAACTCGGCGTTCTACAACAGCGGCCGGACCATTTCCGACCTGCGCTCGGCGGTGAACCGCCTGGGTCTTTCGACCCTGCGCGACCTGGTGCTGGCCAGTGAGGTGTTCTCGGCTTCGCCGCTGTCGGTGGGCGAACGTAACTCGCTGCAGCAGCGCGCGCTGATGGCCTCGCGCCTGGCCGCCAAGCTGCTGCCCGAATCCAGCGCCGAACTGGGCGCGACCGCCGCGCTGCTGGCCGACATCGGCCTGCTGCTGCCGGGCGTGCGCAACGAGCGCACGGAAGCGGTCAGCGATGGTGACCTGCGTCCGGGTCATGCCGAAGCGGGTGCCTATCTGCTGGGCCTGTGGGGCCTGCCGATGCCGATCATTGAAGCGGTCGCCTTCCATCTGCAGCCACAGCGCTCCAACACCCGCAGCTTCTGGGTGACCGGCGCGGTGCATGTCGCGCTGGCGCTGGTCAACGGCGACCCGGTGGATGAGGAGTATCTGCAGCGTGCCGGCGTGCTGGCCAAGCTGCCGCAGTGGCGCGACCACGCCAACGGCCTGATGGGACTGGTCGCGGCGGAAGCCTGATCGCACCGCGATCAGGCGGGTAGGTGCCGACCCTTGGTCGGTCACACTGAAGAAAAAAGGCGTGCCGCAAGGCGCGCCTTTTTTTTGCCTTTGCGCGGCAGGTACCGACCGTTGGTCGGTACATATCGAACCAAAGAAGAAGGGCGGACCTTGCGGCCCGCCCTTCTCTTTCAACTTACCAAAGCTTCAAGGATCAGAAGCGCTGGGTGTACTTCATGTACAGGAAGCGGCCGATATCGAAACCGCCGTAGTAGGCGAAGCTCGAGTTCTGCTGCGAGTACATCAGCGGACCCTTGTGGTCGAACACGTTGTTCGCGCCGACAGCAATGGTCGCATCCCACGGAGCCTTCCAGCTGACCTGCAGGTCGTGGAAGGTGTTGGCACCGGTCTTGCGCAGCGGAGCCTTTTCACCGTAAGCGTAGCGATCCGGATCGGTGCAGCCGATCGAGATGCAGTCTTCGTTCAGACCCGAGTAGTAACGCGCGGTGTAGTTGACACCGAAGTCACCCAGGGCCCAGTTGACGTTCAGGTTCGAACGCACGCGGAACAGCGCATCCTGACCGACCTTGCCCATCATGATGTTATTGCCGGCCGAGTTCTGGGCCTGCTCGTCATACTTGGACAGGTAGCTGGTCTGCCAGTCGATGCTGAACTGACCGATCGCCAGTTCCGGCAGACGGTACTTGATGCCCAGGTCGTAACCTTCGGTATCCATCTTGCCGAGGTTGGCGGTGCCGTAGGTGATGGCGCTGATGTGGCCATCGGCGGCACGGGTCACGCTGCTGCAACGGTCGGTGTTACCCAGCACGTAGCAATCACGCAGGATGCGATCGACGGAGTCGTCGATGATCATGTCGCTGATTTCGTAGCGGTACCAATCCAGCGAGACGTCCAGACCCTGCACCCAACGCGGGCTCCAGACCAGACCGACGGTCTTGCTCTTGGAGGTTTCCGGCTTCAGGTTCGGGTTGGCACCCGAGATGAACTGGTCACCCGACTGGCACGGCAGGGTGCCGCACAGTGCGCCAGCCTGACCCAGCTGCTGGTAGGTGGCCGGAGCACCGCCGGCGAGGCACGCCGCGTTGCCGGCGACGCTGCCCGGAGCGGTGATGCCGCACGGATCGATGTACGACTCGAAGCTGGAGCTCAGGCCGCCGTACAGGTCGGCGATGGTCGGAGCGCGGAAGCCCTCGGCGTAGGTGCCGCGGACCAGCAGCTCGTCCATCGGACGCCAGGTGATGCCGAACTTGCTATTGGTGGTGCCACCGAAGTTGCTGTAGTCCGAATAGCGGCTGGCAACGTTCAGGGTCAGTTCCTTGGCGAACGCCATGTCGGCCAGGATCGGCACGTTCAGTTCGAGGTAGACCTCGTTCAGATCGTACTCACCACGGGTCGGCTTCTGGCCCAGACCGGTCGACATGCCCGACTGCGCGAAGGCGTCCGGCACGTAGCTGCCTTCTTCCTTGCGGTGTTCGACGCCAACGGCGAAGCCCAGGTCGCCGGCCGGCATGGTCACGATGGAACCGGCCAGGTTGGCGGTGAAGCTGGTGGTCTTGGTCACGCCACGGGTGGTGTAGACCGGGAACAGGAAGTCCTGCAGGTCCTGGTCAGCCAGCGAACCCTGGCCAGCCACGCCGTACGGCAGCAGCGGGTTCCACGGGCGGCAGTCGCCCAGGGCAACCGGGTTGGCCTGGGTGCCGCACTGGGCAACGCCCTGTGCGTTGATGAACGACGGGCCCAGTGCCTGTTCGGCAGCGATCAGGCTCATGTCACCGTGGTTGGACTTGATCGACTCGTTGCGGTTCCACAGCGCGCCGACGTCCCAATCGAAGGTCTTGCCGGCGAAGTCGAAGTAGCCGCTGACGGTCGGCGCAAAGCGCAGGGTCTTCAGCTGGCTTTCGGTGGTGCGCGGCACTTCCCACAGACGACGACGGAACTGCACGTCCTGGCCGCCCACGCCGTTGACGGCGGTCGGGTTGAAGGCGCTGTCGCCGTCCAGGGCCACGCCGAACGACGAGGACTGGAACGGGTAACCGGCGATCTGCTGGAACGTGTTGCGCTCGTTGTAGAGCACGTCGGTGTTCAGGCTGATGCTGTCGGTGAAGTCGTAGGTGCCGTTGACGTACAGCGACTTGCGCTCGACGCCGGTCAGCAGGCTCATCTGCTCGTTCGAGTTGGCGTATTCGGCCGGGGTCAGAACGTGGTAGTCAGCCGGGTTGTTCGGGTTGCCACCGGCGTTGAGGGTCTTCCACTCCGGCTGGGCCTGGCCCTGTGCACGGGCCTTGCAGTCGCCCCACACGCGCGGGTCGCACCAGGTGCTGTTCTGGCTGACGGCGCTCCAGTCAGCGGTGGTGGAGTTCGGACCCTTGCCGCCATCGCGGCTGTACCAACGGTCCTTGGCCCACACCGGATCCTGCTTGGAGTACTCGGCCGACAGGGTCATGCTGCCGCGCTCGCCCGAGGTGCCCAGGGTCATCGAGTACTGCTGGTTTTCACCGTCGCCCTGGTCGTACTGACCGAAGTAGACGTTGACTTCACCGCCGTCGAAGTTCTTGCGGGTGATCACGTTGACCACGCCGGCAATGGCGTCGGAACCGTAGATGGACGAGGCACCGTCCTTCAGGATTTCGATGCGCTCAACGGCCGACATCGGGATCTGGCTCAGATCCTGGTAGCCAGCGGTGGTAGCGCCGAGGCGCTTGCCGTTCATCAGCACCAGGGTGCGCTGTGCGCCCAGGTTACGGATGTCGACGTAGTAACCGCCGACGTTTTCGCCCGAGGACAGCGAGTCCGAACGGGAGATGGCCGGCGAGCCGGCCGAGGTCAGGTTGTTCAGCACGTCGGCGACGCTCGAGAAGCCCTGCTTTTCCAGGGATTCACGGGTCATCGTCAGGATCGGCTGCTGGGTCTCCATGTTGGCACCGCGGATACGCGAGCCGGTGACCGAGATGCGATCCAGGTCAGTGGTGCCCGCTGCAGCTTCCTGCGCCGAGGCGAAGCTCGGCGCGAGCGCCAGGGCAATGCCGGCCGGCAGCAGGCCGAGGCGCACTGCGGGAGTACGGAAATTCATTCTTCTCTCCAAGGTACGTTAGTAGCGTGTTAAACCGCCTCGGAAAGTTACGATTGCGTTGCGGTTAATTATTTGCGCGATGCCACCGAAGACTTTGCTGACTTTGGCGGGACAATTCCGCCGGTCTCGCGGAAGCCGGACGCCGACTGGCCGTAACGTGCGCGGAAGGCGCGTGCAAAGCTGCAGCAGTTGTCGAAACCGCTGGCGGCTGCGACCTCGCCGATCATCATGTCGGTGTCACGCAGCAGGTCCGCCGCGCGTTCCAGGCGCAGGCGCGCCGAGAGCGACTGCGGACTCTCTTCGTACAGGCTCTGGAAGGTCTTGGACAGGTACCAGCTGCTGAAGTTGGTCAGCTCGGCCAGTTCGCCGATGCGCACGACGCGATGGCTGTTGCCTTCCAGGTACAGGCGGGCGCGCTGCATGCGGCCAAACACCTGGCGCTTGCGGATGCGCGAGCGGCCCGGGCAGCGCTGCACGCCGCTGGCCAGGGCACGCTGCAGCGAGGCCAGGTGCAGCAGCACCGGACGCAGCGCCTGCGCCGGCTGGCCGCTGCGCAGGGCGTCACGCCACAGACGAAGGGCCACGCGCACTTCGCTGCGACTCATGCTGCCGCGGCCGGCATACAGGCTGCAGTCGGCCAGTTCACCCAGCGCACGCAGCGCGTCGGGGGTCAGGCTCAGGCCGATGCACAGGCCATCGCGGCCGGCCTGGATCATCGGCTTGGATTCTTTCTCGAAGGCGATCCACTCACGCTGGCGCAGGCGGAACTTGCCCTCCTTCGATTCCACCCAGGCGCTGCCACGCAGCTGCATCCACACGGTGAAGGTGGTGCCGGCGGTCTGCAGGCTGCCGAGCCGGGCCACGCCCAGGCAGGTGGGCAGCGGACCGTCATCGATGATCTTGTCGAGGTTGAGCGATTGGCCTCGATCGGCCAGGGAAAGCTGACGCATGACTGCACCGGGGGTTTGCCGTTACGGGGCTACCGTTTTGCCAAGTCAGGTCAGTTGCGTCAGGAAGGATTGACGAGTTTCATCCGAAATCATCACGACGCCTTCACGAAGGAAGTACGAAAGCTATTTTCCCTTCCAGAACAACACGTTGGAAACGGACAGGAACGTCGGACGGGGGCTTTCGGGCAGCGTCATCACCCCGATATCCGCCCCATCGGCCACCGCCAGCGGCAGGTAGAGGGCACTGCCATCGGGTTGCGCGCTGAAGCCATTGCTGGTGCTGAGCCGGTCCGGGTCCAGGCAGTACTCGGTGGGTTCACGCGTATCGCTGATACGGGCAAACCCGGTCGCACAGTCGGCGCGATTGGACAGGTAGTCCAGGCTGCCATTGCCGGCCACGGTCCAGGCGCGGTAGCGCCAGCGCGTCGGGCGATCCTCACTGACCTGCTTGATGCTCTCCGGCGACAGCCGGGCATCGGCCGACCACAGGCCACCGGCCGACAGCCGGGTGAACAGTACGCGCTGGCCGGCCGGATCAAAGCGGGCCTGTGAGACCCCGTCGATCTGTCCCAGTCGCGCCCACGGCGTGGCGCGCCGATCGAACAGCGACAGCGTCAGCTGCTCGTTCTGGTCGCGCTCGACCACCAGCACATGCTCGCTGTCGCCGGCGTACAGAGCCTGCAGCGGTTGCGCCACTGGCACGGGCAGCGCCACGACCTGCTCGTCGCGTGGCGAGACCTCGTAGATCACCGGCTGGGCCTGGGCGTTGCGCCCGGACACCAGCAAGCGGGCACTGTCCGGCGACCAGTCCGGAGCCTGCCGGGTTTCGGGAAGCAGTCCTTCCACCGGGCGCAGTGAATCCGGCCGGGAAAGATCGGCCCACCACAGCGCGAAACTCCCGGAGCGGTCCGAGGTAAAGGCGATCTGGTGGCCATCGGGGGCCAGCATCGGCTGGGCATCGCGCCCGCCCGAGGGGAACAGGCGCTCGGGCGTGCCCGGCTTGCCGTCCACGACCGGCACCCGGAACAGGCCGAACTGAGCTCGCCGGTGCACGAAGGCCAGCATGTTGTTGTGCCGCGACAGCGCGGGTGACTCGGCGTCGTCGACGCCGACATCGCGCAGCGTGCGGCTCTGGGTATCGAGCTCGTACAGCCGCGACTCGCTGTCGACCCGGCGCCCGAACACGATGTGCCGGCTGTCGCTGCGCCACGCCCAGCCCCGGATCTCGGCCAGGTCGTTGGTCAGCCGCTCCGGCACACCGCCGCTGGCCGGCATGCGCCACAGGTCGCCGATCTGCGGATTGCGCACGAACACGATCCAGCGCCCGTCTGGTGAGTAGCGCGGCGCGTAATCGAAGCTGTCGTCGGCGATCGGGTAGTCAATGGCGGTCCAACGCCCACTGGCGATGTCCAGCACGCGGATGCCGCGGTGCGCATAGCGCCCGGCCATCGAGCCAAACAGCATGCCGCGACCGTTCGGGGTCCAGTCAAAGCTGAGCAGTTCGGTGCCGTCACAACGGGTCAGGTGTCGGATCGCGCCGCCGGTCGCGCTGGCCAGCAGCACCTCGCAACTGCCTTCGGGGCCAAAGCGGGCGAAGGCGATCTCGCGGCCATCCGGCGACCAGTTGGGGAAGCGGTCGGCATACCCGGCCGGGGTCTCGGCAAGCAGTCGCGCCGGCGCATTGCCGGAGGTCTGCAGCTTGATGTTGCTGCCATCCTCGGTCGAATTCTCGGCCTCATAGGCGACCTGGGAGCCATCGGGCGAGACCGTGGGATAGGTCTCGAAACCGGCCGAGGCGGTGATCAGTCGATAGGGGCGCGGCGGACTTCCGACCACGCGGCTGCCATCTTCCAGCACGCCCCCGCCCGCCGCCGCAGGCGCACTGCGCTGGCTGAGCAGCGCCGCCATCACCAGCAACGCGATGGCCATCGCCAGGCCGAGCGCCAGGTAGACGTAGCGGCGGACGCGCCGCCACCGGCTGCGGGGCCGCGGCGTCCACGTCGCCGCAGGTGCCGGCGCGTTGTGGGTCGCCTCGGCGGCCGGTTCGGTTTCCGTTTCGGCTGCCGGCGCGGGAGGCCGCACGGCGTCGCTCACCGGCTGCACCAGCCGATAGCCGGTCTTGGCGATGGTTTCGATATAGACCGTGCTGCCTTCGTCGTCGCTCGAGAAGGCCTTGCGCAACTGCGTGACCGCCTGGGTCAGCACGTCGTTGGTCGGCAGCGTGTCCGGCCATACCTCGGCGAACAGTTCGTCGCGGCTGACCACCGCGCCGGGTACCCGCATCAATGCCTTGAGTACGCCCAGCGCCTTCGGAGTGAGACGGCGCGGACGACGCGCGCCGGGCACGACCACTTCACGCAGCGACAGCGTGACCGTGCATTCGCCGATCAGGATCACATCGGCAGGAGTTGTCTCACTCGCGGGGCTGATCATTCCAGTAGTACGCAAAACGACTGTGACAACAGGAACGCAGCCTTCATCCAATCATGTGCTGATCAACGAACCGCCAGATTCCGCAAACGGCGTAGCTGCATCACGCAAATACACCGAAGGGCGCGAATACTAGCCTATGCCGGTTAACTGCGCCTGTGCGTGCAGACAACATCAGGCTCTCTCTCGCCGACGAAAACCCATAAATTGCTGCACTATTCGCGCCTTCGGGCGCGAAATTTTTATGTGGCATTCAGTTTGTTATTAGCCTGGATTCAGTTTCGTGCACGCCTGAGCATGGTCAATCCGACCAGCCGCGACACCACCAGCGCTACGTACATCACGCCTGCGAACTGTTCCAGCATCACCAGTGCACGCGCCTGCGGATGCACCGGCACGACGTCACTCAAGCCCACCCCGGACAACAAGCTGAAGCTGAGATAAAGCAGCTCCATCCAGGTGCGCAGTTCACTCTCGCTGGTGGCGAGAAAACTGCCAGGGAACCACTGCTGGCAGACTGCGAACGCGAACGCGAACCCCCACGCCAGCAACGTGAAGGTCGCCCCGGCGGCGAACAGCTCGTCCCGGGTCACCTTGTGGTCCTGGAGCATGTAGGCGATCAGGCTGCCGGCGGTGTAGAAGTACAGCAGCGACTCCAGCAGCTGCGCGGTGGTGACCAGCGCCGGCCGCCCCAGCAGCGCACCGGTGATCGAGAAGATCACCGACGGAATAGCCAACAGCAGCGCCACCCACATGCCCAGCGGGCTGCGCCGCACCACCCACAGCGCCAACCCGAGCACCGCGATCCCGAACGCACCGAACAGCGCGCGGCTGGCCCCGGCCTCGTCCATGGCCGGGTACAGCAACACCCCCAACAGCTGCACGGCCAGCAGCCAGGCGGACGGATGCCGGCGGGCGATGGCCAGCCACTTGGTGGTCCGTGCAATGCCCATCGCCCCTCCGCCCCGGTATGTATGGGGCGGAGATTAGCCCGGAACCGGGCCAGGCGGGATGACGGTGGCGTGCGCGCGCACGTCCTGGCTGATCTTCATCGAGCAGAAGTGCGGGCCGCACATGGAGCAGAAGTGCGCCTCCTTGTGCGCGTCCTTGGGCAGCGTTTCGTCGTGGAACTGGCGCGCCTTGTCCGGATCCAATCCCAGGTTGAACTGGTCCTCCCAGCGGAACTCGAAGCGCGCCTTGCTCAGCGCGTTGTCGCGCACCTGTGCGCCGGGGTGACCCTTGGCCAGATCGGCCGCATGCGCGGCGATCCTGTAGGCCATCATGCCGTCACGTACATCCTCGCGGTTGGGCAGGCCCAGGTGCTCCTTCGGCGTGACGTAGCAGAGCATCGCCGTGCCATACCAGCCGATCATCGCCGCGCCGATAGCGCTGGTGATGTGGTCGTAGCCCGGCGCGATGTCGGTGGTCAATGGACCCAGCGTGTAGAACGGTGCCTCGCCGCACTCGCGCAGCTGCTTGTCCATGTTCTCTTTGATCAGCTGCATCGGCACATGGCCGGGGCCTTCGATGATGGTCTGTACGTCATGCTTCCACGCAATCTTTGTCAGTTCACCCAATGCTTCCAGCTCACCAAACTGGGCGGCGTCATTGGCGTCGGCAAGGCAGCCCGGGCGCAGACCATCGCCCAGCGAGAAGCTGACATCGTAGGCCTTCATGATTTCGCAGATCTCCTCGAAATGCGTGTACAGGAAGTTCTCGCACTGATGCGCCAGGCACCATCGGGCCATGATCGATCCGCCGCGCGACACGATGCCGGTAACGCGTTGTGCGGTGAGCGGCACCAGGTCCTTCAGCACGCCGGCGTGGATGGTGAAATAGTCCACGCCCTGCTCGGCCTGCTCAATCAGCGTGTCACGGAACACCGCCCAGGTGAGGTCTTCGGCGCGGCCGTCCACTTTTTCTAATGCCTGGTAGATCGGCACTGTGCCGATCGGCACCGGCGAGTTGCGGATGATCCATTCGCGGGTTTCGTGGATGTGCTTGCCGGTGGACAGGTCCATCACCGTGTCCGCACCCCAGCGGATCGCCCACACCAGCTTTTCCACTTCCTCGGCAATGCCGGAGGACACCGCACTGTTGCCGATGTTGGCGTTGACCTTGGTCAGGAAGTTGCGGCCGATGATCATCGGCTCGAGCTCGGGATGGTTGATGTTGGCGGGAAGTACCGCGCGGCCGCGCGCGATCTCGTCGCGCACGAATTCCGGCGTGATCCGTGCCGGCAGGCACGCACCAAACGACTGCCCCGGATGCTGGCGGCGCAGCGCCGCATCGGCCACCTGTTCCAGCCGCTGGTTCTCGCGGATCGCGACGAATTCCATTTCCGGCGTGATGATGCCGCGTCGCGCGTAGTGCATCTGGGTGACGTTGGCACCGGAAACCGCGCGCCGCGGCGTGGTACGCGCGGGAAAGCGCACGGCATCCAGGCGCGCGTCCAGCGCACGCGCCTGACCGAAGGCCGAGCTCAGGCGGTCCAGTGTGGTGGTGTCGCCGCGCTCTGCCACCCAGTCGGCGCGCAGCGTGGCCAGCCCGCTGGACAGGTCGATCTGAGCGTGTGGGTCGGTATACGGCCCGGAGGTGTCATACACCGTCAGTGGTGCGTTCTCTCCGCCCCCGAAGCTGGCCGGCGTGCAGGCCTGTGCGATCTCGCGCATCGGCACCTGCAGGTCGGGGCGTGAGCCGGGCACATGGATCTTGCGCGAGCCCGAAATCGGCTGGGTCACCGACGCTGAAAGCGCCTGGGTCTGCTGCTGAAGGGCGGATGGTAGTGCGTTCATAGGGCCTCGTCCTGGATCGATTTCCGCGCGGGACTGCACGGAAAGGACGAAGCGGCGGCGCACGGCCGCGGCAGCGCGGACGGTCTTCGGGTGCGGGGGCCCCTACGGCGCGATGCATCGGCAGATACGAAGCTTCCCTACGCCGGTATGAGCCGGATCAGGTTCGAAGGGACTGTCTCAACCGTGGCCCGATGGCCGCGGTACCCCCGCTTCAGGGCGGATTAGACCACACCCGGCCGTTCTCGTGCACGGCCCGCTGACACCCGGGTGCCTATGCTGCCGCTGGCCTCCACGCGCTGGGTATTGCGCGCCACCTGTCCGGAGATCCCCCATGGTGTTCCGCATTTCCATCGCACTGGTGCTCGCCCTGGTGCTGCTGGCCGGCTTGTTGCCAGGCCCCTTCAACGACGTGGTGCAGAGTGGTCTGGCGCATATCGTGAAGAGCGCCGGCTGGCTTTATCTGCTCATCGTTTTCATCACCCTCTCGTTCCTGCTCTATCTGGCATTTGGCCGATTGGGTTCGCTGCGCATCGGTGGCGAAGACGCTGAGCCCGAGTTCTCCAACGCCAGCTGGCTGTCGATGCTGTTCGCCGCCGGCATGGGCATCGGCCTGGTATTCTGGGGCGCGGCCGAGCCGATCTCGCACTTCGTCAAACCGCCGGAGGGACTGGAACCGCAGAGCATGGAAGCCGCACGCGCGTCGATGCGCTACGCGTTCTTCCATTGGGGCCTGCACCCGTGGGCGATCTACGCGCTGATCGGCCTGGCCATGGCCTGGTTCCAGTTCAACCGCAGCGGGCGCGGCCGCATCAGCGATCTGCTTCAGCCCCTGATTGGCGCACACCATCGAGGCTGGATCGGCACCGTGGTCGATGTCGCCGCCGTGGTCGCCACCGCCATTGGTGTGGCCACGACGTTGGGGTTCGGCACGATCCAGATCGCCGCCGGGCTGCAGCGCGTCTTCGGCATCACCGCCTCGCCGGCCGTGCAGCTGACCATCATCGCGGTCGCCTTCGTGCTGTACATGGCCTCCACTACCAGCGGTGTGCATCGCGGCATCAAATGGCTGTCCAACCTCAACCTCGGGCTGGCTGCGCTGTTGCTGGCGCTGGTGATGGTGCTCGGACCCACCGGCTTCATCTTCGACACATTCACCACCACGGTGGGTTCCTACCTCAACCAGCTGGTCACCATGAGCCTGCGCATGTCGCCGTTCTCGGGAAGCACGTGGGTGGCGGACTGGACCATCTTCTACTGGGCCTGGTGGATTGCCTGGGCCCCATTCGTGGGTTCGTTCATTGCGCGCGTTTCGCTGGGCCGCAGCGTGCGTGAGTTCGTGCTGGGCGTAGTGATTGCGCCCACCGTGCTCGGCTTTCTGTGGTTCTCTGTGTTCGGTGGCACGGCGTTGTGGTCGCAGATCTTCGGCCACGTAGATCTCGCCCAAGCACTGAACACCGGCTATGAGACCGTGTTGTTCACCTTGTTCGACAGCCTGCCGATCTCGGTGGTGCTGTCGGTGGTGGCCTTGGTGCTGCTGATGATCTTCTTTGTGACCTCGGCCGACTCGGCGGTACTGGTGCTGGCCAGCCTTTCCACCGAAGAGGCGGGGGATCCGCCGTTGTCGCGCAAGGTGACGTGGGGCGCATGCATCGCCTTGATTGCCGGTGCTTTGCTGCTGGCGGGTGGACTGGATGCGCTGCAGGGCATGATCACCATTGCCGCCCTGCCCTTTGCGTTGTTGATGTTGCTGGTGATGATCTCGCTGTATCGGGTGTTGGACCTCGAATACAACCTGCAGCGGCGGCGCGCGCAACGCGCGCGGCGCATGATGGATGCATGGATCGAACGCGAAATTGCCGCGCAGGAAGAAACACGCGATGAGGCGGCGCGCGCGGATTCGTGAGCGGGTGCATCACAGGTTTTCTATCCGCCTCGCGCAATCCATCGGGGAATGCCATCGGGTAGCCCCCGGAGAGACACTCCACGGCATGGATGCCGTGGAGTAGCCTACATGGACGTACTTGCGGCGTGTCTCGGAGCGGGGCTGCCCGATGGCATTCCCGCACTGAAAGCTCGAGACGCTGCTGTACGCGCAATCACTCAATACCCCGCAGCCTGACCGTCCTTGCGGCTTTCGGAAGCGCCGTAGTACACGCCGGTTTCCGGATCACGCAGGATCGCCTGGTAGCCGCCGTACGGGCCGTCGGCGAAGGTCACCTTGTGGCCCTTGCGCATCAGCGCGCGCACCGTTTCATACGGGAAGCCGGTCTCCAGGTTGATCTCGCCACCATCGCTCATCGCGGTGGCCTGACCCGTCGGCTCGGTTGAACCTTCGTGCTGGATGCGCGGCGCATCGCCGGCTTCCTGCAGGTTCATGCCGAAGTCCACCATGTTCATCACGATCTGCGCGTGGCCCTGCGGCTGCATCGCCCCGCCCATCACCCCGAAGCTCATCCACGGCTTGCCGTCCTTGGTCACAAAGCCCGGAATGATCGTCTGGAACGGACGCTTGCCCGGCGCGTAGCCGTTCGGGTGGTCCTTCTTGAGCACGAACATCTCGCCACGGTCCTGCAGGATGAAGCCCAATCCCGGCGGGGCCATGCCGCTGCCCATGCCGCGATAGTTCGACTGGATCAACGACACCATCATCCCGTCCGCGTCGGCCACCGTCATGTAGATCGTGTCGCCTTCCTGCAGCTGCTTGGGCGTGCCCGGCTGCACTTCCTTCAACGCCTTGTCCATCGAGATCAGCTTGCGACGCTCGGCTGCGTACTCCTTCGATACCAGCTTGGCTACCGGGGCCGGATGGAAGGCCGGGTCGGTGTAGAAGCGCGCACGATCGGCGAACGCCAGCTTCTTGGCCTCGGTGAACAGATGCACGTGTTCCGGCGAGCCGAAGGCGATCTTCGAGAAGTCGTAGCCTTCCAGCACGTTCAGAATCTGCAGCGCGGCAATGCCCTGGCTGTTCGGCGGCAGCTCCCACACGTCGTAGCCACGGTAGTTGCTGCTCACCGGCTCCACCCACTCACCGTGGTGGCTGGCCATGTCCTCGTAGCTGAGGTAACCACCGTTGGCCTTGAAGTAGGTACCGATGGTGCGGGCGATGTCACCCTTGTAGAACGCATCACGTCCGCCCTGTGCAATCTGCTCCAGCGTGTTGGCCAGGTTCGGGTTCTTCCACAGCTCGCCCTTGCGCGGGGCGTGGCCGTTGATCGTGAACTGCTCGCTGAATCCCGGGTACTTCGACAGGCGCGGCACCGAACGGTCCCAGTAGTACGCGATGACTTCGGCGACCGGATGACCTTCGCGCGCGTAGCGGATCGCCGGAGCCAGGTTGTCGGCCATCGGCTTGCGACCGAAGCGCTCATGCAGCGCGAACCAGCCATCCACCGCGCCCGGCACCGACACCGGCAGCGGACCGGTCGCCGGAATCTCCTTCAGGCCCCGCCGCTGGAACTCGGCCAGGGTCAGCGACTTCGGCGAACGCCCCGAGCCGTTGTAGCCATACAGCTTCTGCGTTTTCGGGTCCCACACGATGGCGAACAGGTCCCCGCCGATGCCATTGCCGGTGGGCTCCATCAGTCCCAATGCCGCGTTGGCGGCAATGGCGGCGTCCATCGCCGAGCCGCCCCCCTTCATCACGTCCAGCGCGATCTGGGTCGCCAGCGGTTGCGAGGTAGCCGCCATCGCGTGCGGGGCGATCACCTCGGAGCGGGTGGCAAAGTCGCGGCCGGTCACGCGGTCAGCAGCGGTGGACAAGGTAGGCAGGGCGCACAGCAGGGCAGCGGCCAGCAGGCCGCGGGCAAGGGGTCGGGACACGAGATATTCCTGAGGGTGGTTGCCCCTGAATAGTCGCCGCTGTGCGCCGGTACGCACATCCGACAATGGTCATGTACGACACGCGCAGCATGCCGGAATCCGCGCGGAAACCCGCCTTCAATACTTGAATCCAGGTTCACCAGAACACTTTCACCCGCAACCATCTTTGTATGCCAAGGGTTTGCGCTGGATACAGGCGAAACTGTTGGAAATTGTCTCCGCACGGTTGACACCGCCAAAACCGCTGTGGTTTTCTCGATCACATGTTGCGACGCCACACGCCCATCCGCGAATCCATCGAGCACGCCAGCCCTGGCGCGGCCTCGATCCGTTCGCTCCTTGTACTCGTACTTATTACCCAGCCCACAGGTGCGGGACGGATCGGCGTGTAAGCAGTACTGCCAGCAATCCATCAGAACCCGCACCGGTCCCGGCGCGGGTTTTTTCGTTTCAGAACCCTTCGTTTTTGTTTCCCCCTCCCAAAGGACCACCCCGATGAGCACCAACGACCTGCCCCAGATCAAGATCGCTGTAGTCGGCTACGGCAGCCAGGGCCGCGCCCACGCACTGAACCTGCGCGAATCCGGTTTCGACGTGGTGATTGGCCTGCGTCCGGGCGGTCCGACCGAGGTCAAGGCACAGGCCGATGGCTTCACCGTCAAGGCACCCGCCGATGCGGTGAAGGACGCCGACCTGGTCGCCGTGCTGACCCCGGACATGGTGCAGAAGAAGCTCTACGAAGACGTGCTGGCCCCGAACATGAAACAGGGCGCGGTGCTGCTGTTCGCGCACGGCCTGAACGTGCACTTCAACATGATCGCTCCGCGCGAAGACCTGGACGTGGTGCTGGTCGCCCCCAAGGGCCCGGGCGCGCTGGTCCGCCGCGAGTACGAAATCGGCCGTGGCGTGCCGTGCATCTGGGCGGTGTACCAGGACAAGAGCGGCAAGGCGGCTGACTACGCGCTGGCCTACGCCGGCGGCCTGGGCGGTGCGCGCGCCAACCTGATCCAGACCACATTCAAGGAAGAGACCGAGACCGACCTGTTCGGCGAGCAGGCCGTGTTGTGTGGTGGTGCGTCGGCGCTGGTCCAGGCCGGTTTTGAAACCCTGGTCGAAGCCGGTTACCAGCCGGAAATCGCCTACTACGAAGTGCTGCACGAACTGAAGCTGATCGTCGACCTGTTCTACGAAGGCGGCATCACCCGCATGCTGGAATTCATCTCCGAAACCGCCCAGTACGGCGACTACGTCAGTGGTCCCCGCGTGATTGATGCGGGCACCAAGGAGCGCATGAAGGCCGTGCTGAGCGACATCCAGGACGGCACCTTCACCAAGAACTGGGTTGCCGAGTACGAAGCGGGCCTGCCGAACTACAACAAGTTCAAGCAGGCCGACCTGGAACACCCGATTGAAAAGGTAGGCAAGGAACTGCGCGCCAAGATGGTCTGGTTGCAAAGTCAAGCCGCGTAACCGCGCGGCTTCCCCCACCGCTTCAGAAAGGTTCCCGCATGAACACCTCCGCACACAGCAGCGCGCCCCGCAACGGCGCACGCTGGTTGACGCAGGCCCTGGAAGCCGAAGGCGTGGACACGCTGTTCGGCTATCCGGGCGGCACCATCATGCCGTTCTACGACGCCCTGGTGGACTCCAGGCTCAAGCACATCCTGGTCCGCCACGAACAAGGCGCGGCGCTGGCCGCCAACGGCTACGCCCGCGCCAGCGGCAAAGTCGGCGTCTGCGTGGCCACCTCCGGCCCCGGCGCCTCCAATCTGGTCACCGGCATTGCCGATGCCATGCTCGACTCGGTGCCGATGGTCTGCATCACCGGCCAGGTCGCCACCCCGCTGCTGGGCACCGACGCGTTCCAGGAACTGGACGTGTTCGGGCTGACCCTGCCGATCGTCAAACACAGCTGGCTGGTGCGTTCGGTTGACGACCTGCCGCGCGTGGTCCGCGAAGCCTTCCGCATTGCCCGCGAAGGTCGCCCGGGTCCGGTGTTGATCGATCTGCCCAAGGATGTACAGGTAGCCGACGCCAGCCACCTGCCGGTGCACGTGCCCGATACCGTCAACCCGCCGGCCGCACCCCGCAACGAGGCGCTGGCCGATGCACTGGTGGCCATCGCGGCCGCCGAGAAACCGGTGATCTACGGCGGCGGCGGCATCGCCCTGGGCGATGCGGTCGAGGACTTCCGCACTTTCGTCGACACCACCGCCATTCCCACCGTGCTGACCCTGCGTGGCCTGGGTGCCCTGCCCGCGCAGCACCCGCATTACCTGGGCATGCTGGGCATGCACGGCACCCGCGCCGCCAACATGGCCGTGCAGGAAAGCGACCTGCTGGTGGTGGTGGGTGCGCGCTTCGATGACCGCGCCACCGGCAAGCTGGCCGAATTCGCTCCGTTCGCGCGCGTGATCCACATCGATGCCGACGCCTATGAGATCTCCAAGCTGCGCAGCGCTGACATCGCCGTCCCCGGCAACGTCGGCACCGCGCTGCGCACCCTGACCGCCGGGGTGGAAAGTGCGCCGGCTGGTCAGCAGGCCTGGCGCAAGCGCTGCGCGGCCCACCGCGAACGCTTCGCCGCCCGCTACGACGCTCCGGGCAATCACATCTATGCGCCGGCTCTGCTGAAGCGGCTGAGTGAAGTGGCCCCCTCCAACGCCATCATCGCCTGCGATGTCGGCCAGCATCAGATGTGGGTGGCGCAGCACTGCCGCTTCAATCACCCGCGCAACCACCTGACCAGCGGTGCGCTGGGCACCATGGGCTTCGGCCTGCCGGCGGCGATGGGCGCGCAGTTCGCCTGTCCGGACCGCACCGTCGTGCTGGTCTCCGGTGACGGCAGCTTCATGATGAACGTGCAGGAGCTGGCCACCATTGCGCGCTGCCGCCTGCCGGTGAAGATCGTGCTGTTGGACAACAGCTCGCTGGGCATGGTGCGGCAGTGGCAGGAGCTGTTCTTCGCCGAGCGTTACAGCGAGATCGACCTGTCCGACAACCCCGACTTTGCCGCGCTGGCCAAGGTGTTCGGCATTCCCGCCACCCGCATCGAGGCACGTGACGATGTCGAAGGCGGGCTGGCCGCGCTGCTGGCCGAGCCCGGCCCGGCGCTGCTGCACGTCGCCATCGACGCCCGCGCCAACGTCTGGCCGCTGGTACCGCCCAACAACGCCAACAGCACCATGCTGGACAGCAACCCCGCTCACCAGACCCAGGAGATCCCCAATGCAATACCGGCTTGACCTGGTGCTGGCTCCCGCCGAAGGCGCGCTGCTGCGCGTGATCGGCATGGCCGAACGTCGCGGCTTCGCGCCGCGCGCGATCGCCGGTGCGCCCAATGCCGCCGACGATGGCCGCTGGCATCTGCAGCTGGTGGTGGACGGCAGCCGTCCGCCGGAAACCCTGTGCCGGCAGATCGAGAAGATCTACGACTGTGTTTCGGTGCGGATCAGTGCGCTGGGGGAGAGCAATGCGGGCTAGTCGTGCCCCGCAGGAACCGGAAGTAGGCGACGTAAGCGTCGCCGACGTGCTGGCCGCGCAGGCGCGGCTGCGTCGGTTCCTGCCGCCCACACCGCTGCACTATGCCGAGCGGTTTGGCACCTGGCTGAAGCTGGAGAACCTGCAGCGCACCGGGTCGTACAAGGTGCGCGGCGCGTTGAACGCGCTGCTGGCCGGGCGCGAGCGCGGCGACGAGCGGCCGGTGATCTGCGCTTCGGCCGGCAACCACGCGCAGGGTGTGGCGTGGTCGGCCTATCGCCTGAACATGCCGGCCATCACCGTCATGCCGCATGGTGCGCCGGCGACCAAGATCGCCGGTGTGGCCCACTGGGGGGCCACGGTCCGCCAGCACGGCAACAGCTACGACGAGGCCTACGCCTTCGCCCGTCAGCTGGCCGAACAGAATGACTACCGTTTCCTGTCGGCCTTTGACGATGCCGACGTGATTGCCGGCCAGGGCACGCTGGGCATCGAACTGGCCCCGCATGCGCCGGACGTGGTGATCGTGCCGATCGGCGGCGGTGGCCTGGCCTCGGGCGTGGCGCTGGCGCTGAAGTCGCAGGGCGTGCGCATCGTCGGAGCCCAGGTCGAAGGCGTGGATTCCATGGCGCGCGCCATCAACGGCGACGTGCGCGAGATCGCACCCGTGGCCACTCTGGCCGACGGCGTGAAAGTGAAGATTCCCGGTTTCCTGACCCGTCGCCTGTGCAGCGCGCTGCTGGACGACGTGGTGATCGTGCGCGAGGCGGAACTGCGCGAGACTCTGGTGCGCCTGGCGCTGGAAGAGCATGTCATTGCCGAAGGCGCTGGCGCGCTGGCGTTGGCCGCCGGCCGCCGCGTGGCCGGCAAGCGCAAGTGCGCGGTGGTCTCCGGCGGCAACATCGATGCGGCCGTGCTCGCCCAGCTGCTCTGCGACGTGCGCCCGCGTGCGCCGCGCAAGCCACGACGGCGCAGCAGCGAACGTCCACGACTACCGACCGGGTCGGCCGGCCAACGACCGGCGCTACCGGCCCACGCTCCTCCCCCTTCTTCTTCCCTTCCTACCCATTCCAACACCCCCGTCGAGGAGACCTCCTGGTGACTACGCCCAACTCCCCCCGCATTCGAATTTTTGACACCACTCTGCGCGACGGCGAGCAATCTCCCGGTTGCAGCATGAGTCCGCAGCAGAAGCTGGTGATGGCCCGCGCCCTGGACGAATTGGGCGTGGACATCATCGAAACCGGCTTCCCGGCCAGTTCGCAGTCCGACCGCGACGCCATGGCCCTGATCGGCCGCGAAGTGCGCCGCCCGACCCTGGCGGTGCTGTCGCGCTGCCTGCAGGCCGACATCGAGACCTCGGCCAAGGCGCTGGAGGCCGCCGCCAACGCGCGCCTGCACGTGTTCCTGTCGACCAGCCCGCTGCATCGCGAGCACAAGCTGCGCATGACGCGTGAGCAGGTGCTGGAGTCGGTGCACCGCCATGTGAGCCTGGCGCGCAGCTATGTGGACGACGTGGAGTTCTCCGCCGAAGACGCCACCCGTACCGAGGAAGACTTCCTGATCGAGGTCGCGCGCGTGGCCGCCGCCGCCGGGGCCACCACCATCAACCTGCCCGACACGGTGGGCTTCACCACCCCGGAAGAGATCCGCGGCATGTTCCAGCGGGTCATCGCCGGCGTGCCCGACAGCGACCGCATCATCTTCAGCGCGCACTGCCACAACGACCTGGGCCTGGCCGTGGCCAATTCGCTGGCCGCCATCGAGGGCGGTGCGCGCCAGGTGGAGTGCACCATCAATGGCATCGGCGAGCGCGCCGGCAACTGCTCGCTGGAAGAGCTGGCCATGGTGCTGAAGGTACGCAACGCCTTCTATGAGGAAGACACCCGCATCAACACCCCGCGCATTGTCTCCACCTCGCAGCTGCTGCAGCGCCTGGTCGGCATGCCGGTCCAGCGCAACAAGGCGATCGTGGGGGCCAACGCGTTCGCGCACGAGTCCGGCATCCACCAGCACGGCATGCTGCGCCACCGTGGCACCTACGAGATCATGCGCCCGGAAGACGTGGGCTGGGAAAACTCGCAGATGGTGCTGGGCCGCCACAGCGGCCGCGCCGCGGTGGAAGCCCGCCTGCGCGCACTGGGCTTCTGGCTGGAGGAAGAAGAACTGAAGCTGGTGTTCGAGCAGTTCAAGGCCCTGTGCGAACAGCAGCGCGTGGTCACCGACGCCGACCTGCAGGCGCTGATGCAGGGCAGCAGCAACCAGAACGGCTACCGTCTGGCCTCGATGACCATCAGCGATGTCGGCAGCCGTGCCAACGCGCTGGTCGAACTGTCCGACCCGGACGGCAACCGCGTGGCCGAAACCGCACAGGGTGACGGCCCGGTGGACGCGCTGTTCGGCGCGCTGTCGGCCGCGACCGGCGTGCAGCTGCATCTGGACAGCTACCACGTGCACAGCGTGGGCATCGGGGCCGATGCGCGTGGCGAAGCCAACCTGAGCGTGCGCCACGAGGGCGTGGAGTACGAAGGGACCGGCACCAGTCGTGACATCATCGAGGCGTCCGCGCTGGCCTGGCTGGACGTGGCCAACCGCCTGCTGCGCCAGCGCCAGGCCACGGCTGAACAGCCCGCCGCCACCGCCGCTGCCTGACCCCTATTCCTGCAAGGCCACGCTCCAGATGAACGAGCCCATGAACCCAGCACCCCGCACCCTGTACGACAAACTGTGGGATGCCCACGTGGTTGTCCCCGAATCGGACAGCGCACCCGCCGTGCTGTACATCGACCTGCACCTGATCCACGAAGTGACCTCGCCGCAGGCCTTCACCGAACTGCGCCAGCGCGGGCTCGCGCCGCGCCGTCCGGACCGCACCAAGGCCACGATGGATCATTCCACCCCCACCCTGCCCGCGCGCAGCGACGGCAGCCTGCCCTACGCCAGTGCCGCCTCCGAGGCGCAGGTGGACACGCTGGCGCGCAATTGCGCCGAGTACGGCATTGAATTGTTCGACATGCAGTCGGCCAACCGCGGCATCGTGCATGTGATCGCCCCCGAGCAGGGCTTCACCCAGCCCGGCATGACCATCGTCTGCGGTGACAGCCACACCTCCACCCACGGTGCCTTCGGCTCGCTGGCGTTCGGCATCGGTACCAGCGAAGTCGGCCACGTGCTGGCCACGCAGTGCCTGCTGCAGCGGAAAGCGAAGACCATGGCGATCACCGTGGACGGCCCGCTGCCACGCGGTGTCGGTGCCAAGGACGTCGTGCTGCACATCATCGGCGTGATCGGCGTCAACGGCGGCACCGGCCACGTGCTGGAGTTCCGCGGCAGCACAATTGAAGCCATGGACATGGAGCAGCGCATGACCCTGTGCAACATGTCCATTGAAGCCGGCGCGCGCGCCGGCATGGTCGCCCCCGATCAGGTCACCTTCGACTGGGTGGCGGCCACTCCACGCGGCCCCAAGGGTGCGGACTTCGACGCGGCCGTCGCGGCATGGTCGCAGCTGCGCAGCGACCCGGGTGCCCGCTTTGACAGCGAAGTGCACATCGACGCCGCCGACATCCGCCCCACCCTGACCTGGGGCACCCATCCAGGAACCGCCATCGCAGTGGATCGCCCGATTCCGGCGGCCAACGATACCGCCGACCAGAAGGGTCTGGATTACATGCAGTTCCAGGCCGGCCAGACCCTGGCCGGCACGCCGGTCGACGTGGTCTTCGTCGGCTCCTGCACCAACGGCCGCCTGAGCGACATGCGCGAAGTGGCACAGGTGCTGCGCGGTCGCCGCATCGCCAGCGGTGTACGCATGCTGGTGGTACCCGGCTCGGAGATCGTCAAACGCGAAGCCGAAGCCGAAGGTATTGATGTGATCGTGCGCGAGGCCGGTGCCGAGTGGCGCGAGCCGGGCTGCTCGATGTGCATCGCCATGAACGGTGACCTGGTCGCCCCCGGCCAGCTGGCCGTCAGCACCAGCAACCGCAATTTCGAAGGTCGCCAGGGCCCGGGTTCGCGCACCCTGCTGGCCTCGCCGATGACCGCCGCCTGGGCCGCAGTGAATGGCAAGGTCGCCGACACCCGCGATCTGTTCGCACAGGAGGTGGCCTGATGAGCGGCTTCCGCACCCTGAGCTCGGCCAGCGTAGTGCTGCGCCAGACCAACATCGATACCGACCAGATCATTCCGGCGCGGTTCCTGTCCACCACCGAGCGTGCCGGTCTCGGCCGCAACGCGTTCAATGACTGGCGCTGGCAGGCCGATGGCAGCCCGGTTGCCGGGTTCCCGTTCAACCAGGCGCACAACGCTGGCCGCAGCATCCTGCTGGCCGGGCGCAACTTCGGCTGCGGTTCCTCGCGCGAGCACGCGCCGTGGGCACTGACCGACCTCGGTCTGCGCGCGATTGTCAGCAGTGAGATCGCCGACATCTTCCGCGGTAATTCGTTGAAGAACGGTCTGCTGCCGATCGTGCTGGCCGAGGCCGATGTACAGTCGCTGATGCAACGCCCCGACGATGAACTGACCATCGATGTGGCCGCACGCGAGCTGCGCACCCCCGACGGCCGGGTCTTCTCTTTCCCGCTGGACGGCTTCTCGCAGACCTGTCTGCTGGAAGGCGTGGACCAGCTGGGGTATCTGTTGGGCCGTGTCCCTGAAATCGAACGTTACGAGAGTGAGCATGCACGCTGAGATTGTTGTTCTGCCCGGTGATGGCATCGGCCCGGAAGTCGCCGCCGCCGCTGTTGCCGTTCTGAAGTCGATTGCCGAACGCTTCAACCACAGCTTCACCTTCAGCGAGCACGACATCGGCGGCATCGCCATCGACCGTCACGGCGAGCCGCTGCCGGCCAGCACCCTGGCCGCCTGCAAGGCCGCCCAGGCTGTACTGCTCGGCGCGGTGGGTGGACCGAAGTGGTCCGATCCGAATGCCAAAGTGCGCCCCGAACAAGGCCTGTTGGCCATCCGCAAGGCACTGGGCCTGTACGCCAACCTGCGCCCGGTGCGCACCCATGAAGCCGCGCTGGGCGCTTCGCCGATCAAGGCCGAGCTGCTGAAGGACGTGGACTTCGTGGTGGTGCGTGAGCTCACCGGCGGGATCTATTTCGGCGATAAGACCCGCGACGCCGACAGCGCCAGCGACCTGTGCCGCTACACCGTCACCGAGATCGAGCGCGTGCTGCGCAGCGCCTTCACCCTCGCCCGCCAGCGCCGCGGCAAGGTCACCTCGGTGGACAAGGCCAACGTGCTGGAGACTTCGCGCCTGTGGCGCGACGTCGCCGCGCGGATCGGCCGCGAAGAATTCCCCGATGTGGCGCTGGAGCACCAGCTGGTCGATTCCATGGCCATGCACCTGCTGGCCAAGCCGCGCGAGTACGACGTGATCGTGACCGAGAACATGTTCGGCGACATCCTCACCGATGAGGCGTCAATGCTGGCCGGTTCGCTGGGGCTGCTGCCGTCCGCGTCGCTGGGTGAGCCGGGCGCGGTGGGCATTTACGAGCCGATCCATGGGTCTGCGCCGGATATTGCCGGCAAGGGCATCGCCAACCCGTACGCCACCATTTTCAGTGCCGCGATGTTGCTGCGGCATTCGTTGGGGTTGGAGGCAGAGGCGGCAGCGGTGGAAGCCGCCGTGCATGCGGCGTTGGACGATGGCGTGTTCACCGCCGACCTGGCCGCGAAGGGAAATGCGGTGAGTACCGCGCAGGCCACCGAAGCGGTGTTGGCGCGGTTGCGGTAGGGACCTCCGATCACGCAAGGACCCCGGTAGCGCCGGCCGTTGGCCGGCCCACGGACTCCTTGGGCC
>NZ_JASCOZ010000042.1 GCF_029960115.1 Stenotrophomonas sp. PS02289
GCCGTTGGCCGGCCCATGCATGAGTTCGAACGTTCATGAGGGCCGGCCAACGGCCGGCGCTACCGTCTGCGTCACAGGGTCTGGCCCAACTCAATGAACACCACCCGCTCGCCGCCTTCGCGCATTCCCATGCCGAAGATCAACGGCCCGATCCACGAATCAAAGCCCAGGAACAGGCTGCCGTTCCAGATGCCGTCTTCCAGCGACATGTCGCTGCGTCGCTGCCAGGCATTGCCGTATTCGACGGTGCCGCCGACCTGCGCCGAACGCCCCAGCACCTTGCCCAGCTCATACGTGTATCCGGCAAACCCCAACGCGTAATGCTGCCCGGTCAGCTGGTTATGCTGGAAACCCGCCAGCCGCCAGCGTCCGCCAAGCCGGTACAGGTTCTGCACCGGAGCCTCGCCCGAGGTCGTGACGTGATAGCGCAGCCCGAGCTGCACAGCCTGCTTGCCGAACGGAAATGCCCCCACCGCATCGAGATCGACCTGGCCGAAACGGGTGTCCGCGCCGAGCGCCTCGCGGGACTGGTAGGTGCCAAGGTTGACCAGAAACCCGTCACGCGGGAAGTACAGGCTGTCGATGTTGTCATAGGTAGCACTGGCGGTGAACGCGCCTTCGTCGAAATCATTGCGGGGAATGGTGGGGTCACCGACTTCCACCTTGGCATTCCCCCGGAAGCGCTCCACGCCCGCACGCAGCGCCAGTACATTGGAGACTTCACGCACCAGGCCCACATAAGCACCGGTGCGCTGCACCCGGTACCGCGCGGTCTTGTTGCCGTCGTCGTCATACAGGTTGAACGAACGGGTCTGGAAGCCCCCTTCCGCCTCGAATCCATAGCGCTGGCGCACGTCGAACGGGTGGTAGTAACTCCCCGTCAGTCCCGGCTCGCTGCCCACCTGCAGGGTCACCCGCGCCTCCGCGCCATAGGGCGACAGAGGCGCGAACAGCAACCCTGCACGCAGGTTGCTTTCATGATTGCCTTCAAAGTCGTTGCTGATGGTCCAGCCCGCCTGCAGATAGGCCGGGCCATTCGGCTTTGCACGGGCATTGATCCGCACCCCGGTCCGGCCATCACGTTCAACCTGTTCATAGCCAAACGTCGCCAGCGTATCCATGCCGTAGCCGCGCAGGATGCCCTGCTGCATCGCCTCACTGTCCAGTGGCTTGCCGATCTCCACCGGCAGGTACGAGAGCAGCACGGAATCGGCATACGAGGTCTGGTTGTCCACCTCGATGAAGGCGATCGGTGCCGCTGCCGCCGATGCGCCGCGCTGCTGCCGCGCCACCTGCCACTGCTGGTACACCGCCGACGGCTGCGCGAACGCACGCAGCGCTGGCGTGGCGGCATCGGCCGCCTGCTGGCCGATCTGCAGCGCCAGTGGGGCCTTGTTGAAATCGCCGGTGGCGACCTGGCCGGTCAGCGGCGGGGTGATCAGCAGGTCCTGGTCACCCAGCGTGGCCAGCTGCTGCCCTGCGTTGCGGGTGGTGAGAAAGCCGCTGAGCTGGCCGATCACATCCAGCAGACTGGCGTCCTGGTCGAGTTCACTCAAGGGCGTGCCCACATCGACGGCGATCACCCGCTCGGCTCCCATGGCCCGGACGACATCCACCGGGACGTTGTCGGCCACGCCACCGTCGAGCAGCACGCGTCCGTCAATGGTCACCGGCCGGAAGATCCCCGGCAGCGACATGCTGGCGCGCATCGCCATGGGCAGGTTGCCGTGCGACAGCACCACCGCCTGACCGGTGTTGAGATCGGTGGCCACGGCGCGGTACGGCGTGGCCAGTTTGTCGAAATCACTGCTGATCCGGCTGCCGCCGGTGGCCCGCTCGAACAATGCGATCAAACGCTCGCCCTGCGACATGCCGCCGGAGACCTGCACACGCTTGCCGGAGCCGCCCAGGCCGATGCCCACGGCCGCCATCTGCACATAGTCGTCGCCCTTGCGTCGCAGCGAGCGCTCACGGCGTGGCAGGGTGTCGCTGAACATCGCCATCCACTCGGTGTCCAGCACCACCTGCTCGATCTGCTCGGGAGTTTGCCCCGAGGCATACAACGCACCCACCAGCGCACCGGCGCTGGTGCCGGCAATGCAGTCGACCGGAATGTTCAACGCTTCCAGCTGACGCAGAATGCGCACATGCGCGATGCCGCGTGCCCCGCCGCCGCCCAGCGCTAGACCGATGCGTGGGCGCGTATCACCTGCCGCGCGCACACCGCAACTGTTGCCGGTCGGTAGATTGACCACGTCAACCGCATAGGCGCGCGACATCCACGCCAACGCCAGCAGCAGGACCCACCAACGCGCACCGGTCAGCGCCATGGCGAACCCACCTGGATGTAGAAGGTTTCATCCTCAGGCCCCCAGGCGTAATCAACACCGACATGCATGCCCAGCTGGCGCGCGATCAGGTAACGAAACCCAGCGCCCTTTGCGACCTCGTCGCTGCCGTCGCTGAAACTGTTGTGGCGCCCCCAGGTGCGCCCTGCCCCCACGAATCCAACCAGCGCCCAGCGCGCACCCAGGTTCCAGCGCAGTTCGGTTTCCAGTACCGCCGTGCGGGTGTCCTGGTAGCGCGCCGAGCCGATCCCGCGCAGGTCGATGTACGGCAGCCGGTAGAACGGAATGTCACCATTGGCCCAGCGTGCATCCACGCGGCCGCCCAGTACGAAGGCCTTGCCCAGCGGCCAGTAACCGTAAGCATGCCCGCGATAGCTCTGGAACGCGCTGTCGCTGCCGATACCCGGCAGGTAGGCGTTGCCCTCGATCATGCCCAACCAGCCGCTGGATGGACTGAACGTATTGTCGCGACTGTCGTACTCCAGTGACAGACCCAGGCCGGAACTCTTCGAGCCCAGCTCGCGCGGAGTGAAGTTGTCGCGATCCGAGGCGATGTCGAAACCGATGTCCATGTCCATGTAGATCCAGGCCAGGCCCACATACAGGTCACGCGCGCCGAGCCGACGGAAGCCCTGCTGGAACGACACCACGCCATCGACGTTGTAATCGATCTCCAACGGAGGCAGGCGTCGGCCTGGGGTGTGATAGCCCAGATTGATCGACGCCTTGGCCACACCGCCCCGATAGCGCCAGCGATCCTCGTCGAAATGCAGCGACGCACCCACGCCGTAGAACTCACTGCCGTTGCTGGTCCGCGCGCCGCCGGCACCGTACAGATTGGGACGGGTGACCGTTGCGCCCTCTGCTGCCGGCGCGCCGTCGCTGCCACCGTGCGGACGCTGGAAGAACGCCAGCGCCACACCGCCGCCGTTGCCCAGCGCCGGGTCGGAAATGATGATCGGCACCGGCAGGAATCCACGATGGTCAAGCAGCCAGCGCGACATGTCGAAGCGGCCGTCCTCGCTGTCACGAAACATCGAGGGGGGCGTGCTCCCGGTGGCGGCAGTCTGCGCACGCGCGATCGGCACCTGTACCAGTGCCATGCCGAGGATGAGCAGCGCGGGAACGTTCAAGTGCACGGCGTCGCGTCGCTTGGGAGGGAGAGGCGCGACGCGACGCCGCGCGGAAAGCCCGAGGCAACGCTCAGCGTGCTGCTGCCGCACTGCCCGGCGGGAAGTCGGCGAACATCTTGTCCAGACCCGCTTCCACCGCCGCGTTGACCTGGCTGGTGGAACTGGGCACGGTGCCGCTGGCCGAGCCACGCCAGACCGCCTGTTTGGTCCGTGCATCGAACATGTCCACCACCAGCGTGCCGACGTCGTAGGTGCGCACCGTGGTGGTGGACGACGCCATGCCCATGCCGCCGCCCCATCCGCCGCGCCACCCCCAGCCACCCATGCCGGTACCGGTGTAGAAGGTGTCCAGGGTCTGGCGCTGGCTGTTGGCGATGTTGGCCACCAGCGCGAGGTCACCGTTGGCGGATTCGGTCAGGCCGCGTGCGCGCAAGCGCGCATCGACCCCGTCCACAATGCGCTGCAGCACCAGCGGCGAAGCACCCTGCGGCTTCTGCGCCCAGCTGTAGGTCTTGAACGACGCAAAATTGGCGCTGGGGTCGTGGTCGGTCCGGACCGTGGGCGAGGAGGCGCAGGCGACCAGTGCGGTGGCCGCAAAAGCAACGGCGAAGGCTTTCATCACAGCAGACTCCAGCGTCGTGAACAGGGCTTCAGCCTAGCGCTCCGTCTTTCAGGGAACATCCGCATTACTACGCAGAACAGGCAGAAAAACTACCGGTTCAGCGCGGCGCGTTGATCACCACGTACTGCACGCTGGTGCCTGCGTAACGCGGCTCGTACCAGTCGTTGCCGCACTGCTGGTAAGCCACGCCATTGATCACCGTGGTCACACAGCTGGGCGGCAGCGAGTAGACGATCGAGCCGATTACCGCGCGCGTGACCGCCACGCCGGCGGTGACCGCCGCCGCCGTGGCAAAGGGATGGTCGTCCCAGTCGTTCCAGTGGTCATGGTCGTAGTGGTGATCCACATCCACGTGCACGTCCCGATTGACGTTGCGGTTCACGTTCCTGTTCACGTCGCGGTTGCGGTCGATGTTGCGGTTGTGGTCCACGTTCCGGTTGACCGCGCCGCCTGCCGGTCGGTTGGCCGGGCGATTCATCGGGCGCTGTGCGGGACGATTGACGTTGGCATGCGCCGCTGCGCGTGCACCGCCACCGCCACGGTGACCGGGCTGCGCGCTGGCGATGTCGAACGCGGCCGGTGCGAGGGTCAGCAGCGCCGTCGCTAGCGCCGTCAGCAGCAAGGAAAGTGCAGAAGTATGTTTCATGTCAGTTCTCCTGCGCCGCATCGGGAACCGCAACGGCGACCTCTACCGGCACCAGCTTGATCCGGTGCGCGTCAGCGGGGGGGGTGAAAGCGAACGCGCTGGCCGGCACCGGTGTACGTGTATCCCAGCGCATCCGCGCGCGATACTGCGGCTGGGCGGGGTCGTCGAGTGAATTGATGATCAGCTTCACCGGCAGCGAGGTCGCCTTGGAGATCCACACCTGCCAGTCCACGCCGTCCTGCTGGAAGGCGTACTGATCGATGGGTTCACCCGACTGCGTACCGCCACCGATGTGGCGGGCACTGCGGATCAGGCTGTTGGGAGCCTTGTCGGTGCCCCACAGGAACATGTCGGCCAGTGGGAATTCGATGTCATAACGACTGGCGGCCTGCTCAACCAGTTCGCCCAGGGTGGCATTCAGTCCCTCAACCTGCGCGTAGTACTTCAGCTTGGGCGCGTACACGGTCAAGGTATTGCCATCGTAGATCAGGCGGCGCTGCTGGCGGTCGCTGTCCAGCGCCACCGCCACCCGGTTGGGGCGCTGCACCTGGTAGCGGACCGTGCCGTCGAGCTCGATCTTCTGCCCGTCTTCCAGCACGACCTCCGTGCTGGCGTCGGAGCTCAACGAAAACTCCTTCAATGCCCGCAGCGCCGCACCCATGCGGTCCAGCGCTGCCAGGGCCTCGGTGTCGCGCTCGGCGGCTGCTGCTGTGGTCGTTGCCGTGGAGGCCGTCGGCTTTGGCGTCGCCGCCTGGGCCGGCAGGCCTAGATTGCCAAAACCGGCCAGCAGCAGACAGGTGGCCGTACTGATCGCGGTGGTGGATCGGATCATGTCCAGGTCTCCTCAGAATCCGGCACTGATCGACACGCTCCAAGGGTCACCCTCGAAGCGGTTGCGCACGCTGAATTCGCTGATGTAGCGGAACGAGATGTCCAGGTGTTCGCCACCGGACCACTTTTTGCCATAGGTCAGTACAGGCCCCAGTCCGAACGATCGCCCTTTGAAGCCATCAAGGCGATCTGCCAGTTCGCTGTCATCGTCCTGCACCTGCTGGATCCAGCCGCCGGCCGCCCCAAAGCCCCAGCCGCTGGGGGTGCGCTTGACCAGCAGTGCGTCGGCGCGCAGCACCAGGCCATTCTTGTAGTCGGTGTCGTCATTGCGGCTGTACCAGTCGAATGCACCCAGCACGCTGAACTCCAGGGTGCCCTTCTGGAACAGGTGGGTGTAACCCACGCTCGGCGACAGCGTCCAGACGTTCAAGCCGGGATTGGCGAGGTTGTCGGGGTTGTACTTGGCGGTGGGTGCGTAGACATACAGACCCATCGACACGTGCTCGACCTCACTGATGTGATAGCCGGCGATGAAGGGAGCGAAGTACACATCGAAGAGGTTGGACGCGCTGTCACTGACACGGATCTGGTTGCCCAGCGGGCCCTGCACCCCCGCATCGATATCGGCGTTGATGTAGGGCACGGTCAGCATGGAAGCGAAGTTCCACCGCCCGGTATCCGTCGGCCAGATATAGACGCCGGTGGCGGCGATCAGACTGACATCGGCTTCCAGCCCCAGCGAGATCCGCCCGGCAATCGGGGCCGAGCGGCTGCCGCGGATCTTGCCGTCATAGCCCACATAGCTCAGCGACCACTGGAACCCGGGCTCCGGCGGGATCACCCCGGCGTACGGGGTGATCTGCATCCCGGTGATCGAGCGGCCCAGCGCGCCTTCGGTGGCGTGGGCACCGGCGGCCGCGGCGGCCATCAGGATCGCCACTGCGCAACGGGCTGTGTTTGCATGCAATCTGGACATCAGTGCGCCTCCACTGTGGAATCAGCCGCTTCTGCGTGACCGCCGCGCCGTTCCCGAACGCGCCGCTGCCGCTCCCGGATCTCGGTGATGTCCTTCTCAAGGAAATAGTTGAGGAAGGTGCGAATCACCGCGATGGCAGCCAGCTGACCGATGCTGTCCCAGCTGGTGTAGATGGCCGATTCGAGAATGTCCGCGGCCAGCTGTACCGACAGCCCGGCCACCAGCCATCGTCCGTACTCCAACCAGATCGAGCGCCGCTGGTCGCCGTCGGCATCTCCCCGAACGAGCAGGTTCAGGCCCTGCACGAACAGCTTCAGCGTCGCCAGCGCGATCAGGATCAGCGCCATCAACTCGATCACCGACACGACCGGTTCAGTGATGGTTACCAGCAGATCATGCAGGTCGATCATGGTCGTGCTCTCCGGTTGCCGGGGCGTCAGCCGCGCTCGACGCAGCGGAAGCCGACATGGCAGGTCGTGGTGTCCACCGGCTGTGCCATGCGTGCGGCCGGCCGGTAGCGGCGGCAGTAATTCGGCGCACACAGGTGCGAGCCGCCTTTCATTACCCGGCGGGGAATCGAGCACGGATCACGCGGGTCGCGACTGGCTTCACGCGTGCCGCCGCGCGGGTTCTCGATCGCGCAGCACGGCTTGCCCTGCAGCACGTTGTGTTGCTGGTACCAGTCGCTGGTCCATTCCCAGACGTTACCGATCATGTCGTACAGGCCGTAGCCATTCGGCGCGAAGCTGCCGACCGGCGAGGTCCAGCGAAAGCCATCCTCGTCCAGGTTCTGCCACGGGAATTCGCCCTGCCAGGTGTTGGCCTGATGCCGTCCTCGTACCGTGAGCGTGTCACCCCAGGCAAACTCCTGGCCTTCCAGTCCGCCACGTGCCGCGAACTCCCATTCGGCCTCGGTCGGCAGGTGCTTGCCCGCCCATGCGGCATAGGCCAGCGCGTCGTCAAAGCCGATGTGCACCACCGGATGATCGTCCAGCCCGACCAGGCTGGACTGCGGGCCACGCGGATGCCGCCAGTCGGCACCGGGGATGTACTGCCACCAGTTGTGGGTATCGCGCATGTCCACGCGCTGGCGGGGCTGCACGAAGACCACGGAGGACGGCACCAGCAGTGCAGGATCAGCCCCGGGGTAATCGCGCGGGTCGGCCGGTCGCTCGGGCGCGGTGACATAGCCGGTCTCGCTGACAAACCGCGAAAATTCGCGATTGGTGACCGGATAGCGGTCGATGCGGAACGCCGCCACCCTTACCTTGTGCGCCGGGGCTTCTTCCGGATAGTGGTCATTGGACCCCATCAGGAATACACCGCCGGCGATCTCGACCATGTCATCCACCACTGCGTTCATCCTGCGTCTCCATGGTCAGCCGAACGGCCAGGCGTTGAAGCTCATGCTGGTGATCGCCAGCAGGCCCAGCAGCCACAGCAGGCCAGCGGTGATCAGCGTGAGCGAAATGGGGTAATGGCTTTCGCCATGGATCAGGCCCTCCTTGATCATCAGCGCACGCTCACTGCGCAGCCCCTGCATGTAGCGCAGGTGATACACGATGCCCAGCGTGAGCATGACCAGCCCCAGCGACACCAGTGCCATGCCGAAATTGCGCGGTGCCTCCGGCTTGAGCGTGCTTCCCGGCAGCTCCAGCACATGGCCGAAGAACTGGAAGATGGTGAAGCCAAAGCCGATCAATGACAGTGCCGTTCGGATCACCGACATCAACGTGCGGTCGGCGCTCATGCGCGTGCGCTGGAAGGACATCCCGGTGCGCCGCGAAGACAATTCCAGCGAGGCCGCGTCACCGCTGCCAAGGATCTCGCTGGCCCGCTCCATGGTCAGAGCGCGGTCCTGCAGGGCACGGGTCGGATCCTGGTCGGTCATTCCGCGTCTCCTCTGGGTTTGATCCACTGCCCCGCCAGCCGCCGGAACGGACCGCGAAGCAGAAGGTACGGGATGAAGGCCAGCAGCACGGCCACCACGAACGCCTCCAGTGGATAAGGGAAGCCGCCGAACGTCCGTATCTGATAGATCACGTCCATGCCCACGCCCAGAAGCAGGATGCGTGCCGTGGCGCTTACGCCCTCCCGCAGAACCTGGCGTCGCGCGATGTAGCCATCGGCGTGCACCAGCCGCTGGAAGTACGGACCGCGCCCCCGGCGTGCGTCGTGAATGCCATCGATCAACGCGGTGATCAACGCCATGATGGGCTGCAGGAACAGCCTGAACGTCATCACCCCATCGGTCCGCGCGATCAGGTCGTTCCAGAACCGGGACAGGAAATCGATCACCAGCAACATGGTTCGGATCCGTTCTGCGTGCTTCCAGCCTGACCCTCCACGCCTGAACTGGCATCCGGAGACGTACTGCTGGATGCCCAGTATTTTTACTGTCCGGGTGCGTGCGCCCCGCCGGGCTATGCTGGGCCATGCACCACGATCACTACTCCCTGATGCGCGGTGGACTGGTGCACCGGCTGCTGCATGCGACCGGCACGCTGCATCGCACGCGACATCTCTCCGTGTGGCTGACGCTGCTGCTGCTCGCGCTGGCGGTTGGGCCACTGCTGGCACTCACCGCACAGTCGGGCACGTTATGGCCCACCCCACTTGCCTCCCCGTATCACATCAGCCTGCTGGCCGACTACGACACGTTGGCCCGACTGCTGCTGGCGCTGCCGCTGTTGGTCCTTGCCGCACCCCGCGCGGACGCGCTGCTGCGCGGAGCGATACGCCAGCTCAATCGGAGCAGCGTGGTGCATGCCGTGCGTAAACCTCGCCTTGCAGCGCTGCTCGACCATGTGCGCGGTCAGCGTGACAGCTGGTTGCCCGAGGCGGTGTGCCTGGTCGTGGCCTTCGCCCCCGCCTGGTCTGGCGCACCGGTGATGGGCGTGCTGCCGGGACTGGATGACTGGCGCTTCCATGGCGCGGCCCCGAGCGCGGCTGGCCTGTGGTACGCGGCGGTGTCAGTGCCGCTGCTGCGGCTGGTGGTGCTGCTCTGGTTCTGGCGCTTCCTGCTGTGGACGCTGGTGTTGTGGCGGCTGCCCCAGGTGGGACTGGACCTGCATCCGCAGCATCCTGATGGAGCCGCCGGGCTGGCGTTCCTGGGTCGTGCGCAGATGCGCTTCGGTCCGCTGGCCGCGGCCGGCGGCATCATGCTGGCCGGTGCGTTCCTCAACCAGATGCTGTATCAGGACCAGAGCCTGTATGGCTTGCGCCACCTGATCGCCGGCTACGTGGTCGGCATCACATTGCTGCTGATCGCCCCCTTGATGCTGCTGGCCCCGGTGATGATCCATGCCAAACGGCATGCCCTCTACCGCTTCGACTCCCTGGGCAACCGTGCCGCGCGGAATTTCGACACACGCTGGCCAGCGGCCAGCGACACCACCGCCGGCAGCGAATCGCTGCTCGACCATAACGATGCCTCGGCCTACTGCGATTTCGGCGGGGTGTATCAGGGCGTGGCATCCATGCGGGTGGTGCCGCTGTCACGCTGGAACCTGCTCGGCATCGCCCTGCCCGCGCTCGCACCCATGCTGCCACTGCTGCTGGTCGCCATGTCGGTGGACGAACTGGCCGCCAAGTTAATGGGGCTGCTGGCCTGACGGGGCATGCTGCTGCAGCGAATGGGAAAGAAAGGTCTCACCCCGCACCGCCGCCCGCACCGCCGGCAGCAGATCTTCGCCGGCGTCGGCCTTGAGCACATAGCTGCACGGCCCCAGTGCCAATGCCCGCGCCACCATCTGCGGCTCGGCATGCACGGTGGCGAACACCACGCCCAGCACTGGCCGCTGCGCGCGCAGCCGGCGCACCGCTTCCAGGCCATCCATCTGCGGCATGGCAATGTCGGTGACCACCACGTCCGGCAGCATCTGCTGCGCCGCGTTCAGCAACGACGCGCCGTCCTGCACCAGGCCGATGACCTGGAACGCATCACCCAGCAGCCCACGCAGCTGCCGCCCCATCGCGGAGCCGTCTTCGGCCAGCAGCACCCGGACTGCGCTCATGTCATCCGCCAGAACCACCCTGGCTCTGATGGTGGCCAGCGTCGCCCGATGACGGCAATGGAAAAACAACCGGAGGGCGGCAAGTAAATCTACTTGCTGGTAGAGCCGGGCTCTGCCCGGCTGCGGCCCAGACGATCAATGCCGGATCAACCCCTCCAGCTCCGCCTTGCGCACCAGCTCCAGCGTGCCGTGCACGCCCAGCTCCTGCATGATCGCGTACTTGTGCGACTCAATCGTGCGCACCGATACGCCCAGTTCGTAGGCGATCTGCTTGGAACGCAGGCCACGGGCGACGTACTCCAGGATCCGCAGCTGCTTTTCGGTCAGCAGATAGCGCGGACGTCCGGTGCTGACAAGGGCATCCGCCGCCAGGGTCGGGGTCACGTAGGTGCGCCCATCCATCACCCCGTCCAGCGCCCGTACCAGCTCCTCCCCTGCAGCACTCTTCAGGACATAGCCTTTTGCACCCGCACGCAGCGCCTGCGCGGCCATGTTGGTCTCATCGTGCATGGTGAGGAACACGACCGGCACGTCATATCCCTCGTCGCGGATCACCCGCATCGCATCGATGCCACTCAGACCGGGCATGCTGATGTCAGCGACCACCACGTCCGGTGGATCACGCCGAACCGACTCCACCAGCGCCTCGCCCGAGGTCACCAGCTCAATGGACTCGAAACGTCCCACCAGCAGCTGCTCGATCCCCTGTGCAACCACGCGATGATCGTCGGCCAGTACCACCCTGCGATAACGACATTCTTCCTGCACCTGCAACGCCTGCATAGTCGTGTCTCCGGTTGCGTCCACCCTTCCCTGTGGCGGGAATCACCCACTAACGTGAATGGTTCCTGCACAAGGGTATGACGGTGCGTCCACCGCCGTGATGGCAACGTGACGCAACCGCATCAAAACCGTGACATCGCTCTCAACCGCGCAGGGTGTCGCGCGGGCTCTCACCAAACATGTCCCGATACATCCCCGAAAACCGCCCCAGGTGGCCGAATCCGTAGCGGATCGCCACCTCGGTGACCGCCCCCTGCCCCTGCGCCTGGCGCAGGGCGCTGCGGGCCAGATTCAGCCTCGCCATCTGGTGCCACTGGCACGGGCCGTGGCCGTAGGCATCACGGAACAGCCGCTCGAGCTGGCGCTCGCCCATACCCAGCGCGGTGGTCAGCGCCCGGCTGTCGTAGGCGCGGTCGCACTGGGTTTTCAGGTAGTTTTCGGCGCGCCGGACCACCGCATCGCGATAGCGCTCGCTGTAGCTGCCGAGGGCGCGTCGGGGCAGGCCGGCGTCGGTGGCCGCCACGGAGTCCAGGAACGCCGTGAGCAGGGTGTCCGCCTGCCCGCGCACAAGCGCGGGGGTCACCAGCCCGATCGGATGCGCGGCATCATGCAGCGTGTTCAGCACCGTGCGACGCAGCCGCGCGGCATCCATGACCGTGGCGGCGCGGCTGTACCAGCCCGAGCGCGGCAGCTGCAGCTCGCGGCCGAGACGGGTTACCGCTTCACGCTGCAGCACCCCGCGCGAAATCAGCAGCACGGCCCATTGCCAGCCCCCCGGACGCGGACGCACGTTCAACTCGCTGTCTTCGGCGAACACCATGATCTGGCCGGCCGGGATCCAACGCCCATTGGCCCACATCGGGCCGTCGCTGTTGACTGCCATCGCCAGCCCGATCAGGTCCTCGCCAAAGCTGCCACTGGCGAATATGGGCAGGTTGTAGGCCCCGCTGTCCAGGCTGAATTCGGGGAATACCACCCGTTGCACGCAGGCCCGGAACTGCCCCCCCGCCAGCAGGCGCTGTTCGAAACGGGTGTCCCGCACGACGCCCAGCAAGGCCTCTGCGTCGAAGCCGTCCACGTCGAAGCGACTGTACTGGGCCATCGGTTCGTCCATGCCAGCTCCGGGTTCATGTCGGAAAGTGGATAGCGCGCAACACCGCAACCTGCTTGTATTGGGCCGATTGTGCGACCGGAATCCAGCGCCGACAAGCCTTCCAACATCCCCCCGCGGGTCCGTCACCGGAACCTCCGCGACTGTTCACGAGGTGCGACGTGCAGGCAAGCAGTCAGGTAACGCGTGCGGGCACCCGGACGCGCGGTACGCGCCGCGCACGCACGGCCCCACCCCTGCGGGTGCCCACCGGCACGGAACTGCAGCACCTGCTGTTGCGCACACTGCCCCTGCTGGCGGGCTGCCTGCTGGGCCAGTGGCTGCCGTATCTGGTCGACCTGCCCGGCCGCTCGCTCGAACTGTTCTGGCTGCCCGGCCCCCTGCTGCTGGGCTGGCTGTTGTCGACGCCCGTCGCGCAGTGGCGCGAGGTGCTGGTCGCGGCTGTTGCCGGCACCCTGCTGGCGCTGCTGGTGCCGGTCATCGCCTACGTACGCGTGCTGGCCACACTGGGCGAGTTTGCACTGGTGACCGCGTTTGCCTGGGGACTGGTGCGCTGGCAGCAGAACCGGCCCCAGCTGGAAGGCTACCGCGACCTCAGCCTGTTCCTGCTGGCCGCCTGCGTGCTGCTGCCGCTGTGCGCGGCGTGGTGGCACGGGTTCGCCAGCGCAACGTCACTGGATGCGCTGCAGGAACTGCGCGCACGGGCGGTCTGCCAGAGTGTCAGCTACCTGCTGATCGCCCCGGCGGTGATCAATCTGGGTCGCAGCCTGCGCTCGCCTCAGCGGCGCCAGGGCTGGCACTTGAACGCCGCGGCGCTCGCGGTTGCCCTGCTCGCGCTGCTGACCCTGCTGTGGACGGTGGATTGGCGCGATGGCGTGGTCACTCCGCTGCTGTCGCTGGCTCCGGTTCCGATCCTGGTCTGGGCATTGATTGTGTTCGGCGTTGCCGGTGCCTCGGTAGGCGTGCTGCTGGTGGCCGTGCTGGGGACCGTGCTCGGTCAGTTCGGCCTGGGCCCGTTCGGCTTCTGGAGCCCGGAACGCAACCTGCTCACAGCCCAAGCCTGGACGCTGGGCACCGGGGTGGCGCTGTTGTTTCTGGGCGCGCTCTCGGACCAGAAGATGTCCAGCCGGATCAAGCTGCACAAAGCGTATCAGCGGCTGGGCGAGGTCACCGGGCGCATGCTGGTGGTACAGGAAGAAGAACGCACCCGCATCGCACGCGACCTGCATGACGACATCAACCAGTCGCTGGCCGCCATTTCGATCCGCCTGAGCGCGCTGCGACATCAACTGCCCGACCGCGAGCGCCCGATCGTGACCGAACTCCAGGATCAGCTGCTGGCCGTGTCCAACGACATCCGCTCGATCTCGCACGAACTGCATCCCAGCATCCTGCGCTTCACCGGGCTGGCCAGCGCGCTGGACGCGTTCTGCAACAAGCGCAATGCGCGTGGCAGCCTGCGTCTGTGCTGCAGCATCGACTGCGGACCACGCCTGGGCGAAGACAGTGAACTGAGCGTGTTCCGGATCGTGCAGGAAGCGCTGAACAACGTCGACCGCCACGCGCGCGCCAGCGTCGCCGATGTGCGCATTACCGTGCACGGTGGCGACGTGGTGTTGCGGGTGGACGACGATGGCGTGGGCATGCCCTCCTCGGCCAGCGCCGGACGCGCGCCGGGCCTGGGCCTGATCAGCATGGAAGAGCGCGCACGGCTGCTGGGCGGAAGCCTGCAGGTCAGCCAGAGTCCGCTGGGCGGTACCCGCATCGAAGTGCGTTTCCCGGTGCCCGGTACGCGGCCGCAGGCCGAAGCGGTTCAGTAGTTTTACTGAGGCGGCGTCAGTAGAACGCCGGTTGTACGCACTTGCCGCAGCTTGGAGAGTAACGACAGCCATTCCGCACCCGTACACCGGGGCCCTCCCTTACCGGGTGTACGGGTGCGGGGTGGTCGACCCCTGTCCATGGAAGGCCACCATGCGCACACCCAGCCGTCGACTGGCCCCCTTCAGCGTCGTGCTGGTCTGTTCCGTCCTGTCCGCGTGCGCGACGGGTCCTCTGGAGTCACCGGCCGCCGCGGTACCGCCAACCGCGGCGGCCCCTTCTCCGGTTCCTGAGATCCGACCCGGCGTTCCGGCCGGATACTTGGGCCGTGCCCTGCCCGACAGCCTGCTGCTGCTTCCGCCTCCACCGGGCAAAGGCAGTGCGGCGTTCGCACGCGACCAGGCCATGCATGCCGCCGCGCGCAAGCTGCAGGGCACGCCGCGCTTCGCGTTGGCCACCCGCGATGCCGACCTGGGCTTTCCGCACGTGGCCAGCACGTTCTCCTGTGCCCTGGGCATACCGATCAGCCAGGCGGACACGCCCCGGCTGTACCTGCTGCTGCAACGGAGCATGGTCGATGCTGGATTGGCAACCTACGCCGCAAAGGAGCACTACCAGCGCACGCGGCCGTTCGTGTTCTACAAGGAGGCCACCTGTGCGCCCGGCGATGAAGCCGCGCTGCGCAAGGATGGCTCGTATCCGTCCGGACATACCGCGGTCAGCTGGGCGTGGGCGTTGATTCTCACCGAGCTCAGCCCCGACCAGACCGATGCCATTCTGGCGCGCGGCCGCGCCTTCGGTGAAAACCGTCTGATCTGCAACGCGCATTGGCAGAGCGATATACTGCAGGGTCGTGCGGTGGGATCCGGCGCGGTGGCCAAGCTGCACGCCAACGCCGATTTTCTGGCTGACATGAAAGCCGCACGTGCGGAGATAGACGCGATGCGTGGCGCGGGCATTCCAGCGAGTGACTGCGAGGCAGAAACTGCGGCATTGAAACCCAGGATCAGCGGCGTCGAGTAAGTCCTTCGCCTCTGTTTGATCGACCTGTTGCGAAAACAGATGACCTGGCTCGCTGCTCCCTCAGCGATGACGGGGGAGACATCCCGCGGCCGACAGCGAGCCAGGTCAAGCCCTGCACCCATGCGACCTGAATTCCATGCATGGGTACGTATCCGGTCCAACCACATCCCCCCTTACGGTGCGCACATTCGTCGCTGTGCCGTGATGCAGGCGTGATGGATTTGAAAGCAGATTCACCCATTCTCTTGCACCGCATTAACCTCTTGATAAACCCGAGCGGAAACAGACACTTAATAGATACTCAATTGTCCACTTCTGATTATCTTCGACCTACCGGCGAGCCAGTTGTGCCAGACCGGAAATCTCCACCCGCCGGTTTGGCGCAAGACAGGCGATCAACGCGTCCTCGTCGGCCTGGCTGCAGCTCACCACCGGGGCGGTTTCACCGCGTCCTTCGGCGACGATCGCCGAAGCCGGAACGCCGCCCGCGATCAATGCAGCGCGCACCGCATCGGCGCGCCGCTGCGACAACGCCTGATTGTAGCCATCCGCCCCGAGGCGGTCGGTGTAGCCCGCTACCGCGATCAACTGCACGTCGCTGGCCGCGCGCACGCGCTGCACCAGTGCATCCACACTCCGCCTGCCCTGCGCGGTGAGGCTGTCGCTGTCGAAGGCGAACAATGCATCGGCCTGCAACTGCAGCGGTTCGGTCGGCAGCGTGGCCGGAACCGCAGCGGCGGCCGGTGCCGGATTGGCCTGCAGCATGGCCGCGCACGACGCGGGCTTCCAGTAACTGTCCTGGGCGATGCCGTTGCGATCGAAATGCACCTGGAACTGGCAGCTGAAGTAATCGCCATTGGCGTGGCTGCGAAAATTGAACAGGTAGTTCCACTGCCGCACTCCCCAGAACCCCTCATTGAAGTGCGGCGCACCGAGCAGCGCCTGCAACTGTTGCTTGCTCATTCCGCGCGCGTACTGGCGCAGGTTGTCGACGTTGACGAACAGCCCTCCTTTCAGCGTGGACTTCGTCGGCTCAGGAAAGGCCACCGGCTCTGCAGCCGTGGCGCAGGCGCTGAACAGCAACGCGCACAACGCCAGCCCGAGGGATCGCAGTACAACGGTATCGCGTGCAGTGTGCGCTTTCATGGTTGTTTCCCTGCGGTCACCATTGGATGCCTGCACCCACCGACACGCCGCCTTCTCCGCGCGTGTTGGTGGACCCGCTTGCCTTGAAGATCCAGCGCCCGCCTTCGGAGACGCCCGACAGCCCCACCGCCAGGCCGGATTCGCCGTTGTAGCTGCCGGCCGCTACGGCCAACATGTTGCGCCCGGCTTCCGAAGGTTGCGGCAATCCGGCCGTGGCCATCGCACTGGCCACACCTGCCGAGGCGCGCTCATCGGTCCGGCGCAGATCGCGGTCGAAGCCACTCATGCGCTCATCGGTGTACGCCTTGGACCAGTCCAGGGTCTGGTTCATGCCAGAACGCAGCTGATCCACGTTGACGGCATCGGTGCCGGCCGTGCCGGGTCCGACGTTGTGTACCACCGTGGTACCGCCGCCGGGTGCACCCAGCGTCACGCTGTTGTAGTTGGTGGTGCCCTGCACCGTGGTGTCGTAGCGCAGCGTGCCCTGCTGCGAGGCCTGCAGCTGACGCAGGTTGACCGCATCGGTGGCTTCGGTGCCGTCGCCCACATGGGTGATCTGACGGGTGGCGGCCGCGCTGCCGACCGATACCGCGTTGTCGCGGTCGGCGACCGAGCCTGCACCCAGTGCCACGCTGTTGGCCGCCGTGGCTGTCGCGGTGTCACCGATGGCAATGCTGCCGGCACCGCTGGCGCTGGCCACCCCCCCCACCGCGATGCTGTCACTGCCGCTGGCGTTGGCCGCGGCCTTGGTCGAGTTGACCTGGAAATAGGGGCTCGAGGTGGAAGGCAGTCTCGGCATCTGATTGATGCGGGTGTTGAGCGTGTTGAGCGAGGCGTCCACGGCCGCGAACGCCGAGGTCACATCGGTATAGGTGTCAGTGCTTGCGCTGCCGCTGATGCCGAACGACGAGATGGCGAAGCTGGGCGGTGTCCACAGCCCGGTGCCGCCGTTGTATGCGGTGCTGCCACCGAAGAAGGCCGCCAGCGTGCTGTGGGTCTGGAACAGCTGCCCGCCGTTGACTGCTTCGCTGCTGCCCGCCGCGACCTGGCCAGACGCCAGGTTGCCGATCGCCACGGCTGCGCCGCTGCCGTCACCCACGAGGCTCACCCGGTTGATCGCGTCACCATTGCCGTCCACGTCGTACTTCACCGCCAGCCGATCCACCGTGTCGGTCTGCTCCGCCACGTTGGCCAGCGACAGGCTCACCGCGTCGAAGGCGCTGCCCACATTGGTGTAGGTCCCCGGCGTCACCACACCCGTGCTGGATACCGAGTTGATCGTGTAGGTCGGTGCGGTCACGTTGCCGTTGGCATCCAGCGTGGACCCGCCGCCCAGGTGCGTCGATACAGCCTGGTTGGCGGCAAACAGCTGCGCGCCGTTGACCGCATCGCTGCTGCCGGCCGCGACCGCGCCAGCGGCCAGATTGGTCACCGTGGTGGGACCGGCACCGTTGCCCAGCGTGACGCGGGCATAATTGGGCTGACCGGTGCCGTCGTCGTCATACGACACCGCAAAGATGTCCGCTGCCGCGCTGATCTGCGAGATCGCCCCCTGCAGCTGTGCCACGTTGACCGCGTCGGTGCCGGCGCTGCCCGCGGCGACATTGCTGATCTGGCGCTCGCCACCGGCAAAGCCGACCGAGACTTCACCGGCCGAGACCTGGGGGGCGGTCAATCCGTAGGCCGTGTAGGCCGCCTGCGCACCGCGATCGGCGACGCTGCGGAAGCCCAGCGCCACACTGTTGGCCTGGGTCGAACGGGCTTCGGCACCGAGCAGCACCTGGCCGTTGGCGGTGCCCACCGCGCTGTCGCCCACGATCACCGAGTGCCCCATGCGCGCGGCATAGTCAGCGGTCGGTACGCCTGTGGGATCGGTCGGATCATTCAGACCTGCACCGGGGAACGCCACGTTGGCGTCGACCTGCGGCAGCTCATGCCGCGCATTGGCTCCGATCACCACTTCGCGCGAGCCGTTGGCGTAGGCACCGTCACCCATCAGTACCTGGTAGTCCTGCGCCGGATTGAGTGCCCAGCAGTCCACATCGGCGATCAGCAGGTCCACGCACTTGCTGGCCCACGCCGGGGCCTGGCCCGGCAGGATCAACCCGAGCAGCCCATTGGGATCACCGTTGTTGATGTTGTAGATGTAGCTGTCCGAGGTCACACCGCCGATCAGGGTCAGGTGCGAATTGCCGCCGGTGGTAGCCCCGCCCAGCCCATCCAGCAGCGTGCCGACCGGACTCAGGTTGACGGTGGGGAGACCCAGCACGTTGGTCACCGAGTAGGCCTGCATCACATTGGCGCTGCTCACCGCCAGATTGCCGTTGCGGACATACCCATCGCCGCCCAGCAGACCCTGCGCGGTCGGACCAACCAGTTCGCTCAGGTTGCCGGTCAATCCGCCGGTGCCGATGATCAGACCCGCATTCGGGTCGCTGGCCGCAGGTGCCTTCGGGCTGCCCGGCGGCAGCGCGTTGACCACGCCGCCTCCCAGGCCACCACCCACTGCACCGACCGCGCCGCCCAGGTCGCTGACCGTGCTACCCAGGCCGGAGCCGAGGTCACCCAGCAGGCCGGAGCCGGCCACGGTGCTGCCGACGTTCTGGACCACCCCGCCGACAACGGTTGCCAGGTCGCCGACGCCACCCAGCAGCCCGCCCAGCACGCCATCCCGATTGCTCTGCAGCGCACTGGCCTGGGCGCTGACATCCGCGGTGACGAGTTTGTCGTTGCGGTCGGCGACCTGCACCTGCACCTGCGTCGCCTGCACGTCCACCTGACCGGTCAGTCCCGCGCTCACGCTGGCACGCAGCGCAGCACCGGTATCCACCGTCGCCTCCGCGCTGGCGTCCAGGGCCACGACGTCGGACAGCGTCACCGCAACGGGCACGTGCACCGCGGCCGTGACCGGCTGCGCTGGAGTGCGGCCGGCGTCCACGTTGACCCGCAGTGCCGCGGCCGGCGACTGGGTACGCCCGAGCCCGACCTGTACATGGGCGGCAACGTCAGCCAGCGGTGACGTGGGGGCTGCGGCTGACGTTGCCGGTAACAGTGCCTGCAGGCCCACCTCGGCCTCCACCTGCACGGGCAGGTACTTGTCCGTGAGCGCCTGCAGGTCGCTCAGTGTCTGGTTGTCCGCGGCCAGCGCCGAGCCGCTACCCAGCGCACAGGCCAGACCCAGCGCCAGCAGCTTCAGCGGCACCTTCAGGTGCACGACTACCGGGCCGGCAATCAGGCTGCCGCGTGAGGTGGCGATTTCCGAAACGACCACCAGGGCATTGAGCCGATGGTTCCAGACCAGGCGAAAAATGCGGTTCATGATCACTCCCCCCGTTGGAGTCTGTGTGCGCGTGTCTGCGCTTTGACATCACTCGTGTTGCCAGCACGTGGGAGTCATTACAGACGCGGGCGGCGACGGGAGGCACTTCATTCCGGCAGCACAAACGTGCGTTCCGGCAAGTCGCGGGTGAAAACCGGCATCGGAATATGCAAATACGGCAGATTGCCGAAATTGTGCACTGGCCAGCCGGCCAGCACAGGGAAGTCAGGCCGGATGGCCCAGTGCAGCTGGCGCGCGCATGAGGGTATCGCGCGGCAGCTCGCCGAATACACGCCGGTAATTGTCCGCAAACCGCGACAGGTCCCACAACCCGCAGCTCAACGCCACGGCCTTGACCGACTTGCGGTGGGCATCTGCAGTGGACAGCCCGCGACATGCCGCGCACAGGCGCAGCATGGACAGATACCGGTTGGGCGACGTCCCCAGCAGGTCTTCGAAGGCGTAGCGCAGGGCACGTTCGCTGACCCCGGCGGCATCACAGATCTCATGCATGTAAATATAGCGACGCAGATTCTGGCGCATGAAGTTCTCGGCCCGCTGCGCCATCAGATAATGCGCGCGCCGCGCACGGCTGCAGCTCGGGCGCTCCTGGGTTTCGGCGGCCAACAGCGCCTGCACGTGGTCGTGCAGCAACCGTTCCACGGCATCGTCCGGTAATGACGCCGCGACGGGATCAAGCCACGTTGGCAATTGTGCGTAGCGCTGCGCCAATCGCGTTGCACCAGCCCCGGTGTCGCCCACGAATACCGACAACGCCTGCCCCGACGGCAGGCTGCTGCGCAGCGTCAGCTCGGTCAGTTTGCGCTGCAGCCGGCGGGTTGGCGTCAGCAGCAGGCTCAGCTGCGTGCCGGCGCTCAGTGCGAACTCACTGATGCCTTCCGGCAAGACGGTAAAGGCCATGCCCGCTTGCAGGGGCAAGCCATGACACCAGCTGCGCTCGGGGTCGGTGGCATGAATGAAACCCAGCAGACACCAGTCCGGCGGCAACATGAAACGCCCACGAAACTGAAAACCACACGTGGCAGTGAGAAACAGGGATTCGTCATGCACCTGCGATTGCACGCTGGCACGCGGACCGTTGGCGTCCAGCAATACCAGTTCCATATCGCACACGCGCAGCACACCGCCCAGCGAGGCCAGGTCGAACGTTTTCAGCGGGTTAACTCCAACCGCCTCCCCTGCACCATCAACCATGACAGTGACGCCCCCTTGTGGTTTATCTCGCCCTGCTGCGCCGCCAGCGCCGCAGGGCCCTGCCTGCCCATCAACGCGGCCAGTATGCATCAAGCGAGGGAGCGCAGAACAAGCCGATTGCGACATTAACTGCCGGATTAACCATTAAGCCAACACCCTGATTTTTGGCCGTTTATGCGTCAAATTTCCGACATCACATCGCATTCACGATGAATATACAAAAGCTTCACCGCCGGGACTTTACATCGGAGATACGCGAGGTGTAGTTTTGCCACCGCGGTCACAAATAGAAACTCAAGTTCACCCGTGAAATGCCGTTTCTGTGCATTACCGGGGCGTGTAGTAATCAAGAGTTAATGCAGCACAGCCCGGCACGTTCTTGGCGGAAAACCGGACTGACCACAAGGGGGATGCAATGCAGCGGTTTCACATCGCGTCGCGACACGTCTGTCGTCGCCGCCTCCGGGTGCTGGCCACCCGCAGCGGCCGCACGCTCATGCCCTGTTGACCTGATCCACACGGTCCCGGCCTCGGCCAGGTCCGCGCCGCTGTGCAGGAATGCATGGTTTTCGTTGGTGGCACCCGGTGGAACCGGGCTCGACCACTCCAGCACCACAGATGATTGACCGGAACAGGGAGAAGACCGTCATGAACATTTCAATCCGCAGTTTCCTCGCCGAAGAAGATGGCGTTACCGCACTGGAGTACGGCCTGCTGGCGGCCGTGATCGCCGGGGTCCTGGTGGTCGCCGGCCGCGATGGCCTGCAGGACATGTTTGAAACACTGTTCACCAAGCTCAAGGGACTGGTGGAAAGCACCATCGGCAGCACCGGCGGCTCCGGCGGCGGCACACCCACTCCCTGACCCTTCCTGCCAGGCCTGATGGCCCTGCCCCATCGCGCGTCTCACGCGCGATGCCGGGTGCGTTTGGCCTGCGGCCGGAAGATTCGCCCCGTACTGCTCTGGAGGAGCGTCGGATGTCCTTTCTCGCCCTGCTCGCCCTGCTGTTGAGCCTGCGGATCGCGATCAGCGATCTGTATGCGCGGCGCGTGCCCAATGCATGGTTGCTGGCCGGTGTCTGTGGCGCAGCACTGGGGCTGCTGGGCGGACAACTGAGTGGACAGCCGAGCGTCCTCACCGATCACCTGCTGGGTGCGCTGATCGGCCTGGCGGCGCTGCTGCCGTTCCATCTGCTGGGCTGGATGGGGGCCGGTGACGTCAAGTATTTCGCGGTGCTGGGCCTGCTGCTGGGCGTGCACGCACTGCTTCCGATCTGGATGGGAGCCAGTGCACTCGCCGGTCTGCATGTGCTGTGTGTGGTCGGGCTGCCCCGGCTGCGCGCGAGCCTGCCACCGACCCTGCAACTGCTGCATGGGAAGGCCATGCAGCAGTTGCAGGCGCGACCGGGCATGCGACAGATGCATCACGCGCGACAAGGTCGGGTTGGAATTCCGTTCGCGGCATATCTGGCGGCTGCGACCGGCGTCTGGGTGCTGTGGCACGCGATGGGAGCATCCGCATGAGCCGCCGACGCGCACGTGGAGCCGCCACCATCGAGTTCGCCTTCATGCTGATCTTCGGCCTGTTGCCCTTGCTGATGCTCACCTACACCGGCGTGATGATCATGGCGGTGCAGCAGACGCTCTCACTGGCCGCCGCAGAAGGTGCACGGGCGTCGTTGCGCTATGCCGCGCCGAACGAACGCCGCAGCGCCGCCTGCGAAGCCGCCCGGCGCTCGATGCAGTGGGTACTGAACTACGCCGGGCAGACTCCCGACTGCGGCACTGCGGGCGCGGCTCCGATTGTGGTGACCGCACCCGCGCCCTGCGCCGGCCTGCCCAGCGCGCAGTGCATGCAGATATCGGTGAGCTACGACTACCAGGCCAAACCGTTTCTCCCCGGCACCGGTCGCGTCTATGGCTGGGTGATGTCCCAGCCGATCCGCAGCACCGCCGTGGCCCAACTCGATCTGGGGACACCGTGATGGTGCGCCCTGCCTTCCAGGAGTGTGACCCATGCTCAAGCTGACCCGGCTGGCCGCCATCGGGCTGATCGCGCTGGCCGTGGTGCTGGCGCTGGCGGCCCTCGCCCTCAGCCGGCGCGCGCCGGCTCCTGCGCCCCTGCCAACGGTGGCCGACGGCACCGCACCGCGCAGCGTACCGGTGGTGGAAGCCGCCAGCGCGCTGCGCGCAGGACAACCGATCCGTGCGGCCGACCTGCGCATGGGCACCGCGGCTGCGGCACCCGCCGGTGCCTACAGCAGCGTGGCGGACGCCGCCGGCGCCGTGCCGGTGCGTGACCTGCCGGCCGGCAGCGTGCTTGATCGGGGCCTGATGGCGCAGGGCTACGCATTGAAACTCAACCCGGGCGAACGCGCCCTCGCGGTTCCGGTGGACGAACTGGTCGCGGCGGGTAATCGCATCCTGCCCGGCGACTACGTGGATGTCTTCCTCAATCTGCGCGCACCGGGCGGCATCAACACCGACGGCCAGGCCCAGGCGCGGCTGCTGTTATCGCGCCTGCGCGTCCTCAGCTACGGTGCGGCCGACACCGCACCGGCCACTGCGCCCACCGCAGCCGCGGGCAACGCTGCGGCCGACAGTCGCGCGGCCGATATCCAGGGCGGTAGTTCCAGCGCTGCGTCCACATCGAACACTGGCTCGGCCCCGGCCCGCAGCGCCGTGCTGGCCGTCCCCGTAGATGAAGCAAACCGGCTGCTGCTGGGGGCGCAGCAGGGCAAGCTGTTCCTGGCGCTGCGCAACCCGACCGATGTCGGCCTGCCCGACCAGGACCTGTTTGCCCCGAGCGTGGCGGTCTTGAGCCCGCGCCGCGAGCTCAGCCCTGAGCAGCGGCTGGCCCTGGCCTCACCCGAGAACGACGCATTCGCCGGCATCGACGCCGACGCGCTGGCCGGGCGTCGGGGCGCACACACCGCCACCCCGCCGCCGGTCGCACGCACGGCCGCACCAGTACGTCGTTCCGCCCCTCGACTCAACCCCGGCGTGGAGATCATCCGTGGCGAACCCTCGTCCCACAGCGGCTCGCGCTGAGCCCATGCAGAGACCTTTGATGATGCGACGTCCTGCCAGGTTTTCCCCGCTGCTTGCACCGCTGGCCGTGTTTTTCGCGCTGCTGCTGGGCGCGCTGCTGGTGCCGCTGCCGGCGTGGGCCCGTGCCGACGTGATCCTGCAGGTGCGGGAGCAGCAGCCGTGGACCCTGCCCGCCAATCTGGAGCGCGTCGCGATCGCCGATCCCGGCGTGGCCGACGTGGTGATGCTCAAAGGCCGTCAGGCGCTGCTGGTCGGCAAAACCGCCGGTACCACCACCCTGCTGCTGTGGCACCGCACGCAGACGGAGCCGCAGCGCCTGCAGGTCGAGGTGCGCAGTGCGGTGCAGGGCGCACTCTCCGATGGCGACGACCTGCAGTTGACCGTGCAGGAGCAGCAGGGGCTGCTGCAGGGCAGTGCGCCGAGCCTGCTGGCGCATGAGCGCAGCCGCAAGGCCGCCCAGGCCACCCTGGGGCGTGAGGGCCAGCTGGCTGACGTCTCAACCATCAGCAGCGGTGGCGTGGTCCAGGTTGACGTGAAAGTGGTGGAGTTCAACAAAACCGTGCTGCGCCAGATCGGCATGAACTTCGCCAACCAGAACAACGGCTTCTCCTACGGCGTGGTGCGCCCCGGTGGCGTGATGCCGACCATCGCACCGCCGGTCGGCAGCGTCGCCACCTCCACTGATGCCAATCCGCTTTCATCGGCCTTTGGACTGGTCTTCAAATCGTTCACGCACAACTGGGCCGCGAACATCGACCTGCTGCAGAGCAACGGCATGGCCCGGGTCCTGGCCGAACCGAGCCTGGTGGCGTTGTCCGGCCAGAGCGCCAGCTTCCTGGCCGGTGGCGAACTGCCGATTCTCGAACCGCAGGGACTGGGCACCACCACGGTCACGTTCAAGCCGTTCGGCATTGGCCTCACCGTAACCCCTACGGTGCTGAGCCCGGACCGCATCGCGCTGAAGGTCGCGCCGGAAGCAAGCGACCTCAACTATGCCGCCGGCATTGCCTACAACGGCGTTCAGATTCCGTCGATCACCACGCGCCGCGCCGACACCACGGTGGAACTGGGCGACGGAGAGACCTTCGTGATCGGCGGACTGGTCAGCAGCTCGGTCAGCTCCAACGTCGACAAGGTGCCGCTGCTGGGTGACCTGCCGATCATCGGCTCATTTTTCCGCAGCCTGAACTACAAAAAAGAGGAGAAGGAACTCGTGATCATCGTGACGCCGCGACTGGTGCAACCGCTGGCCAAAGGCACCACGGTGCCGCTGCCCGGCGAACGCGAAGCAACTCCCAACCAGCCGGTATGGGGGGCGTGGCTGCTCAGCCCTGCGTCCTCCGACCAGCTGCCCGGCTTCTCCCGCTGATCTCCGTGCCAGGACCCACGCTTCCATGTCCGCCTCTCTGCAGCTTCTGCACCCTGCCCCGGCCCCGGCCCCGATGACCCTGGTGCTCTACGCCCCGGTGCGCGACCTCGCCGGCCTGCTCGGCGAGCGTCTTCCGGTAGGCACCACCGTGCTCTGGGTCGACAGCACGGCAGGCATCGGCGCGCTCGACACGCATCGTCGCCAGCCCAACTGCGTGGTTCTGCTGGACTTCCGGCGCACTGCGGCCTGCAGCTCGACCGACCTGGCCCGACAACTGCAGCGCAGCCATCCCGAGCTGCCGCTGGTCGCGGTGGGCTCCACCACCAGTGAACAGGTCGACGGCATCGTCGCCGCGGTCCGATGCGGGCTGCGCGACATCCTCGATCTGGACACCAGCACCGCCGATATCGACGCGGTGCTGCGGCGTGCAGCCGGGTCCAGCGCGGTGCGCGCGATGCCGGTCGAAGCGCCGCACAAGGCGCGCCTGGTGCTGGTGCTGGGCGTGCGCGCCGGTGTCGGCAGCAGTACGCTGGCCGCGCATCTGGGCGTGCTGGCCCAGCAGTTGAGCCAGCCGGCCGCCGCCGACGGCAGCGACCCGAACGCCCAGGCCACCGCCAACAGCACCCTGCTGCTGGACCTGGGCCAACCGGCCGGCGACACCGCGCTGTACCTCAATCTGGACAGCCAGTTCCATTTCGACGACGCACTGCGCCATGCCGGGCGCATCGACGCCACCCTGGTGCGGACCGCGATGACCCGACACAGCGGCGGACTGACCCTGCTCGGACAACCCGCCGGCAGCGATGGCGGCCTGCTGCCCGACCCGGCGGTGCTGGTGCAGCGACTGCGCGGCGTGTTCGAGACCGTGCTGTGCGACCTGGGCGGCGTCGCGGTGCGACAGATTCCGCGCTCGCTGTTCAACAGCGCCGACGAGATCTGGCTGGTCGCCGACCAGGCCATCGGCACCCTGGTGTCGCTGGACCAGGTCCTCAAGCAGCTGGAAACCCTCGGCTTGCGCGATACCCGCCTGCAACTGGTGATCAACCGACATGAGGAAGACGGCGGCCTGAGCCCGGCGCAGATCGCCGAACGCTTCAACCTGCCGCTGCTGGCCACATTGCCCGACTGCCACCGCCTGCGCAGCAGTGCCAACCACGGCCATCTGCTGCTGCAGGACGCGCCGCGCGACCCGTACCTGCGCGCACTCACGCCCCTGCTGCTGCATCTGGACCAGGCCGCTGCGCGCGCCCTGCCGCGCAGCTGGCGCGAAAAACTGGCTCTTGCCCTGGGGGGGCTGCAATGGAAGACAAAGTGACGCCGTTCGCAGGCGACCGCGGCGAGGTGCCCGACCCGGCGGGGACGGTGGCGACGCCGTTCGCGCAGTCCGACGACTACCAGAAGGTGCTGGTCGCCGCGCACGAGCATCTGCTCAATGCGATCGAAGACGAACGCATCGACATCGACGCCTGGGCACCCGATACGGTGGCCGGCTACGTGCGCACCCAGACCACGCAGTTCGTGCAGCAGTGGCGCATTCCGGTCAACGAAGCGGAAATGGAAGTGGTGGCCGCCGCGCTGGTGAAGGAGCTGACCGGCTTCGGTCCGCTCGACGACCTGCTGCATGACCCGGCGATCGAAGACATCCTGATCAACGGCTACAAGGACATCCACGTCTCACAGGGTGGCCGGCTGGTGCGTGCACCGCAGCGCTTCAGCGACGACAGCCACCTGCTGCGTATCCTGCGCCGCATCCTGGCTCCGCTGGGGCGACGGCTCGACGAGTCCAACCCGATGGTGGACGCGCGCCTGCCCAACGGCGGCCGCCTCAACGCGATCATCTCGCCGCTGGCGGTGGATGGCCCCATGGTCTCCATCCGCAAGTTCCGCAAGGATCCGTTCACCCCGGACGAACTGCAGCGCATGGGCACCTTCGACACCGCCATGCAGGCGTTGCTGCATGCGATGGTGCTGGGCCGCTGCAACATTCTGGTGTCCGGCGGCACCAGCTCGGGCAAGACCTCGCTGCTCAACGCGCTGGCCAGCTACATCCCGGCCGAGGAGCGCGTGATCACGGTGGAAGACACCGCCGAACTTTCGCTCAACCATCCGCACGTGGTGCGGCTGGAGAGCCGGCTCGGCGGTGCTGACGGGCACGGCGCGGTGAGCATCCGTGACCTGGTCCGCAACAGCCTGCGCATGCGCCCGGACCGCATTGTGGTCGGCGAAGTGCGTGGGGCCGAGGTGCTGGAAATGCTGCAGGCGATGAACACCGGGCATGACGGCTCGATGGCAACCATCCATGCCAATTCGCCGCGCGACTGTCTGTACCGGATCGAGATGCTGGCGGGCTTCGCCGGCTTCCAGGGCAGCGAGGACAGCCTGCGCCGGCAGATCGCCAGCGCGATCGACTTCATCGTGCAGATCTCGCGGCTGGGCAGCGGCCGCCGCGTGCTGGTGTCGATCACGGAAATCACCGGGGTCAGCGACAACCTGATCAGCACCCAGGAGATGTTCCGTCACGAAGTGGCGATCGATGCCGAGGGCAAGGAGCGCGACCGCTGGATCGGGCTGGGCTTCCAGCCGCATTCGCACAAGCTGGAACCGTTCCGCCGGCTGCTGCGCGAAGCGCTCGACGGAGGCTACTGAACATGACCGGCGTGTTGCTGCTGTGCAGTGCGGTGTTGGTGCTGGTGGCCCTGGCCATCGAGCTGTGGTGGGGCGCGGCCCGCCGCGAGCGCCAGCGCGCCTCGCTGCAGCACACCGAGCAGCGCCTTGCCGCCGCGCCCCCGGTCACCCAGTTGGCCGGCATGAGTCCGCGCGCGCCGACCACCGCGCCTGCCGCACCCGCGCCGGCGGCGTTGCCGTGGGACGCACTGCTGCAGCGCGCCGGGCTGCGCAGTGGGTGGACCCTGCCGGTGGTCTGGCTGGGCAGCGCGGTCCTCCTGGCCTGGCTGGCCGCAGCGCGGATTGGCACACCGTGGATGTGGCCGATCACCCTGCTGTTGTTCGCGCTGGTGTTGGGGGTATGGCTGTCGCGCCGCATCCTCGGCCTGCAGCGCAAGCTGCTGCGCCAGCTGCCTGACTTCCTCGACAACCTGGTCCGGCTCACCGCGCTGGGCAACAGCCTGCAGATGGCGTTCCAGACAGCCAGCCAGCAGGTGCCCGCACCATTGCGCGGGCTGCTGGATGACACCCTGTCCGGCGCACGCAGCGGACTCGACCTGGACCGTGCACTGAGCCAGGCCAGTCGTCCGTACCGGCTGGAAGTACTCGACGTGCTGGCCGTGGTGCTGGGGGTGAGCATCCGCATCGGCGGCCGCTCGGACCAGATTCTGCAGCGCATGAGCGACTTCATGCGCGACCTGGAACAGGCGCAGCAGGAACTGATGGCCACCACCTCCGAAACGCGCATGTCCGCGTGGGTGCTGGGTCTGCTGCCACCGCTGTGTGCCCTGCTGATGGCTATCGCCAGCCCGGACTTCTTCCAGCCCGTGCTGCACGCACCACTCGGGCACAAGCTGCTCGGTGCGGCACTGCTGCTGGAGCTGATCGGCGGCTTCCTGCTGTATCGACTGGCGCGCTCGCTATGACCCCGCATCCGCTCTGGCTGATCGCCGTACTGCTGCTCGCCGCCGGGCTCGGACTGCTGGGCGTGGCGGCGCTGCTGCGCGCTGCCCAGCAGCAACGCCACGCGGCTGCATTGCAGAGCGCGCTGCGCACGCGTGATGTCAGCGCTGACGTTGCCGCAGCCAGTGCCGCCAGCACCCCGACCGCTACACCCGCCGACACCGGTCCACGCGGGCTGGGCTGGCTGGCCGCATTAGGCGAGCGCTTCCACGGTGGCCGTCTGCAAGCGGCGCTGCTGGCTCCGGAGGACAAGCTGCTGCTCGACCAGGCCGGCTGGAACACCCGTAGCGGCACCGCCATCTTCCTCGCGCTGCGGTTGTTGCTGGCGGTTCTGTGCCTGCTGCTCGCCCTGGCGCTGTTCGACAGCAGCGGCCTGCAACGCGTGGTGGTGATGCTGGCCGCCCTGGCGTTCGGCATCCTGTTGCCCAAGTTCGCGCTGCGCGCCTGGGCCGGCCGCCTGCGGCAACGGGTCAATGCCGAACTGCCGCTGCTGATCGACCTGCTGCGCCTGCTGCAGGGCGTCGGCTTCAGCATGGACCAGAGCCTGCAGACCCTGGGCGACAAACTGCGCGGGGCCATCCCGATCCTCGGCCGCGAGATCCACCAGGCCAACATCGCCTACATGCACGGGCGCACCCGCGCGCAGTCACTGCGGCGGCTGGGCGAATCGTTCGACGACGAAGACCTGCGCAGCCTGGTGCAGTTGATGCTGCAGGTACATGAACACGGTGGTGCGGTGCAGGAACCCCTCAAACAGTTCAGCCTGCGCCTGCGCGAACACCGTCGCGCCACGTTGAAGGAAAAGGTCGGCAAGCTCTCGGTGAAGATGACCGTGGTGATGATGCTGACCCTGTTACCGGCACTGATGCTGGTGTTGTCCGGCCCGGCCATCATCGCGCTGGCCGATGCCATGACCAAACTGGGGTCCTGAGATGCGCACGCTCACTCTGCCACTGATGGTGCTGCTGGGCGCGGGTGCGCTGGTCAGCGGCTGCCAGTCCACGTCGGTCGCCCAGTACAAGCAGGATCCGGTCAGTCTGGACGGACCGGAGCGCGCGCCGCAGGACGACAAACAGCTGTATCTGGAATTGATCACCCAGATGCAGCGTCAAGGTGCGTGGTACGCGTCGCTGGCACACGTTGACGCTTACCGGCAGCGCTATGGCGACAGCCCGGCGCTGCGTCTGCTGCAGGCCGACGCATTGCGCGAAACCGGCCAGTTGCCCGGCGCACAGACACTGTACGCCAGCCTGACCAGTGGGCCACAGGCCGCTGCCGCCTGGCACGGCCTGGGCCTGATCGCCGTGCGCAACGGCGACGACACCCAGGCTGAGCAGGCCTTGGCGCGTGCGGTGCAGCTGCAACCCCTGCAGACCGACTATCTGGGTGACCTGGGCTTTGCGCGCCTGCGCGCCGGCCAACTCGATCAGGCCCGTGAACCGCTGGCCAAGGCGGCCGAACTGGCACCCGGCAACGTCAAGGCCAATGCCAATCTGGCGGTGTATGCGCTGTTGCGCAATGACACCGCCACCGCCGAGCGGATCTTCAACAGCGCCGCGTTGCCCGAGGCGGCACGCGCGGAAGTGCGCCGGCTGGCGCAGCAGCTGCGCCAGCCGCCAGCGGCGTCTACCTCCGCCGCCCCAGCTGCACTACCG
>NZ_JASCOZ010000043.1 GCF_029960115.1 Stenotrophomonas sp. PS02289
CCTGTTGGGATCGAGGCGCTCTTGTTCAATCAACCGCAGTGCGACAGCGAGTCGGCTGTTATCAGGCGCCGGTCAGCGCGCCCCGGTCATGCCGGCCTGCGGCACGCTGGCGGACACACAACCGGCGGGCAGCTCAGCGCATGCCGGCTCCGCCTCTGCCGCACCCAACAGGTCGTTGCCCTGCGGACGCGAGCGCACCGTGGGCGCGCTGCTGCGGCTGCCGTAGCGCACCTGCAGCCCGACGCTGTTGCTGCGCAGCGTGTTGCGGCCCTGATCATGGCCAATCAGCAGCGAGAACATCCAGCCGCTGTCGAACTGCAGGTCCACCCCCGCGCCAATCGACAGCGTGTCGTCGTTGTAGCTGCGCATCTGGAGCAGGTAATCGCGCGCGACCGGACGTTGGACATAGTTCATCGACACGTCGCTGCGATCATCCAGCGCGGTGCGATATTCCACGATCCAGTGCGGGCGCCAGGTCACCCGGTCGGTTTTGAACGCATGCGTTCCCTCCAGCCCCAGCGCCAGTGCGCTGGTCTCCACGTCCTGACGGCCGTAGCTCAGGTCGTACACCCCCAGGCCGAACTCACGGTACGGGTCCAGCTCGGCCTTGTGTCCGTCATAACGGCCGTACGTGGTAAGCGTGGTTCCGGTGGCGGTGCGGTGTTCGTAACCGAAGGTGAGCGAGCCGAACAGCTGGTCACCGGCACGACTGCTGCGCGCCGATGCTGCAGCCTGCTCGCTCCAGCGGTTGATGCTGAAGTCAATCTTGCCGGCTGCCAGCATTGCATCCACGAACACATGCTCGCCACTGCGCCACAGGCCGTAGACGGCCAGCGAGCGCTGGTCGGCATCGGTGGTGGAGGGGCTGCCATCGAACGAGGTGTCCTGGCGACCCCAGCTGCCCGCCAAGCCCAGCAGCACGTTCTCGCTTAGCGCACGATCCGCGCCGACGGTAATGCCGCCGGTGTTGAAGTCGGCACTGGTGCGGCCGCGACCGACACTGCCAAAGCTCAGCGTGCCGGCCGCCCAGGCACCCCAGCCCTGGGGCAGTGCCGGTGCCTCCGCCAAGCCATTGCCCACCGGCACCGACAGACCCTGCCGGCCATTGCCGCCGGCGTAGGCCAGCACCAGGTTCATGCTGGACGCATTGTCACCAGTACGTACCTGGCGCAGGCGATCGCGGATGTTGGCCTGCTGCACCTGGGCAAAGCGCACGGTGGAGTCCACCTGCGCCTGCAAGCTGCTGACCACCTGCTGGTCCTGGGTCGGGTCGGGACGATTGATGACCACCAGCTCCACCTGCACGCTTGCGGCGGCATAGCCGGCGCTCGCAGCCTGAGCCGCGGTGATCGTGGTGGTGCCCTCGCCCTGCAGCGTGACCGTGCGCCCGTTCAACGTGGCCACTGCGGTGTTGGAACTGGTGAAGGTGAACGCGCCCGGGCTGTTGCTCTGCGGTGCCGGCAGCTCGAAATCGTCTTCGCCGTACACCTTGGACAGGTTGTCCACCCACGTGATGACCGGCGTGGCAGCTGCGATCACCACGTCCACGCGCAACTGCGGGGCGGCGGCGTACAGGCCGTTGCCGGCCTGATCGGCGGTCAGCGCACAGATGCCGGCGGTGAGCATGGTGACCGTGCCCCCCTGCACGGTGCACACCGACGGGCTGGCGCTGGCGAACAGCACCGGCTGGCCGGACGCACCGCCGTTGGCAGACACGGTGAACGTGCCACCCGGGCGGTACACCGGGGCGTCCGGAGTAGCAACGAAGGCGGCAATCGCCTGGGCTGCGGACTGCACCACGAAGGTGTAGGCGCGGTTGCCACTGAAGCCGTTGGCATCGGTCACCTGCACCTCGAAGGCAAACGTGCCCGCTTCGGTCGGCTCACCGGAAACTGCACCGGACTCGGACAACGCCAGGCCGGTCGGCAGGCGGCCTGCACGCAACGCGAAACGATACGGCGCGGTACCGCCGCTGGCGGTCAACTGCTGGGTGTAGGACTGCGCGCCGTCGGCATCGGGCAGCGCCGGAACATCCAGCACCACCGACGGCGAGGCGATGACCAGGCTGTAGTTGCGGCTACCCGTGAACGGGCCATCGCCCGTACTGCTGTCGGTGACGGTCACGGTGAAGGCAAAGGTACCGGCGACCGTTGCGCGGCCGGACAACGTGCCGTCGGTCTGCAGCGCAAGGCCGGCCGGCAGCGCGCCGGCGGTCAGCGCATAGGTATACGGCTGGACTCCACCGGTGGCCTGCAGCGTCTGACTGTAGGTGTCACTGGTGCTCGCTTCGGGCAGCGTCGCCTGCGTCAGCGCAACGGTCGGCGAGGACACGGTGATGCTCACGTCGGCCGGCGCGGACGTACTGAACGCATCGCTTGCGCGGTAGCTGAAGCGGTCCGGACCGGCATAACCGGGATTGGGCGTGTACTGGATGCCGGTGCCGCTGACAACGGCGGTGCCGTGCGCGGGCGCGTCGACCACAGCGACCGTGGCTGGAGTGCCGTTGATGACCAGTGCGATTGGCGTGGCCGATGCACCGTAGGCAATGGTGGCGTTGACCGGGCTCGCCACCAGCGCCGCGATCGGCGTGGCGGTATTGGACGGTGCCGAGGGCGCGCTGGTCCCGGCCGCATTGGTGGCGGTGACGGTAAAGGTGTACCCGGTGCCCGCGGTGAGACCTGTCACCGTCAGCGGCGAGCCAACACCGGTTGCGGTGGCACCGCCCGGCTGCGCGGTCGCCGTGTACTGGGTGATCGCAGCACCGCCGTCGCTGGCAGGAGCACTGAAAGTAACCGTGACCGCGCCGGTGCCGGAGACCGTGGCAGTGCCGATGCTCGGCGCACCTGGTGCCGTGGCACTGATGGCAAGCGTGAGCGTGCTGCTGGTCGCGGTGAACGCAGGGCTCGAACTGTCGGTGATCTCGGCGGCAAAGGTGAAGCTGCCACTCTGGGTAGGGGTGCCGCTGAGCGAGCAGTCCGCATTGAGCTGCACACCTGCGGGCAGCGTGCCGGAGGCCGGCATCGCGGCACAGGTATAGGGCGCAAGACCGCCGCTGGCGGTGATCGCCACTGCCGAGAGTGCAACGCCCTGCACGCCGTTTCCGGTAAGGGCAGCGCTCAGCGTCGGGTTGCCCAGCGCCAGGGTGACCGTTGCCGGTGCCGAGGTGCCACCGTCGTTGCTGGCGGTGTACTGGAAGGTGTCATTCGTCGCACGGCGGCCAACCGGCGCCACGTAGCTGACCTGGCCGGCAGCATCGATGCTGACGGAGCCGCCCAGCGTGGTGACGGCCGAGGTGACCGCGAAAGCAGTGGGCGCATTGCTTGCGTGGCTGGCCACGCTGAACGCCAGCGGCACGTTGCCGCCCGCGTTGTAGGGCACTTCGCTGGCGTAGGTAAAGCTGCTGGCGACCGGTGCTGACAGGTAACGGTATTCGTTGCCCGACCCGACCGGACTGACACCCCCGGCGGTGACCACGCGCACGTTGAACGTACCGGCTGCATTGGCCGGCGCGCTGGCCGTGATCTGGGTACTGCTGTTGATGGTGAAGCCGCCTGTCGGGGTGCCACCGAACAACACGGTCGTCGCGCCAGCCAGGTTGACGCCGGTGATGACTACGGTGTTACCGCCCGCAGTTGGGCCGGCCGCCGGAGACACGGAGGTCACTGCCGGTGCGCTGACATAGGTGTACTGATCGGCGGCACTGGTGGCGCTGGTGCCGCCAACGGTGGTCACGCGGATGTCCACCGTGCCGGCAGCTCCTGCCGGCGCGGTAGCGGTGATCTGGGTCGCACTGTTGACCGTGTAGTTGGTCGCCGCAGTGGCACCAAAGGTCACCGCAGTGGCCCCGCCGAAGTTGGTGCCGGTGATCACCACAGTGGTACCGCCCGTGACTGGCCCCGCCGTCGGAGACACGGAGGTCACTGTCGGTGCGCTGACATAGGTGTATTGATCAGCGGCGCTGGTGGCGCTGGTGCCACCCACCGTGGTCACGCGGATGTCCACCGTGCCGGCAGCGCCAGCCGGCGCGGTAGCGGTGATCCGGGTCGCGCTGTTGACTGTGTAGCTGATAGCCGCAGTGCCACCGAAGGTCACCGCAGTGGCACCGCTGAGGTTGGTGCCGGTGATGACCACGGTGGTGCCGCCCGTGCCTGGCCCGGCCGTCGGAGATACGGAGGTCACTGTCGGTGCGCTGACATAGGTGTACTGATCGGCGGCGCTGGTGGCGCTGGTGCCGCCCACCGTGGTCACACGGATGTCCACCGTGCCGGCAGCTCCGGCCGGCGCGGTAGCGGTAATCTGCGTTGCGCTGTTAACTGTGTAGCCCGTTGCCGCAGTACCACCGAAGGTCACCGCAGTTGCATTTCCGAGGTTGGTGCCGGTGATGACGACACTGTTGCCGCCCGTACTCGGGCCCGCCGTCGGAGTCACCGAGGTCACCGTCGGCGCGGCGACGTAGGTGAACTGGTCCGCCGGACTGGTCGTGCTGGTGCCACCAGCGGTGGTCACGCGGATATCCACCGTGCCGGCTGCTCCGGCCGGCGCGGTAGCGGTGATCTGGTTCGCGCTGTTGACCGTGTAGTTGGTTGCCGAAGTAGCGCCGAAGGTCACCCCCGTGACCCCGCTGAAGTTGCGGCCGGTGATGATGACAGCGGTGCCGCCCGCGTTCGGGCCGGCTGATGGCGACACCCCCGTCACCGCAGGCGCAGGCGTCGTGTTGCCCGAGAAGCCTTCAAGGCCAAACCCGAGCAGGTCGTCGCCTGTCATGCGGATCTCATCCACCTCCACGGCGCTGTAGACATGCGTACCGGAGTAGTAAGGCGTTATCCCACGTTGCGGCACTGCATCGGAGCCGTTGCGCAGCGTGCGGACAGTAAAAGGAAAGATTGGCCCGTTATCGCCATTGAACACCAGCGTATTGAGCACGAACGGGCCATTGTCCAGGCGCCGTATGGTGATCTGGGTGATGGAGCTGTTGACCAGCAGTCCAGCACCGGACTCCCAGACAAACGCGTTGGAGGAAGCGGTGAAGACAAACACGTCCCCACCCAGGGTCATCTGGAACGAGGCAACGCCGGCGGAAGCGGAGTTGTTGGGCACCCCCGGCGGTGGACTGCTGAAGCTCTCATTGAACGACGCAGCGCGGGCGGCTGGCATACAGACCGAGAACAGCAAGAGTGTCGCGGCAAGCCAGGCCCACGCCATGCGGCGCGACGTTCCCGTGCGGCTAGTGTGCCCAGCATCCTGTGCGGCGACGATTCCCATGTACAACTCCATGTTCTGATCCTTGAATGCGCTTGCCGACCCGCAGGCCAAGCCAGTGCCGCATGCCAGGCACCTGCCCGGATGCGATCTCATCTTGTTATCCCTGAAAAGCACCTTGGAACCCGAGCGGGCCACGGTGTCCTTTCCCCATTTGCATCACCAGCGCGCCTTGCGGCTACGGTCGGGCCAGAAGAATCACCCCGTAGCCCATCTATAGCGGCTCCACTCGCGTGTTGCTTTAGCAATCGTGCTGTTGCGGCAGCCCCAACTGCCACTTTTCCGCCCCGTTCCGTGAAGAACAGCACAGAAAATTTCCCGCGAATGTGAAGGGGATGGTGCCTGCTTCTAATCCTGACGGACAGTCAGGACTTTCCGGACACGCCGCTGCCGCAGGGCAGACCCTGGGTCGGCGACGCTTGATCCACGCCGTAACACCGGCCGGGCGGCCAAGGTACCTGCACGCTTAGGTAAGCCGATCGTGGATCATTCGTCTCTTTATCGGTCTTGCGCGACGCGTCCCGGAATTGTAGAAGAATGCAGCGCATGCTCCATCGGCGGCTTTCGCCGCGCCTAGAACATGGAGCTCACGATGAGGCGCTATAACAGAGGGATCGCTTTAGCCCTGCTGGGTATGACCGCACCGGTCCTATCCGCACAGGAAGTCAACCAAGAATGGGTGACGGTAATGGAGGAGCATTTCAATGACCCAACGCTAAGCTACTGGACGCGGTGGGCTGGTGATGTCACGGACGACTCAGGTGCAGTTGCGTACACCTACAGGCCTGAGAACGCCTTCATTAGCCAAGGCGATGCAGTTTTTCGTGGCGACATCCTGGACGGTACTCCCTACTACCAGACAGGAGGCCTCTACTACCCGCGCTACTTCACCTACGGCCGATATTCAGCTCGGGTGAAGATGACCAATACCCCAGGAGTCATACCCGCATTCTGGCTAGTCTCGTATGCACCTGCTTGCGGCGAGATCGACATTTTTGAGGCTACCGGCCTAAAGCAGTCGAACCCACGCGCCATAAATGTTCAACATTTCTGGTTCACAAACCCGGCAGATTGCTCGACTCACCAAACGCATTCGTCACTAGCAGCATATGGCCTGATAGGCACGGCCGACTATTCATTGGACTACCATATATTCTCTGCCGAATGGACGCCTAACTATGTCGCCTACTCGGTTGATGGCAATGAGTTCTATCGCTCAACTCTCAATGTGCCAAACGTACCGATGCTGGTCCATCTGAATACCAATCTCGCCCCGCCAACATCAATACCGAGCTACATAACCAACCGAATGACGGCGGACACCGTGCTACCCGCGGACTTTCACGTTGACTGGGTCAAGGTCGAGCAGCTTGCTCCGAGGGCGTGCCCCGCACGGGCGGATTATGCAGGAAGTCTACGACGAGCTGACGGTAGCTGCGCCCCAGTGCGATCTGTCGACTACAACGGCGACGGGGGTGGCGATCTCATCCTTTACAGCCCCGAAAGTGGTTCTGCATGGGTCGGGACGGGGCAGCTGACGACCGACACCGCGCCAGTAGCTCGCTCACTGACTGAGGCACCGGGTGAAGCACCTTGGGCCACGGGCGCGCGCTTGGTGAGCGGCGACTTCGATGGCGATGGCTTTTCGGATCTTCTCTCGTACGGTGGAGACGGAAGTGTAAGCATCCGGTACGGCCGACCTGATGCCGAGCTAGTTGAGTTCGTGCCAGGGCGTACATTGTGGAACACTGGAAGCCGCCTCTCTGCCGGAGACTTTAACGGGGACGGGTATACGGACGTGCTCATCGTCCAGGCGACCGGCACCATGGAAATTCGCTATGGCGGCAAGGATCGTGGCCTACGTTTTTCGCCACAGTCTCAGCGACAGGCTGCCATTGGGTCCAAGGCGTACGTCGGCGACTTCAACGGAGATCGCATGGACGACGTTCTGCTCTACGGTCCGAGCGGCGACATTGACGTTCTGTATGGGCAAGTTGGCGACGGCCTACGCTTGGCGACAACGGCACACGACCAGTATAACCCAGGACTTTCGTTCACCATTGCCGACTTCAATGGTGATGGAAAGAGCGATGCGCTGGTCTACGGGACTTCAGGCGCGGTTGAGATCAGATATGGGCAGACGAATGACGGACTCCGATTTGCACCAACCTCGCAGACCAGCTGGAATCTTGGTCATACTCTGCTTGCGGGAGACTACAACGGGGACGGCTTCGATGACGTTCTGATCTATGCCAGTACCGGGGCTGTGGAAATTCGCTATGGACAGGCGAGCGACGCACTTCGCTTCTCCCCACAAAGCGTTGCTGCGTGGAGTCCTGGCCATAAGTTGTCGACCAATGATTTCAACGGCGACGGGAAGACTGACGTCCTGGTTCAATCCGCAGGGAACGACATCGAGATTCGATTTGGTCAGACCAGTGATGGCCTCCGGTTTGCACCAGGGACGGTTACTCGATGGAATCCAGGCTTGACCATCCATACAGGCCAACGCTGATCACCAACCTCCTGCGGTGACCGGCGGCATTTCATCATTCCCGCTCTTTCCCTGAGGCTCAGCGACACGCCAAGTTTTGAGAATCGGCCCATCAAGGCATAGACAATCTACGCCTTGCTGGGCCTTCAATCCGGCACTTTGCGCTGCCGTGTCGGCTCTGGATCAGTGCCCACCGCCGCACCCAATCCACTACAAGCCAGCAGCAGTCTCTACCGAACGCTTCCGGCTCTCGCTGGACATCAATGTGGTGGCCCACCAGCAACCACATTTGCCAACCATCTGATTGTTTTTATTGGATTATTCAACAACAACCCTCTGAATCGACTCACTTTTCGGCTCACTTTGTTGTGGGCCTCGGGCCATTGCCGAACGGGCCGCGGCCCTGCGCCGGGGCGAATTGCGGCCCCCGCGTAGTTCAGACTTGATCAGCCGCCAGAGTCCGAGCGCGAGTAGCTTCGCTTGATCCAGGCCTCATAGATGCTGCCAGCCCCTGCCCAGTCGTCATAGGGAGAACCGGCGTCAGTAGTCTCTTTAAGGATACGGCCGGTGTACGCCTGTTGAAGTCCCCGCTTCCGCCCCGCCGCGACAGCATCGATGTTCTCAAGCCGCTCGCCGATGTCATAACCCACCCACCACGCACGATTGTATCCCTGCGGCGTAGCAGCCAAGACAGCGAAGCCGGTAGCCGTGTGATCTGTGTTCGGCTCAGGATTCAACGCTGTGTCGTAATCTGGCGCGTTCACATAAGGGCGGAGGTTAGTCGAGGCCGCTTTGTGCTCGTCCAAGATTGCCTTGACTGTCTGGCAAATATCGTCCCACCCGAGGTAGTTCGTGGACCCGTCGATGGCACTGATGGGTGCACTATTGGTTCGTAATGCCTCCAGCGAGCCGTCAGGCAATCGAAGAAAATAGCTGGTGGTGTTCCCGCAGTCACACCCCGTAATGGGCCGACCGTTGAACCAATTGACTCCCCAAATCAATGGATTCGGTCCGGCAGCATATCGGCAAGACTCCAACGCTCCTTGCTCGCGCGCACTCCACCAACCTGGCACCGGCCCTCCCCCTGCGTCGCCCGCTGTGAGGTAGATGAAGACCACTCGCGCGCCCGATTGAATATCGAGGTAGGCCTGCTCCCCGCGAAACAGCTGCCAATCGTCCTGATGGGGTCCTACGTAAAAGGTCACATTTGTCATCGTCGTTCCCAATGTCGCCCCTGGTGGGCAACATCAAATTAAGCCAGGGGCAACTCACTGGCTGAGACAACGATGCAGTTCTAACAGCTGATGACTACTCAACTGCGAACGGGTGTCGCCTACTTCAGCGGGGACGGGGGCCAAGCGCATTTGGCCACCACTCGTCCGTCTTTGCGGGCGGGGTGTGTTCGAGCGCCCCCACTGCCGCCCTGAGAACGACCGGCCAGCCGTTGCCGTCGATGTAGTGCCGAATTCCGTTTTGCCTGAGGAAGCGAAGCTGACGGTCCTTCTGTGGGCTGCGGGCCAACGCTTTGATCTCGTCGCGGGTCAAGCAAAGCTTGTCTGACATCAGAGCACTTCCTTGTTAGAACGCCAAACGGGTCTGGGAGAGTCAGGGCGGACCGGTGCACCCACCGCAGTCCGAAGGACGATGACTCGGTTGTACTCGTCTACTTGGTGTCGACTCTTGTTCCGCTCGAAGAACGCCACTTGGCGCGCCCTGATCGGCGTCCTGCAGAGCTCTTCGACTTCATTGCGGGAAAGGAATTCTCCGGCCATGTGTGATCCACGCGAGGGGGCTCCGCCAATCATGCATGTAGCGAGGTAGTCTCGGTTATACCGCCCAGGAGACTCTATGGACATTCGATCGCCCCCCGGCCGTCTGGAAGAGGAAATCGCCTGCCTTCGCCAAGACCTGGCAGTACTCCGGATCAACCTAGCGGTCAAGGACTGGCTGACCGTTGAGGAAGCCGCGTTCTACTGCGGCGTTTCTCGCAGCCAATTTGACTCTCACATTTCGGCACACGCCATCGAGCCCCGCAACTTCATGGGCAAGAAGCTCTACGAAAAAGCCGCCCTCTACCGCGCCATCTACGACTCCAAGCAATGGGCAGAGGGGACCGCCCGAGGAGTAGCCTCTACCCCGAGCACTCCCGCCGCTGCGGAGGCGATGGCCAAGCTGGCGCGATACGAGGAAAAGAAGAAGATGACCAAGGGCAAGGCCTAATGAGTGACACCCGAAAACTCCTTACCCTCGCGCAAGCAGCTGAGCTTTCTGCCTGTTCCACCAAGGCGCTGCGCCGGGCGATCGATGCCGGGCAGCTTCAGGCCTGCCGCCTCGGCCAGAGCGCGAGATCCGACAGGATTCACCCAAACGACCTGAGCACTTGGTGGGCCCAGTCCAGAGTGGCAACACCCCAGCTCTCGCTCCCTGCGCCATCACTACGCCCTCCTCGCTGGGATTCAGCCGATGATCGCGTTGCCGAGATGTTGGGAGTGCGGCGGCCGAGGGCGAAACCGTTGTCCAGAAGGATCGCTGCTACAACACGTCAAACCAAGTAGACGGCAACGCTGGCATGAAGAAGGCGCTCCATGAGCGCCTTGAATCATTGAAGCAACTGGTGGCCGTGAAGGATTCGAACCTCACCCGGCCGCCATGGCTGCCTTGGGTAGCTCAGGCTTCACGACTCTTGAAATGACGTTGTTGGTCGCCTGCGAGTTGTCTTCGGAGACCTCGAATCGGGCCGATTCAATAGCTGATTGGAGGTCGCACACCGCCCTTTCGATCATAGTTTGGAACCCGGCCTCTGCCGACACGGGATTGAAAACCAGTGAGTAGATTCGATGGCTATGTTTGCCGACCTCACCAACGACGATTCCACTAAACCTCACGTGTCGGGTCGCCTCTTGCCCGCCGAAGTACCGAAACTCAATCGTCAATGTTCGCCCAGGACTATCGTGAATAGCTCGCACCTGCCGCGGACTCTCGTACCGCGACGTGATTCGAGTCACTGCCACGCCCTTGTCTAGACGCACCTCATCATCTGAGACTGATGCGGGTAGGTCTAACCATCCGGTATCGATCGTCATATCAGATCCTCTTTAGCAACACGCCCAGACTCGGCATCAACTGGTTGTAGCCGTCGTTGATCTTGCCTCTATTCAAGCTAGCGCTTTTGCTGTCAATGACTATAACACCCCACCGTTTGTTGCTTAGGTGAACCTTAAATGCGTGGAAGGAGCGCGCGTGGGGCTTCATCTTGCGAATGGCTTGGGGCGACAACTTAGTAATTCGCGCGTAGTCAGCCACCGCCTCTTCCGTAGCATTGGGGAAAGAAACGTCCGGGAGTGACGATATCTCCACGTCCTTCGAGCTGACCCACGCTAGCCCTGCAACGCCCTCAGCCTCATCAGGAGCATCTGAAGAAGCCTTGAAGCGACAAGATGGGTTTCGCGTGGTTTCGCCCGAACGGATCTCGGGAATGAGCCACCCTTGCCACGGCCATCGCCTCCAAACCATCGCCCACTCCCGATGTCGAAACAGCGTCACCCTATGGTGATGCTCGAGATTGGAACCCCGCTCACTGACGATCTTGTTCCGGTAGGTCGTTAGCAATTCGTGAACGACGTCAATGACCGCAGGATCTCCGATCATTTTTCTGAATCGGAAAGCGAGGAATGCGACCAGAAGCGACGCGGGAACCAAGACCCACGCCCAGCCCTTGGTCCACTCCACAATGTTAGATATCCACGTGAGGGAAGCGGGTAGTCCGGCCAAGTTCGCCTTGAGCAACAGCGAAACACCAGCACTTACGCCAAGTGCGAGAGCGCGAAGTCCACCTGCCATCCAAAACAAGCGACCGTGCCATTTCCGCGTCACTAAAGCCCCCGGGCCTCCGGCCGCAATGAACGGGATGTTAACACCGCGCGAAACAATAACAAGACGGTCCTTTCGGCTAGTAAAGCGCTGCCGTTTATGGCTTTGAGCGTCTCCTAGCCGCCTCTAATCGCTGAAGGTACTCGTCCACCTCGACCCGCAGCCCCCCGTACTCGCCGTCCGGCTCGGTTAGCCCCGCGCCACTCCAGAACCTCGCCGGCAATCCATGTAGCTGGGCGCATGGACACCCGGACAGGGAAGTCGGGGCGGCAGGCTATTGTCTCCAGGACCGTCCGCCCGGCCACACCCAACAGCTCGCCAACGGCCTCGGCGTTGATGGCACGGAGTTGAAATGGAACCTGGCTGTCTCGTTCGGACATGCATTGGCAACCAAAGTTATGATATCTGACTGAGGTGCACCCCAGAGACTGCCTTTCAGCCAATGGCGGGCTCCCCGGCCGCTTCCGCTCCTTCCGCACCAACCCCGGCTGCACGAAAGGCCATTCATTGATCCGGGCCTCTCGTTGCCTGAGGTGAGCTACCAGCAGCGACCCGCCGGCCACCTGCCGGCCATTCTTGTCGTTTAGGTAGGACGCCTGCAGGACACCTGCCTGAAACACCTCTACCGGGTCAAAGCTGTCGGGCCTGCCCCGCAGCGGCTCTCCTGGGGAAGCGAGGCCCCCGATCAGGGGCTGGATCAGCGCGGGAGTTTCCGACGCGCGCTTAGCATAGGCGGTAGCTGTCATCCGGCCCAGCCGGGACGACCAGCCCCCAAGCACGATCTCAGTCCTCAAGTCGTGCACTGGCAATCCTGCCGCTTCAGCGGCCTCCAGGTAGCCAGGCCAGAGTCGGTCCATCGTCGGCCCAATCTCTAACGCCAGGCTCTCGACGGTGAAGTCCGCCAGAAAGCTGGCCTGCAGGCAAAGCTCGTAGATCTTGAGGAAGAAATGGGCTGTGCCCCGGCTGGCCAATACCAGGTTGTGCTGTGGGATCAGCAACAACTTCGCGCGAGCCGAGTGCCGGCGGGTATAGGCGTCCTCCGCCAAGGTATCAACCGCCACCAGAAGGCGGTCATTGTTGAGCAGCACGTTGAGAATGCTCACGGGTCGCTAACCTCCTGCGGGACGACGGTGCAACTCGGGAGGCTTAGGGAAGACCTGGCCCCGAACGCGCAGCCAATCCGAGGGAGTCGGCCACGCGCCCAGGTGGAATCTGCCAGGGTGCGCTCGACGCCCTACTGGTGGATGTCTCCGCGCACTGGCTGCGCATTTGCGACGTCACCTGTTAAGCCGGTGAGAAAACCAGCGGATCCAGCGCGCTCGACCATTCACCTCATTCCTGGCACGGCACCAAGCCAGTTGTCCAGACCTTGGCTCTGCCTTTCTCTCTGCGCTTGCGCCATTGCCGCGGCTGCCTCAAAGGCTCTTTCGAGTAGCAGGCTAAAGGGGATGTTCTGATTCATGTTGCCGATGGCTTGCGACGCAGCTGCTACATAGATCGCCTTCACCAGTTCCATATCTACGGCTAGTGTTTCATTGCTCATCGCCATCTCCATACGAACCCTGGCCAGCCCAGGTCGCTCGAATCTAGCACCGCCGCCGTCCTGTGCAGGTAGATTCCCCCGCAGCGTGGTGCGTGACGTCACAGTGACGCCGCAGTAGCCCGACCCAAGCCGGCTCTGCGAATACGGCCCGCAGACTCAATCAATCGACCGATTGAGCCTGACTTCGTCTGGGACGATGTTGACTGCAAGGTGGCCCAACTGATCGGGCTTGATCCCTGGGAGGCTGGTTTTGAAAGTGTTCCAAGAAGCGGGGCGGAGAGGGGCCTGGATCTTTGTCTTTGTGGTTCGTAGTTTGTCTTGCCACTCGGGAGTGCCATCGAACCGAACGTTGTAGTTGATCTGCGCCTCCGCACCGACATAAGTTGCCGTAGTCGGATTCCCAATCTCCAGAACAATCTCAGTGCCATCCGCCTTAGGGGCTACTTCAGACACGGAGACCAGCAGTATTCCCACGTCCGTTTGCACCGCTCCATACCCCGCATTCCCGGACGGATCTAGGTACGCCTTTCGGTCCCCCTGAAGCTGAATGTAGGTCGTCAATCGGGTATCGAAGCTGCGCGACTGAGCCTCCAACGCGGAGGTCCGTTTTTCCATTTCACTCAGCCTCGCCTCGACCACTTTTGCATCTGATACCGCGTTGGAGCAGCCGAGTAAAGAATACGACAACGTCGATAACACCCAATTTTGGTAGCTCTTCTTCACGCGCACCTCCTGTCAGCGTCAATGGGCGTTCCCCCCAAAAATCACTGGCCCGCCAGGAACAACGCCTGCTGCGCCAACACCCGGACAGGCAACATCTCTTGGGGTACTTCACAGCAGCGGGCCCGAAGCCGAAGGTGATGAAGAGCGCAGGCGTGGCGGGGGGACGAGTGCGCGCCCCGGGTCTGGCAGCCACGGCCGCACTAGAAACTCGCAGTTCGTACGTCGGCACGCGCTTGAGGCACAATCGCATGGTCCAACCGCAGCGATTCGTCATGACGCCCTTGATTCAAAGTGCCCTGTCCATCTCGAATGGGCTGCTGACAGAAGTGAATGCCCTGATCGGCAGCATGCGAGCTCCTACCAACGCGCCTGGCAGACCCCAGACGGCATTGTTCATGACGATTGCGGAGCAGTTCGAATCCGTGGTCCGACTGGCACTGGCGGGTCTCATCACCCACAGCGCTGTGCACGTTCGATCAATGTCGGAAGCGGTCGCGGACCTTCACCTGCTCGGCACTGACCAAGATCATGTGGACCGCATGAGGTATAACCAAGCAGTGGGCGAGAAGCGCTTCTACGACCATCTACTCGAATCAGATGGTCTACCTGAAAGCGTGCGTCAGCTGATCGAGGAACGTATGCCCGGATGCCTCGAGCGCTACACACCTCTGCACGCCAAGTTCAAGAGCGCCAAGCAGTCTCAGGCCCAAGCGTTCATCGCGGCCGATATGGAGTACATGCTGCCGTTCTACACGATGCTGTGCGGCTTCTCGCATAACGATCTTTCGGCCTTGGGACTTAGGCACCAAGGCGAGCGCGCTATGACCCACCGGGCCGAGACTCCTGACGAAGTAGCATTCGTGATCCTGCAGCTCGCCGTTACAGCACTGATGCAGGCAACCAGCAATATTGGCGGCATCGCCAAGTTCAGGGATGGCGAATTCGACCGGCGCTTTACTGCGATGAATGATCTGTTTGGCAAGCTCCTCGACAGTCGTCCCATCAAAACCGACGACCTGCTGGAACAAAAAAGGTGCCCGTAGGCGGCCTGTGTCGGCTTCGTTCTGCGACTTGATATTGGCCGGGCAGTCACTTCTGGGCCACGTCGATATAGTGCCCAGTCATTTCGGTGCAAGTCCAACCGTAGCAAACCCCCACGTTACCCGTAACCTTCAGGGCTCGGGCTATGAGGCAATGACGCTCACGTACCAAGAGACCCAATAAACGTAGGGAAAGAAGGCTGATATTTAGCCAAGCGCGAAGCTGACCTTAGAAGCACCTCCATCTTCCTGCTTAACTCTGCGACCTCGGCCAGAGGATCTACGCCCGCCGTAGCCCCCCCCCCGTTCGCCCGAATCTTTCCCAGCCTGATTGTAAATATACGTCCCAGTCTTGTCGTCTGGCACTCTAAGAGCAATTCCGAGACCCGGCTGTTCGCTGCTAAGGGGATTCGATGCGTTACTTCATTCCGAAATTCCGTCAAACGGCGAAGCCAACTAGGACTTTCTTTGGTGCCGCTTGCGGTCAGCAGCGCCGCCACGAGCGGTTCAGATCCAGCTGCTTTGTTGGATTTGACCCACTCCTCTAGCCTGGCTAGACAGTCGATTTTTTCGGGCGCTTGAACATGGACCGCCGCTATGCGTGCCAGGTGGTCTCGCGCCGAAGCTAGTTCTGAAAGAAGAGAGTGGATGTCCGCATAGATATCGAGCACAGCGACATTGCTAAACCCTCTTCCAACAGGCGTTCGTGCACGAAGCGCCCAGCGAAGTTGATCGTGGTAGCCCTCCGAGGTGCTTCGCAATCTGAGGCCAGCGACACGAAGACACGCGCTTATGTAGGTTGCAAGGTTGGAGTAATAGGCATCGCAAGCCTTCTCAGCGCTGTTCGCCACTCCTGCCCAGGCGTCGGCAGCGTTCAGGCCGTTCGTGTCCCGGCGGCCGGGCTCCCAAAAGCGAATCGTTGGGGAGTCTTCTTCAGAAGATATGCGCTGCTCTGTGCCCACATAAAGGAGCTCGAGTTCTTTGACAGCAGCTTCAAAATTGTCCCAGCTGCCCAAGAGCAAGACATCTTCCGATTCATCCCCCGAGACGGGGAAGAGCGTCCAACCGCGGTTCGTTTTTTGCCCTAACAAACCGCCGACGAAGTAGAGCGTCTGTGTGGACCTGACGCTACTGAGCCTCTCAATCTCAACTTCCGGATCCATAGCGCACCCTCCGTCGTTACAGATATGAAACAACTCGCACGTAGGGCAGATTGTTTACGATCGCTCGGGCGCGAAAACGTTGCATCGCCGGCGATTCTTTCGGCCAATTTTTTCTAAAGCTCTTAGCAGACACTTCTCATTTTACCTAAGTGACTGTTTTTATTGGTGGGCCCACCATCAACCACAAACATCGTCCTATACCTTGGCGTACATAGCTATCGCGACGACAACACTCTACAGTTACCGCCAAAGATACCGCCATTTGTTTTGGAACTCGCCCAATGACCGGACGGCAGGGTCGCCACGGTCACGAGATCCCGGCCCTTGGCCGTACCAGCCACGCAGATCAAAAACTGGCGCGTAGCTCAGGGACCAAAGGGCCAAGAAGGGCGCAAAGCGCGCTCAGTTCTCACGCCAAGGGAACACCCAGAACGGGTAAAGAAGAAATCAATGGCAACACAGCGAACAGGGTACCCATGAGAAAACTCCAAAAGATTACAGTCATATGTGGGCCGCATTTCAATCGCAAAACCGCCAGTGAAACCGTGCACTCATCGCCGATCTTCACGCATAAACTCCATGACCGCCTCAAAGTTGGAGTACGGCACGCCCTCAAGGCTAAATTTAACATGCGGGGAAGATTTGACTGAGAGTTTTGCGTTCGCCGACTTCGCCAGAGTCTCAACAAGAAACAGGCCCAAGCCATCTCCTGGAATTCTTCCTCGATCTGCATTCCTCCCCCTGACACCGCGCTGCAATATCGCTTGTATTTCGTCTGGTTCAACCTGTGGACCGACTGACGACACGGTCACCTTGGTTCTACAATTCCATGTAGGGCGTTCTTCAAATTTTATGACTATCTCTTGATCCCGTGGCGAGTACTTGATTGCGTTGTCAAGAATCACAAACGGAACAAGCTCAAATGCCGGAATGGCCTCAACTTCCGTAAATGAATTTCCTTCAAAGTTAACCTGAATAGATTTGGCGCGCGTAGATTTATAGAGGAGTCGCCTTGCCTTGTCGAATTTTCTGTATATCCCCATATCGATTTTTGCCTGACGCGCCAGGGATGTTGGATTCAACTCGAAATCGGTAAAGACCAGTCTAGAGCTGACGAGGCCAGACGCATAGTTGATGGACTCTGAAAGGTCGGCAACTCGCTCTACCACGCCATCGGCAGCAGCCTTCCCAAGCTCCTCACAAAACGTAGATATTTCCGTGTTGAGACGCCGCATTTCATGAAGAAGCCCATAGACGATCGAGTTAGCCCTATTTTTCTCTATCAGCAACTCTTCAATTTGCCGCTCGAGCGATGCAACCTGATCTCGAAGCTTGGATTCGCGCCGGCTACTTTTGTCATATCTAGTCATGACGTAACCGCCGCTGCGATAGCGAAGTTTACAAGCTGCTTCATGGCTACTTTTGCGAACTCAGCGACAACCTCCGGCGCATTAATTGAGCTCGCAACTTTCTCAAAAATAGAGCTGTCCCTTTTGTCAATAGACTTCAGGAATGCTTGCTCCAGCCTATAGATTTCGGATGCGTCTACACCCCTCTGCGACAGCTGCGTTCGAAAGCGAATCCATCGATTAAAAGGATCGCCAATTTTCTTCAGGCCATCCTCCAGAACACTGACCCAAACTTCCGTGTGTGCATCTTTGGGCACCGAAACATCAACGGCCCTAAGAAGATCATTGTAAGACATGTCCGACTCTGTCCCAGAATAGGCGACCAGAAATTTGTCTGGATACAGCTTTCTGATTTCCGCCAATACGTGGGCACCCTCTAACGGACTGCCGAATTCGAGACCAACACCGCGGATGTCGCAGACAACTATTGGATACTCGGATACCTGATCAATTCGGCGAATATCCCCCAGCTCAGCCAGCTGGAAGTTATGCGCTGCTAGAGCTCCAGCCTTGAGAAACGGATTGTCATCTATAACCGCGATTTTGCTAGTTTGCTTAAGCTTCGCCAGATCCGGCGTATTGCCTTGAATATCCTTTAGACTCTTCTTTTTACCAATATTTATTAGCATGGGCTTCCTTCCAGTGTAAATACGCTTTGGCGATGCCACGGAGGCCTCGCTATGGCGACCGAGCTAGCGCCCATAATGTCGGAAATTGGGGTGTTTCGAAAGACGGCTTGCCGATGCCGCCCTCACGGCAATGTATGCACATCCGCCTCAGGAAGGGGTTCACCGAGTTCATACTCACGCGAGGCCCTTCATCAGGCGAGACCCTGCACCTCTGGTGCCACTGCTGTTCCGTACGCGCCATAGCTGGTCCCCCTGAGGCCTGGGGGATGACCAACCCACACCGGCTCGTCTTTCCTGTAGGGAGAGCCCGGTCGGCTGAGCGCACCACACCGGCACCCTGTAGCTTCTGGTGCATCCGCAGTTGGGTACGGCAGCCATAGACTCGATCCTTAGCGTCTCAGCCCCTCCGCGCGCGCACTCGTCTCCCCGCCACGCCTGCACACTTCATAGGGGGGGTTTTCTGCAATACCTGCACACGGGCCCATGGCAGGCCCAGCAAGGCTGTGAGGGGCATCCAGATACCACGCGAATCCCTGCGAATCCCTGCACAGAAGGGCGGCCTAACGGAGCGTTGAGCGGCGAGAGGGAAGCCAGACTTAGGCAGCCAGGTAGCGGAGAAAAAGTAGCCATCCAATAGCATCCAAGAAGAAAAACCCGCTAATTCCATTTGTTTAGGGAGGCAATGAAAAGGGGATGTGGAACACATTTTTGGTTACAGTTCTTGTGCAGGCACTGCCGTCTCCCTTCCCCTATGGTCCTCTTGTCTCCCAAGGGCTTCACCGGTCTGCCTGCTTTCTTGCCGCTCGCCATCCTCCATGTGATATTCCTGACTAACAGATTTTGCTGGTTACATTGGTACACTGGTTACACCATCCGCGCACACCTTATATATCAACGACTTGCGACCATCCTCGACGCGTACCAGCCATGGACACGACTGGTTACACTGGTTACAGCCAGTGCCGCAGAAAAAGAGCATGGCTACAGACTAAGGAAGACGCGATGACCACTAGAGCCTCGATTCTAATGAGACTGGCCATATGGGCAGTTCCATTCATCAGCGCCACTCTGGCTGCGCCCGTTAGCGCGCAAAATTCCGTTGGGATCCAACTCATGAACGATTTGGCTTGGCACGGCGTGTCTGATCGTGTCCAAATTCACCAGCCATCTGTGCAAGGAAAGCCTCCCCACATCGACGTATGGGAAAGAATTGCTATAGGGAATACATACGGAAACTGGGCTTACGTGAAGAACCTCATCGACTGCCAGAAATGGACTCAAATTCCGTTCTCGACAATCGATCGGGGTGGCTACTTCGTCCTTTGGCCGGAGGCCCCTGCCTCCGTAAAAGCCGCCTGGGAGGCCCACGGCCAAGGCAATGAGGCGGTTATTACGGGGATCTGTGCCCTGCATGGACTCAGGAAGCCGCGTATGGAGGGTGCCGTACCGGACAAAAGCGGAGGCTTTGTAGAACGCTAGGGGTAATGTGGGCCGGGGCCCTGCCGCCGGTGACGCGTCGCGTTAGCGGCCCCCAGTAGCCGCTGCGGGCCGATGCAGTCGCCCGGAAGACCGCAGGCCCAGTAGTCTCGCTTGAAGGCGTTTCGCCCACGTCTTTTGAGGCCAGCATCGGCGCAACGGACAAAGCATCAGGTTGTTGCAGGCGCGAGGTCAAACGAGGCGAAGGTAATGACCTCCTCACCGATCCAGTCGTTAACCATGGCGATGCGCGATTGCAGGGGGGCCAGTTCCATCGACGCCCACACCGTGGCAGCATCCCGAATCGATCCGAATCCGCCCGCATTCTGCGGCACGATGCCCAGCAACTGCGGCGGGATGCGAAGAGCAGCCAGAATGTCATCGCGTGTCACTCGCTTGATGCCGGTGAACTCATCCTTGGTTGCCAATTCGCTCACCGGAATCAACTGAAGCCCGTCCTTCTTGCCGTTCGGCGAATGCACAAACAGGTTCCGGAAGTTGCCAGGACCTCGTGCCTGCTTCAAGGCCTCGCGCAGGCTTGCCACATCACCCTGCTCCGTTTGGGAGTCGGTCAAGTAAAGAATGAAACCTGCGTGCGAGCCATTGTTGTAGTACTTGCGGCGGAACAGTGTGGCCGACTCGTTGAGCAGCGCAGACTGAATCACCGCGATCCACTCGGGCAGGCCGTATATTTCCTGATCGGCATCAGCCTCGCGCAGCTGATACACCGAACCGAGCGAGAACTCGTGCTCAACCCTACCAGCTCGCACGTGGAAGAACTCGCCGGGTACCACCCCACGACGCATGTACTGCGCCATGAGCGGCTGCCCGCCCAGCAGCCGCCCTGTGCTTGAGACCCTGCGTTCGATGTAGGACTGGCCGAACACTAGGTAGTCCAGTGCTATTTGGGCAAAGTTTGTACGACTCAGTAACGGGTGCGGAACAAACGCCCGCACCAGCATGTTGCGCTTGAAAATTAGCCCGCTGTACAAAAACGGATTGGATCGCGTGGTCCGTGATAGACCATTCAGGCATACAGGTGGCTCGTAGTATCGACCGTTCCTCCAGCACTCAAGGTAGTCGAACAGACCACGCGATTCCAGCACCGGCGTGGCGTCCCCGAACGAGAACGCAGTGATTCCCCCAGGTGTCTCCGCGTTTGGGGCCAGTGCCAAGTCAGTGACTTCCTGCTCGAGATCAAGCTCGCTCACGCCTGGCTCCCTGCTTCAAGCTCCTTTCGCAGGATAGTACGGCGAATTGTGCTGTTCACCAGCTGCATGTCCACCGAGCTCATGTCCATTGGCGGCAACGCTAACCGCTCCGCAACCTGGTCGGTCACTGCGACGTCGGCGAGGCGCTTACGTACTGCGCTGCCGAGGCGGAAAAAGAACCGGCTGGCCAATTCATCGGAGCTCGCCTTCTGGGCCGCACCAACATTCTCCGCCTTCTCAAACAGGCTAAAAGCCACCGCAAGGCGATCTTCAAACCCGGCCAACAGCTCTGCATAACCCAGCTCCGCCGCCTCAAGGAATACCTGCTTCTGAGCAGCAATACAGAGGCTCGCTGCCTCGGCCAGTTCCAGATCCAGACGCGGGAGCTCAGACGCTATCTCAGCCTCCATTGCTCGGTATTCCTCCGCCAGGGACATTGCCGAACGCTCGTTGGCCCGCAGCTTCTGAATGTCACGAGTCAGTGTGCCATCACTGTCCCGCAGCTTGGCGCTCCACTGCTGACGTGCGGCCTGTGCGTCGCCCTCTGCAGCCTGGCGTGCACGGGACATCTTGTCTACCTTGGATCGCAATGCGCTCTTGCGCTCGCTGTTAGTGGCCAGCTGCGCCGCCAGCTCGAACAGACGCAGCCGGCTCTCCGAGGGCGGCGCAACAGCTTCGCATGCGTCGACGGGTTCGACCAGTGAAGGGTTGGTATTGGCAGTATTGCTTTCACTCATGTGGATGTTCCATTGAAATAACGATGGGACACTTACCGGCACCCTGCCGGTAAGCGTTGAAATGTGATCGGCTCACGCGGCGCTGTCGTGTACCTTGCGTGGATCGAAGATGAAGAGGCGAGCTGCGCCCAGCCCCGGTATGCGCACTACCTGCGACGGGCGGCCATCGCCGCTGGGCTTGAGCCAACCGGCGGCCACCAGTTCACGCGCGGCCTGGCGCGAATCGAAGCCCGCACACAGTTCGCGATTGAACGATTCCTGCAGCACCATGTACTCGGTAACACCCACGCCATCCAGACGGCGGAAGCCTGCGCGATCGCGCACCGGGGATGCGGCCTGCATCGAGTTCAGCGGTTCCAACCTACTCTGGCCATGGGCCTCAAAGAAGGCGCGCACACGCGAAAGGAGTGCATCAGTGTCGGCGCTGCCAGCGCCGCCACGACGTTGCATCCACGCCTGGAAGCAGATGGCCACACCCCGCGTAGCCTCGCCTTTGGCCCAGCCGGTCAAGCGGTGAGGACAGACGCTGGCCATCTCCCCAGCAAAGGCCACAGTCGCGAAGCGTTCGGCCACTCGGCGGACCTCGCCCGAGGCGTCATCAGGCAGGTAGGTGGCCAGGAATCGGTCAGAAGATTCGCGCAGCTTGGTGGTGAGTGTGGGGCTATCCTGTCGGGTCAGGTAGTCCATCCACAACGGCCAGGGCGCGCCGTAGGAACGCGCTGCGGCGTCCTTGAGCAGCGCTGAAAGTGCCGCACCGTCTGCGGCGTCGTGCAGGCGCTCAAACACGCCGTGGCCACCCTCTGCCTCGGCTGGCACATCCGCCAAGCGCACCGCCTGGCCAGCTCGAGCCTGCTTGCCCACCTCGGCCATATGCTGGGCCAAGCCGACCTCGCCTGCAGACAAGATCAGCACCCGCCACCGCGCCGCCGCACGAGCCTCACCGGACCGATTGGCCCGGCTCTTACCGTTGCCGTTGGCGAGCAGGTAGGCAGCATCACCGGCCTGCTTGGGATCAATCTGCGCCAGCTCGTCCAGAATCAGAGTGGCATCGTTGTGAAGCACCGCCACGCCCTCAAGCCCGTTGGCCGTACTGCGCCACTCGCGGGCATACTCGGGCGGGCCGACCACGCTGGCCGCCACGCGCAATGCGGTGCTCTTGCCGCTACTACTTCCGCCGACCAGGTGGAAGCCGCCGCCGGTTGCGCCGGTGAAGTGCAGCAGTGGTCCGGCAAACATCGCTGATACTGCCAGCACCAAGCGGGAGTTGTCCTGGCATCGCTTGGCCACATCGCGTCGCCAGTCCTCCAGCGACCCCACAACGGCGTAGTGATGCTGCAGGCCGCCGCTGTGCTGGTATACCAGCCGCTCCTCGCCGTTGCCGTAGCTCTCGCCGTTAGGCAGCACATAGCGTCCGTCGTGCCACCCCGGAACCGCCACATTGCGCGCACGGCTATCGATGCGCTCCTGAATGATGTAGGCCAAAAGGCGCTGCATGGTGTTGCGGTGAGCAGACATTTCCACGCCGCCGGCAGCCAGCTGGCGCAAGAACTCACGCGGATCACCCACCAGCATTTCAGCCGGCGCTGCCCACTGGTGATGGTGGCCGTCGGCATCTGTCCAGGTCAGCAGGCGTCCCCATTCCTCGCTCTGGCTGTTGCGGGTTTTGGCCTCAACCTTCAACGGCGAGCAGACAAACACCGGTTCGGCCAGGTCGCCATCCTCAGTCACACCAACGTAGTACACGCCGGTTTCGTTGAGTTGGTAGTGCGGCCGTGCACCTCCGCCATCGTCGGCTGCCTTCTTTCCGCCCTTGCCCTTGCTGGCCTTGCGCACAGCGGCTTGAATTGAGCCGCGCACCGCTCCGGTACCGGCGACCTTGGCGGCATCATTGAAATCTACTGAGGTAACGTTACTCATGCACGAGGCTCCAGTGCCACGTCGGCGCATTGCGCCTTGGGGGGTGAGAGAAGAATCATTAGGAAGAGGTCTCATTGCGTGGCCGCGGCGGCATAGCCACCACACCGCCCACCGCGGCAGCGGCGCGCTGGGCGCTGACTAAGCCTGGATTGACGCCCAACCGCGCTGCGGTGGCGGCATCGTCATCGGCGCACACCACAATCGCCGCCGAGGGGAACTTGGCCCGTAGCGCGCAGGCAACCGGTGCCAGATTGCCCGCATCGAACGCCACGGCGGTGGGGTGGCCCGTGGCTTCATGGATGGTGGCGGCGGTGGCGTAGCCTTCAGCCACGCACACCACTTCGCTCACCGCGCGACCCACGGCGTAATACAGCCCACGCTTTCGGCCGCCGGCCAGAAAGCGCTTGCTCCCATCGGCGGCGATGGTTTGCAGGCTCCACAGCCGCCCCTGCGGGTCCCGCAGGGGCACCAGCAACTTCCCGTCCAGCTGCCGCAGCCCGTGTACGCCCACGCCCTTGGCAACCAGGTAAGGATGGTCGGCGGGGGCTGCATCAGCACACTGCCAGCGCTCACGCGCCAGCCGGCGTGCGGAGGCTTGCCGCTGGGCGAGTTCAGCCTGCTGCTGGCGCTGCGCGCGCACCACGGCCTCGCGTAGCTGTATCCGCTCGACCTCACTGCGCGCGCCGCCACCACCGTCGCACCAGGACTCGTTGTCTCCGGTCTTCCAGTTGCCGTAGGCTCCGGCCATAGGCGGACCCGCGTGAAGAACATACCAGCCGCTGCGCTGACCATTGCTGTCACCTTGGACGCGCACACGGCGCAGACGTCCATCGGGCGTCACCACGTCCAGCATCAGCCCGGCGGCGCGCAGCATCGCCAGAAAGCCATCAGGACGCTTCATCGTCGCCCCCCAATTCACTACTGTGCTTGGCGTTGTCCACCACCGCCGCCAGGTCATCATGCAAATAGGCAATACCTGCGGCGACGGCCTCCAACGACACCCCGATACGCTCATCCAGGCAGCTCAACAGCAGCGCAGCCGAACGCGCGCGCTCAATACGATTGAGGCAGTCTTCGCTGATCCAATATCCATGCGGCATAGTCGGGCCGTTGGACGCAGCCGGCGCTGCGGCGACTGCCTCCTGCTCGGCTCGAATGTCTGCCAGCTGGAGGTCAATGCCCTGTTCAAATCGTTCCTGCGACTGCGCGGGCGCGAACAGCGCCAAGCGCACGTTGACCCGTGCAGCGACCGTGGCCAGCTCCTGGCAGTCGCGCTCAAGCGGCGACAACAGCCGCGCACGCAGTCGCTGCTCCAACGGATGACCCCGCAGGGACGCGTCCAGGTCGGCGCAGACGTCGGCAAGGCGGCGAGAGGTCTTGCGATGCTGCCGCTCAACGCGGCGGGCGACTTCGACAATGTGGGCGGTGCGCTCGGCATTGAACCAATTGTTGGTGATGGTGGCGCTGAGCACGCCATCGGCCATGCCCGATACACCGCAGACGTTCACAGATTCGATGTTCATGCGGCCACCTGCACATCTGCGACCATAGCCAGCAGCTCTCCAACGGTCATGTCCTCAAAGGCACCGGTGCGCCGGTCGAGCAGGTCACTCAGTACAGACAGCGAGGCGACCGGGATTTCGGAGAGGCGCGCCATCTGACGCGCTGCGCTAAACAGGTCGTGCATCACGGCGTCATCGTTCCCAACGAGGAAATCCAGATGGAATGCGCTCATTGCTCGGCCTCCGTTGCGACTGCTGCAATGGCACGCTGTACGTCGCCCAAGGTCAGCGATTCTGCGGGCTTGCCAGATGCCTGCAGGCAGGCGTCGAGCGCTAGCCAGCGGGGATGGTCCCAGTCCAGGGTGTCGGCAATCTCGCCGAAGTGGTAGGCAATACGAATGGCAAAGCGCGACGGCGCGGCCAGGGTGTCGTGAGACATGGCAGGATTCCTTAGGTGGCTTGGAATCCGCAGACTTGACTGCAATCAAGGCGGCGGACGGTACGCGGTTGCAGTGCCGGCCTAAGGACCGGTGGGCCTTGCGGCCCCCGCGCACCGCCCGCCATAGAACCGGCAAGCAATCGCCCGCGACGACACAGCAGGCAATAAAAAAGCGCCGGGCATCGGTCGATGGGCGCTGGTGCGCCTTAGGTTGCGGGACTGCAATCCCGGTCGCCGATTGTGCGGCGACAGGGCAATGCTGCACCTGGTCAACGCGACTTGTCAACTGCCGCGTCATTGCTTGGCCTTGCGGATGGCAGAACTCTGCTTCTCGGCTTTTTGGCTGAGTGCCGACCGCTCCGCATACGTGCTGACGGGCAGATCAATGTCGCCGCGCGGACATGCGCTGCGAGTATGCGTGCGCACGATTTCGGTATAGGCGGAAAACGTGTGTCCGCACAGCGCGTTTTGGCATTGTTGGACCGATTCACGCAGCAATTTAGTGTGCATCACGCTGGTCCGGGTAACTGACGGGGTATCGCAATGCGGGCAACGTAGGAACGCTCTGGAACGAGTCATTGGGGCCTCTTAGCAGTCCGTGGCGTGCGCGTTGGCGACGTCGGCGACACCACGCGAAAGCGCGATGCGGCCGTGCTCTACGGACCGTTGCTGGGAGAAGTTCAGCGCAAGGTTCGGCTGAGCGACAGCGGTACGCAGATGCTCGGCGAGGAACTTGGCTTCGGCCGAGCTCAGGTTGAACCTCTGTTTGGAGATGGTCAGGACGATGGTGTCTTTCATGGCTGCACTCGCGGGTGGGTGTACGGGATCTGGTTGGCAATCCACGCGTCTACGTCCGACTCAAGCCAGACGGTCACGCGCGGGGAGAGGGGGATCGACTGAGGGAACCGGCCACGATCCATTAGCCAGTAGAGGTGCGAGCGAGAAATACCGGTGCGGCTGAGCACCTCCGGCCTGCGTATGAAGCGCTCCGCCCGCGCGGAGGGGGCCGGATTCGAGCTCGCGGGCTGACCAGGGACGGAGAGCGTCGGGTGGGGAGAACCAAGCATTTGAAGGGTTGCGGGGCTGACGATTTGTCAACCGCCGCCCTGTGTTGTGGGCTTGGTTAGAAGGCTAGAGACAGTCGCCGCTTAACTCACGCGACTAGGTTTGTAGGAGAATCCTTACAATCTTTTGTAAAATTACACATGACGCATTCCACTTGACAGACCAATGTCGTGGCGAGCACGGCGACGTCCGGGAGATGAGAAGCGAGCGCAGGAGCTAGGTCGACCGGCTGGTTGCGCAAGGCAAATTTGCACACTTGGCATCCGGCAATTGCAGGCCAAGGGCGAGATGCGCGGCGGGCAAACCATCGAATAGCGTCGGGCTAGGCTTGGTCGCTGGCCGTCATGGCGACATCCTGGCGGCCTGCAAAGCCAGCCCGCTGGCCCGAGAGAGGGCTGCGGAAGAGGCATTCCATCGGCGCACGGCACCGATTCACATACGTCCAATGCGGACTGATCACCCGCCGCTGTAACCAGCGTAACCAGGTGTAACCAGTAAGATGGGCGCGCCGAGAGTTAACGCAACAAACTGATTTGCAAGGCGTTTAGCAGCCCTGTAACCAGTGTTACCACTGTAACCAGCGGAAACAGAGAGTCAGAAATAAAAAAAAGGACATGGGGTCACGAGGAGGTCCTCAGACCGTCCAGATAGTCCGCCCACGCCTGCATCATTTTTGCGCGCTCGACCAGGTGCGCCGTACGGTTGTATGCCCGTCCGTTTGGGTCACGCACTGCGTGTGCGAGCTGGTGCTCGATGTAGTCCGGACGGAAACCGAGCACCTCATCCAAGACGGTGCGCGCCATTGCACGAAACCCATGACCGGTCATGGTGTCCGAGTCATAGCCAAGGCGGCGCAGGGCTGCATTTACCGTGTTTTCGCTCATTGGACGCCCCCTACCCCGGACGCCCGGGAAGACAAACTCCCCCCTGCCGGTTAGTGGGTGCAGCCCCCTAAGAACAGCCACCGACTGGCGCGCAAGCGGAACAACGTGGGGCTGACCGGTCTTGCTTGCGCTGAAGCGCCACTCAGCCGTGCCTAGATCGATGTCAGCCCACCTTGCAGCACGCAACTCGCCAGGACGAACAAAAACCAAAGGCGCGAGCTGCAGGGCCGCCACAACCTCGGGAGAACCTTGGTAGCCATGCAAGGCGCGCAACAGACCCGCAATCTGCGCAGGCTCAATCATGCTTGCGAAGTGACGTGCATTTGGTGCGGATAGCGCACCTTTCACATCGTCAGCCGGATTTCGCTCCGCCCTGCCTGAAGCAATTGCATATCGAAATACTTGGCTGGCCAGCAGTCGTGCGCGGTGAGCTGTCTCGACAGCGCCTCTAGATTCAATCTTACGCAGCGCCTCAAGTACATCCTTCGCAGTGATTGAGGCGATTGGAAGATGCCCAATCCATGGAGCAAGGTCTTTCTCTATGAGCCGCCTCTCCCGTTTCGCTGACCCCGCCGACAGCTTCTTCGCTCGAAGGGCAAAATGCTCATTGGCGACTGCCTCGAAGGTATTGGAAACGAGCTCCAATGCGGCCAGTTTCTGAGCTTTCCGCTGTGCGCCTGGGTCAATTCCTTCTGCGAGCAACCTGCGCGCGGCAGCATGACGCTCGCGCGCGGTAACGAGACTCACATCGGGATACGTCCCGAGAGACAACGTGTTTCTTTTTCCAGTCACAGGGCGTCGGTAGTCCCAACGCCACCATCGACCGCCATCGGGTCGGAGTAGCAAGTAAAGACCACCGCCGTCACGCAGCTTTTGAACTGTCGCGGATGGCTTTGTTCTACGGATGGCAGTATCGGTCAACGGCATGGCGGTAAGTCATTGGCGGTAACTGGTGAAGATACACTTCAGCTTACCGTCAAAGCTACCGCCAAGAATCGTGGGATTCAATAAGAATCCATAGGACGCAGTGAGACGCAAATTCGTCGCAAGCCCTTGTTTTTACGATGGAAATAGATCCAAATAGGATGCTATAGGACGATGAAATGGTGGGCCCACCAGGATTCGAACCTGGAACCAAAGGATTATGAGTCCTCTGCTCTAACCGTTGAGCTATAGGCCCTTGCAGCGTGAAAGTGTAGTGGAGACAGGGCTACCGCCGCCACTGGATCTCTCGCCAAGCGGGACGTCAGCCGAAGCGCCGCCCCATTTCCCGGACTCGTTCCGCGTTATCTCCGGCCACGTCCGCCAGTGCCTTGGACCGAAGCAGTCCAGGCCTAGCAGCCCGCTCCCAGAATTCCACAGCCAACGGTGCCGCCCATTGCAGATGAGCAAGTTGACCCGAGCGCTGCGGCGCAACCTGGGTGATCGAGGTTGTCGCTCGCAGCACACCCGTACGCGAGGGGGACAGCGACATCGGCAGCATGTCGTAGGCCGGGGCAAGCGATAGCGGCCCCTGATCAACGAGGTGGAATCCAATATTGCCTTGATGCATGTCGGTGTTCCCGATCAATCGTCCAAAGGCATGCAGCCGCGCCATGGCTGTAGCGGTGTCCTGACTGATCCATCGCAGCGCCAGCAACTGCTCGCCCGCCTGGTCCCAGTCGGCGTTGTCACCGACAAATGCGGAAGACAGGGCCAACAACGACACGAACCCGCGCCGGCCGAGCGTGTCCGGCGATCGGTCAAAGCGCTTCACCTCCAGAGAGGTGTGGCTGTCGGAATGGATGAGCGACGATTCTGCGGCGGGTACGCCGGCTTCGCGCAGAACCTCAAGCGCCAGATGCTCGCAAACCAGAAGGTCTGCCCAGCGGCGCTGCTCCTCCGTGTCATGGCGGGCGAACTTGATCAGGGCGGCGTAGCGGCCGCCTGGCCCGTAGACCGTGGCGGTGAACTTGGGCCTTTCGCCGCCTGGGGCAAGATTCGGGCATTGCCCGCGCGTTACTGCCTCCGCCATGAATGGGTACTGCAGCTCACGGCTGCTGGCCTCAACCGGATCGGGCGGGGCGTCGAGCGCGGCAGCGGCCAGCTGGGCGGCGTGAGTTCCGATCAAAAGATCGCCGGTGGTGACCGCACTCCCCTCCCCCTGCGCCCTCAGCAGGTGTGCCAAGGTCCAGGTCGTGGGATCGCGCGGTAGGTCGAGGGTGTTGCTTGCGGCGTAGGCGCGGCCGAGGAATCCTTCGGGGCGGAGGTCGTCGAGGTACCAGGGTATGCCGGGGAAGCCGTCAAAGTCGGCGTCAGGGCACCGCAGCAGGTTGGGATGGTGTCCGTGTGGGTGGAGGCGGTAGCGGTCGCTGGGGGTCTGCTCGAGCACCCCCAGTTCTTTGATTCGCCCGTCCTCCAGCATTCTGAAGATGGGACAGTGGCTTTCGGACCACCGGTTGGCGGGTGACGACCGTGGTGGATGCATGCCAGCAGCATGCGAGCTGGGCAATCGGCCTGCCATTCAACAAGTTGCGTCGCGAACCAGCGGTGGTTCGGCGGGGAGGATTTGTTGGTAGCGCCGGCCGTTGGCCGGCCTCGGCATTGCGTGGGCCGACCAACGGTCGGCGCT
>NZ_JASCOZ010000044.1 GCF_029960115.1 Stenotrophomonas sp. PS02289
GCCGTTGGCCGGCCCACTGACCGCTTGGGCCGGCCAACGGCCGGCGCTACCGGGATATCCGAATCGGCCATGAAACCGGTAGGTGACGACCGTTGGTCGTCACGGCGGGTCAGCCGTGCATACCCTCGATTTCCACCAGCAACTCGGCGCGGCAGACCTCGGCGTGCAGCACCACGTGGGGCGGTGAACCGGGCAGCTGTGCCATCCGAGCGGCCACCGCGGCCAGGTTGGCCGCATCGCGCACATAGACCTTGAGCACTGATTCCGCGCCCAGCTGCGCCGGCAGATCCGGCCGCTGTGCCCGCGCGGCATCCACCAGGCTCTGCAGGTTGGTCAGCGTCTCTTCCAGCTGTTCCTGCCAGGAGCCGGTGTGCTGCGAGACGTGCCCCACAATCGCCGCCGTGCCCGACTGCAGCAGCGGCAGGCCGGTCGCGGGCGGCGGCAGCAGCGCGCGCGAGAAGCTCGGTGACTGCGGGCCGTACTGGCGGGGGTAACGGAAGGCGCTGACCTGGCGGGGGTTCTCCAGCGGGGTGCCGGCCTCGCGCGCGCTCAGCCAGTACACCTGCAGACGGCGCACGCCATCGAAACGGCCGATGCAGGTCGCCGCCGGCAGTGCGGCTTCGTCCAGTGTGCGCAGCCCACGCACCCGGCCCACGCAGAAGCGCCGGTAGCGCTCGGCGTCGCCCTCGCCCTCGGTCACCGCGTCCAGGTAGTTCCACATCCGCAGCAGGTGCGGGAAGCCGCACTTTGTAAGAAATGTACTCAACGTGGCGTAGGCATCTGCCGCGGCCGCTTCAATATCGGAACCCGGTTCCTCAATTTCGATTGCACCAAACAGCACACTACCGTCATGCGACCAGCGCACCGTCCCGTCCACTCCGGTTTGAACCGGGGCCGCCCCCTGCCAGATCTCGATCTGCGCGGGGCCGTGCTCGTCCAGCGGCACCTGCAGCCAGCGCGGGTCATCGCACGGTGAGTCTGTCGTGCCGAAGCCAAACACCGCCAAGGTCTGCGGGTCGGCCAGGGCCGCGTCGCGCTCACTGGCAGGGGCGTATCGGGCACGGAACAACGCGGGGCCGGAAGGGGAAATCTGGACCGGTGCGGCCGGTGCGCTGTGGATCGTGCTACTCATTTCAGATTGTGAAAGCTGCCAGTGCCGAAGGTGTCATGATAGCGTGCGCTCCTTTGGCGGCGTGCGTTGCACGCCGGACGATGTCGGATGACAGGTACGGATCGGCTGGAATGGGGGAGCCGGCCCGTATCGCCCCTGTGGCTCGTGCTTCCAGGTGCCCATCACGAGTGTTGGTGTGAATGATTGAGTTTTCTGTAGTGGATTGGTCGGCCTGGGCACCGGGTCTGACCACGAAATCGGACTGGCAGCAGTGGGCGCATGCGCCATTCCTGCCGACCGGTGACGACACCCCGGCACTGCCGGAGGTGCCGCCGATGCAGCGTCGCCGCATCGAGCGGCTGGGACGCATGGCCATCCAGGCCGCGTGCTGGTGCGAGCAGCCCGACGACGGCGGCCAGGTGCCGCTGGTGTTCGCCTCGCGCCATGGCGACGTGGCGCGTTCGATGGAACTGCTGGACACCCTGCGCCAGGACGCGGCGATGTCGCCTACGGCGTTCGGCTTGTCCGTGCACAACGCGGTGGCGGCGCTGTACTCCATCGCCCGTGGTCAGCGCGGCAACTACCTGGCCCTGGCCGGCGGTCGCGCCACGGTCGAGGCGGCCTGCGTGGAAGCCTTTGGCCTGCTGGCCGACGGAGCCGAAGAAGTGCGCGTGGTGGCCTACGAGTCGCCGCTTCCGACGGTGTACGCCGGCTTCGCCGACGAACCGGATCCGTACTTTGCGTGGTGCTGGCGTCTGGCCCGCGCCGACCGCCCCGGCACCCGTCTGTCGCTGGGCTGGAGCGGTACCGGTTCGGTTCCCGACTCCGCAGCCGGCGCGTTGCCGCACAGCCTGGAGCTGATGCGCTTCCTGCTCGCCGGCGATCCGGCGCTGGTGTTCCAGGCCGATGGCCAGCCGTGGATCTGGCAGCGCCATGGCTGAGACGCTGGCCGCCCGCCTCAACCACGCCTGGCGCGTGGTCGGCACCGGGATCAGCTTCGCCGCCTTCGGGATCGGCGGGCTGTTGCTGGGCGGCCTGTTGTTCCCGCTGTTGTTCCTGATCCGCCGCCACCAGCGTCGGCGCGCGCTGGCCCGGCGGCTGGTGCAGTTCAGTTTTGCCAGTCACGTCAACCTGATGCGCTGGCTGGGCGTGATGACCTATGAGATTCACGGACGTGAACGGCTTCAGCGTGATGGCCTGCTGATCCTGGCCAACCATCCGACGCTTATTGATGTCGTACTGCTGATCTCGCAGCTGCCCAACGCGGACTGCGTGGTCAAACATGCTGTCGCCTGCAACCCGTTCATGCGCGGACCGGTCCGCGCCGCCGGCTATGTGGCCAACAGCGACGGGGCCGGGCTGGTCGATGACTGCATCGCGGCGGTGCGCCGGGGCGGCAATCTGGTGATCTTCCCTGAGGGCACCCGGACCGTGCCGGGCCAGCCGCTCAAGCTGCAGCGGGGGGCGGCCAACATCGCCGTCCGGGGGCAGCTGGACATCACGCCGGTGCGGATTACCTGCACGCCGCCTACCCTGACCAAGGGCCAGAAATGGTATCGTGTGCCATCACGGCGTTTTCACGTTCAGCTGGAAGTCGGGGAAGATATTTCGATCGCTCCCTTCCTGTCGGAGGCCGGCGATTCGCCCAGGGGGGATGCCTTGGCGGCCCGGCGCGTGACCGATCACCTTGCCCATTACTTTGACTTCGCTGGAGAACCAAGCCGTGCAGGCACTTGAGCACGAGATCAAGGAATTGATCATTTCATCGCTTTCATTGGAAGACATCGCTCCGGAAGACATCGATGCCCAGGCTCCCCTGTTCGTGGAAGGGCTGGGGCTGGACTCCATCGATGCGCTTGAACTGGGCCTTGCGCTGCAGAAGAAGTATGGCGTCAGCCTGTCTGCGGATTCGGAAGAAACCCGTCGTCATTTTTCCAGCGTGCGTGCGTTGAGCGAGTTTGTCGCCGCGCGTCAGCTGTCGTAACGGTGCGTCAGGATTTGTCATGACCAAGAACGAACTTTTCGACCGTATCGTCAAGATCCTCAAGGACAGCTTTGAGATCGAACCGGTGCGCATCACCCCGGAAGCCCGTCTTTACGACGACCTGGACATCGACAGCATCGATGCCGTGGACCTGATCGTGCAGCTCAAGCCGCTGCTCGGCCGCAACCTGCAGCCGGAAGCGTTCAAGTCGGTGCGTACCGTGCAGGACATCGTTGATGTGGTGCACGGGCTGATGCCCGGACAAGCGGCCGCCTGACGGCGTCGGCTGAGGTTCGGCCATGGTTCGGCTGCGCGTTGCGGCGTTTGCAGTACTGTCGCTGGCGTATCCGCTGGTGGTGTACTTCGCGCTGGGCCGCTTCGAGCCGCGCTGGATGGCGCTGCTGCTGTTCGCGCTGGCCGCGCTGCGCGCGCTGACCACCCGCCAGCCGGTGTGGTGGGTGGCCGCCGCCGGAGCCGGCCTGCTGGCACTGCTGGCCACCGCCTTCAACCAGGCGTTACCGCTGAAGCTCTATCCGGCACTGGTCAACGCAGTGATGCTGGTGATCTTCGCCACCAGCCTGCGTTTCCCCCCGACCGCGGTGGAACGGCTGGCACGGCTCACCGAGCCGGAACTGCCGCCGTTTGCCGTGGTCTATACCCGCCGCGTCACCCAGGTGTGGTGCGGCTTTTTTGTCTTGAACGGGGCGCTGGCCCTGATGACCGCGTTCTGGGCCTCCAACCAGGTCTGGGCGCTCTACAACGGATTGTTGGCGTACGTGATGATGGGCGTTCTGTTTGGCGGTGAGTGGCTGGTGCGGCGACGGGTGAAGGCGGCGCACGCGCATGGCTGAGTGGATTGCCCTCTCGCAGCTCGCGCTGCAGCCGCTGCCGGATCGCCTCATTGGCATCGCCGCCGATGGCACCCCGGTCACCCACCCGCAGTTCCGCCAGCAGGTGCTGGGCTGGCAGCAGGCGTTCGCCCGCGCACCGGGCCAGGACTGGGCGCTGTACTTCGACGACACCCTTGCCTTTGCGGCCGCGCTGCTGGGTGCCTGGCATGCCGGCAAGCGCGTGTTCCTGGGCGGGGACAACCTGCCGGCCACGCTGGACGCACTGCGCCCGCAGGTGCAGGGGTTTGCCGGTGACCTGCCGGTCAGTGAAGCGCCGCTGCAGCCCGATGCCACCGTGGCCGCCGACACCGTGCTGCAGCCGCTGGACCCGTCGCAGCTGGAACTGGTGGTGTTCACCTCCGGCAGCACCGGGGCCCCCAGTGCCATCGGCAAGCGCCTGCGCCAGCTCACCGCCGAAGTCGACGCCCTGCAGGCGGCCTTCGGCGCGCAGCTGGGCGACGCCCAGGTGCATGGCACGGTGTCTCACCAGCACATCTACGGCCTGCTGTTCCGCGTGTTGTGGCCGCTCTCGGCGGGCCGCGTGATCCAGCCACGCCGCTTCTTCCATGAAGACCTGGTCACCGCGCTGGCGCAGCACGACGCGCTGCTGGTGGCCACCCCGGCCCACCTCAAGCGTCTGCCGGAACAGCTGGACTGGCCGTCGCTCGGTGGCCACCTGCGCGCGGTGTTTTCCTCCGGCGGACCGCTGCCCAGCGAGGCCGCCCTGCAGGCGCGCGCGCTGCTCGGCGTCGCCCCGACCGAAGTGTTCGGCAGCAGCGAAACCGGCGGCATTGCTTGGCGCCAGTGGAGTGCCGAACAGCCGCAGTGGCATCCGTTGCCGGGCGTGGAATGGAACATCCAGGACGGCGCGCTGGCCGTGCGTTCGCCGCATCTGGCCGAAACCGACTGGTGGCAGACCCAGGACCGCGTGCAGGCCGACACCGGCAACAGCTTCCGCCTGCTCGGGCGCGCCGACCGCATCGTCAAGATCGAAGAGCGCCGGGTGTCGCTGGACGCGCTGGAACAGCAGCTGCGTGCCCACCCCGAGGTGCAGGACGTGCGCGTGCTGGTACTGCCGGGCGCGCGCGAACAGCTCGCCGCCGTGGTGGTGCCCCGCACGGGCGGTGCCGCGCAGTGGACCGATACCCAGCGGCGTCAGCAGGCACAGCGGCTCAGCGCGCACCTGGCCAGCAGCCACGACGCGGTGACCCGTCCGCGGCGCTGGCGCTTCGTCGACGAGCTGCCGTTCAACGCACAGGGCAAGACCACCGCCGCCGCGCTGGCCGCGTTGTTCCGCCCGCTGATGCCGGTGGCGCAGTGGCAGCAGCGTGATGCGCAGGCGGCCACGCTGCATCTGCCGCTGGAGGCCGACCTGATCGCCTTCGACGGACATTTCCCCCAGGCCAAGATTCTGCCCGGCGTGGTCCAGCTGGACTGGGCCATCCATTACGGGCGCGAAGTGTTTGACATGCCACCGCGCTTCGCGCGCATGGATGCGCTGAAGTTCCAGCATGTGGCGCGTCCGGGCGATGTGCTGCAGCTCACCCTCGGCTGGGATGCCGCCAAGTCGGTGATGAGCTTCCGCTACGTGTCCGACCATGGCGTACATGCCAGCGGCCGGGTGGTGTTCGCGGATGCGTGAAGTCGCGTTTTCGCCGGTGGTGGTGATTCCGGTGTACGACCACGAGCACGCCATTGGGGCGGTGGTGCAGGGCGTGCTGGCCAGCGGCCTCCCGTGCCTGCTGGTCGACGACGGTTCGCACGAAGGCTGCGCGCAGGCACTGCGCGCGCTGGCGGCACAGCATCCGGGCCAGGTCACGCTGCATCGGCTGGACATCAACCAGGGCAAGGGCGGGGCGATGCTGGCTGGCTTCGCCCAGGCGAGCCAGCGCGGTTACTCGCACGTCCTGCAGATTGATGCCGACGGCCAGCACACCACCGCCGATATTCCGGCCTTCGTGGCCTTGGCCCAGGCGCATCCAGAGGCGGTCATCTGCGGCATTCCGGCGTATGACGCCAGCGTGCCCAAGGCCCGCCTGTACGGGCGCTACGCCACCCATATCTGGGTATGGATCAACACGCTGTCGTTGCAGATCCGCGATTCCATGTGTGGCTTCCGGGTCTATCCGCTGGCACCCGTCAACCGGCTGGCGGCAGAGGAAACCATCGGCCGGCGCATGGATTTCGATACCGAGATCCTGGTGCGGTTGTTCTGGCGCGGCGTGCAGGTGATCAGCCTGCCGACCCGGGTCACCTATCCCAGTGACGGCGTCTCCCACTTCGATGTGTGGCGCGACAACGTGCGCATCAGCTGCATGCACACCCGGCTGTTCTTCGGCATGTTGCCGCGCGCGCCGCGGCTGCTGTGGCGCCGCCTTGCAGGTGCAGCTGCATGAACGCACCGGCAGAGCGCGCCGCCCCGCACTGGGCCGAGCTGGGCGAAACCACCTCGGCCGCCGGTGTGCTGTTCCTGTGCGGCGTGCACCGCTGGTTCGGGCGCTGGCCTTTCCGGCTGTGCGTGTATCCGGTGGTGCTCTGCCATTGGCTGTCCAATGCGGTGGCACGGCGCTCCTCGCTGCAGTATCTGCACCGCCTGCAGGCGCACGCCGGCGTGCTCGGGCGTACGCCCGGCCGCTGGCACAGCCTGAAACACTTCGCGACCTTTGCCGACACCCTGCTGGACAAGCTGCTCGGCCTGGGTGGTCGCTATCCGCCCGAGCGCATCCACCTGCAGCGCGACCTGATGCTGGAGAAGATCGCCCGCCGCGAAGGTGGACTGATTCTGACCGCGCATATCGGCTGCCTGGAACTGTGCCAGGTGCTGGCCGAACAGGTGCCCGGTTTCCACATCACCGTGCTGGTGCATACCGCGCATGCGCAGCGTTTCAACCGGTTGATGCAGCGTCTGGATCCGCTGGCCCAGGTCGAGCTGATGCAGGTCACTGACATGGGCCCGGCCACCGCCGTGGAACTGCAGCGCCGGGTCGATGCGGGCGGGTTCGTCGCCATTGTCGGCGACCGCGTTCCGTTGCGCGGTGGCCGCACCGTGCCGGCCTCGTTCCTGGGTCACACCGCGCAGTTCCCGATCGGGGCCTACGTGCTGGCCGCCGCACTGGCCTGCCCGGTGTACACCATGGCGTGCCTGCATGAAGGCAACGGCTACCGGGTGCGCTTCGAGCACTTCAGCGACCGCATCGTGCTGCCGCGCGGTTCGCGCGATGCGGCACTCACCGCCCAGGCCGAACAGTTCGCCGCATGGCTGGAAACCCAGGTCATCCAGGCTCCCTTTGATTGGTTCAACTTCTTCCCCTTCTGGGATCAGGCATCGCATGGAAAGTAACGCCCAACTCGACCATTCCCGCCGCAGCGCGGACCGCCCGACCCTGCGTTTCGGCGATGCGCCGCTGTGCATTGAAGACGTGGTGGCGCTGTCGCGCCGCCAGGCCGACGCGATGGTCAGCGACAGTCCCGAATTCGTGGACCGCATCCAGCGCGGCGCGGACTTCCTCGACCGCCTGCTGCGCGAAGACGGCGTCATCTATGGTGTCACCACCGGCTACGGCGACTCATGCACGGTGAACATTCCACCGGCGCTGGTGGCCGAGCTGCCGCATCATCTGTTCACCTACCACGGCTGTGGCCTGGGCCGCTTCCTTGATGAAACCGAAACCCGCGCGGTGGTCGCGGCGCGCCTGGCCTCGCTGGTCCGTGGCATGTCCGGGGTGAGCCATCCGCTGCTGCAGGGCCTGGCCACGCTGCTGCGCCACGACGTGCTGCCGCTGATTCCGGCCGAAGGCTCGGTCGGGGCCAGTGGCGACCTGACCCCGCTGTCCTACGTGGCCGCCGTGCTGTGTGGCGAGCGCGAGGTGATGTACCAGGACGCGCGTCGCCCGGCCGCTGAAGTGCTGGCCGAGATCGGCATGACCCCGCTGCGCCTGCGTCCCAAGGAAGGCCTGGCGATCATGAACGGCACCGCGGTGATGACCGCGCTGGCCTGCCTGGCGTACGACCGTGCCGATTACCTGACCAAGCTGGCCACGCGCCTGACCGCGTTCAACGTGCTGGCCAGCGACGGCAACGCGCATCACTTTGATGAAATGCTGTTCGCGGCCAAGCCGCATCCGGGCCAGATGCAGATCGCCGCGCGGCTGCGCCAGGATCTGCACAGCGACCGCCCGCCGCGCAACGAACAGCGCCTGCAGGACCGTTACTCGCTGCGTTGCGCCCCGCACGTGATCGGCGTGGTCCAGGACGCGCTGCCGTTCCTGCGCCAGCTGATCGAAACCGAACTCAACAGCGCCAACGACAACCCGCTGATCGATGCCGACGGCGAGCGCATCCTGCATGGCGGCCACTTCTATGGTGGCCACATCGCTTTTGCCATGGACGCGCTGAAGAACACCATTGCCAACCTGGCCGACCTGCTCGACCGCCAGCTCGCGCTGGTGGTGGACGCCCGCTACAACCACGGCCTGCCGGCCAATCTGTCCGGCAGCACCGGTGAGCGCGCGCCGATCAACCATGGCCTGAAGGCCCTGCAGATCAGCGTCTCGGCGTGGACCGCCGAAGCACTCAAGCAGACCATGCCGGCCTCGGTGTTCTCGCGTTCCACCGAATGTCACAACCAGGACAAGGTCAGCATGGGTACCATCGCCGCGCGCGACTGCCTGCGCGTGATCGAGCTGACCGAACAGGTCGTGGCCGGCATGCTGATCGCCGCGCGCCAGGGCATTGCCCTGCGCCAGCGCAAAGGCATGAACGCCACCCTGCATGGCGACCTGGAAGTGATGTACCAGGATCTTGCCGCACGCATCGCGCTGGTCGAGGAAGACCGCGCGCTGGATGGAGAACTGCGTGGCCTGCTGGAGGATATCCGCGGCCAGCGCTGGAGCCTGTATGACCCTGCCTGAGTTGAGCTTTGAAGTAGCGCTGTCGCCCACCTTCCACGACTGCGATCCGATGCACGTGGTATGGCACGGCAACTACTTCAAATACTTCGAAGTCGCGCGCTGCGCCCTGCTGCAGCGCTATGACTACGACTACCCGCAGATGCGTGAATCCGGCTACCTGTGGCCGGTGGTCGACGCGCGGGTCAAGTACATCCGGCCGCTGCTGTACGGCCAGCAGCTGGTGGTGCGCGCCACCATCACCGAGTGGGAAAACCGGCTGAAGATCGTCTATGAGATCCGCGACGCCGGTAGCGACCAGGTGCTCACCCGCGCCCACACCATCCAGGTCGCGGTCGACGCGGCCACCAACGAAATGCTGTACCTGTGCCCGTCCGTGCTGTGGGACCGTCTGGGAGTGGAAGTGCAATGAACCGTCTGCTGCGCACGCTGGGCGTGCTGATTCTGCTGTGCCTGCTCGCGCCTGCAGCGCTGGCCGCGGATGTCGAGCTGGTCAAACAGCGCGTGGCCAAGGTCGGCGTGCTGCGTGGCGACTTCACCCAGGAAAAGCAGGTCACCGGTTTCAAGAACCCGCTGCGTTCGCAGGGCCGCTTCGTGCTGGCACAGGACCACGGCGTGATCTGGACCACGCTCAAGCCGTTCCCGTCGGAGGTGGTGGTCACCCGTGACCGCATCCTCAGCCGCCAGAGCGACGGCAGCACCCGCGTCGAGCTGGATGCCAAGCAGCAGCCGGCGATGCGCTCGGTCAACGCGATCATGTTCGCGCTGATGAGTGGCGACGCGCAGGCGCTGTCGGCGCAGTTCACGGTGAAGGTTGAAGCGCAGCCCAACAACGGCTGGACGATGCAGCTCAGCCCGCGCTCGGCGATGCTGGGCAAGGTGTTCACCGGCCTGAAGCTCAGCGGCGACCGCTACGTGCGCGAGGTGGAGATCACCGAGGCAAATAAAGACGTCACCCGCATCCACTTTGCCGGCATGAGCGAAACCCCGGCGGCGTTGAACGCAGAAGAGGGTGGCAAGTTTGAATGAGTCGTTGAAGGACGCGTTCCACGCCGGTGGACGCCTGCAGCGCCTGTGGCGCTGGCTGGCCATCGCCTGGTTGCTGGTGCTGCTCGGGCTGGGCGCGCAGCAGTGGCAGCTGTGGAAGAGCGAATCGCGGATCGACACCGACATCCTCGCACTGCTGCCGCAGGACGCGCATGACCGCCTGCTGTCCGACGTCACCCGGCGCATCGCCGACGTCAATGCACGCCAGATCGTGGTCCTGCTCGGCAGCAGCGATGCGGCGCAGACCAAGGCCGCCGAAGCCGCATTCCGCAGCACCATCACGCCGGAAGCGCCGGGCGGCAATCCCTTGTTGAAGGAAGCCGGCACCATCGAAGGCTGGTTCGACCAGGCGCGTGCCTTCTACGCGCCTTACCGCGACCGCCTGCTCACCAGCGAACAGCGCCAGCGCCTGCACGCCGAACCGGCCGACAGCCTGGCCCAGAGTGCGCTGGCCGCGCTGTATGGCCCGATGGGTGCACCGCGCCTGACCGACTGGGGCCAGGATCCGCTGTCGCTGTGGCCGCAGTGGTGGCAGCAACGTGCCCAGGGGGCCGGCCTGCAGATGGGCGACGACGGTCTGCTCGAAGCCGACGGCAAGCACTGGGCCATTCTGCAGTTTGAAACCACCGGCTCGGCATTCCAGCTCGACGGCGAACGCCATATCGACCTGCTGCTGGACCAGGCCGCCGCGGCGGCCACCCAGAAGTCCCCCGGCCTGGAAGTGCTGCGCGCCGGCGTGCCGCTCCATGCGGAAGCGGCAGCGGTGCAGGCCAACTGGGAAATCAACACCATCGGCTGGGGGTCGCTGGCGGCCGTGCTGCTCCTGGTGTGGCTGGCGTTCCGTTCGCTGCGCCCGATCCTGCTGGTCGGCGCGTCGCTGCTGATCGGCTGTGGCGTGGCGCTGGCGGTCACCGTGCTGGTGTTCGGCAAGGTGCACGTGCTCACCCTGGTGTTCGGCGCGTCACTGGTCGGCGTGGCCGAGGATTACGGCATTCACTGGTTCGCCTCGCGCCAGGCCGAGCCGGCTGACCGTCGCTGGAAGCTGCTGCGGCACCTGCTGCCGGGCCTGTGGCTGGCGCTGCTGACCAGCGCGCTGGCCTATCTGGCGCTGGGCCTGGCCCCGTTCCCGGGCCTGCGCCAGATGGCGCTGTTCTCGGTGGTCGGCCTGGCCGCTGCCTTCCTCACCGTGATCTTCTGGTTCCCGTGGCTGGACGGCGGCGAGATCCGCACCACCCGTTTCGCGCGCTGGCTGGGGGCCACGCTGGAGCGCTGGCCGCGCCTTCAGGGCCGCCGCCCGGTCGGTCTGTTCCTGGGCGCGGTGGCGATCATCGCCGCGCTCGGCATGCTGCGGCTGCAGCCCAACGACGACCTGCGCAGCCTGCAGTCCTCGCCGATGGACCTGATCACCCAGCAGATCCGCATCAGCCAGATGCTCGGCCTGCCCAGCCCGGCGCAGTTCTACCTGGTGCAGGGCGACAGTGCCGAACAGGTGCTGCAGCGCGAAGAAGCGCTGGTGGACCGCCTGCGTGTGCTGGCCGCCGACAAGCAGATCGGTGGCTATCGCGCGATCAGCGAATGGCTGCCCTCGGTGCAGCGCCAGCACGCCGATGCCGTGCTCACCGGCGCGATTGAGCCGCGGGTGCTGGCGCAAGTCGGCGAAGCGGTGGGCGAAACCCTGCCGCGCCCGGACTTCGCCGCGCAGGACCTGCAGGCGCAGGCCTTCCTCGACTCGCCGGTGGCGATGCCGTTCCGCCACCTGTGGCTCGGCCAAGTGGGGCAGGGCATGGCCTCGGTGGTGATGGTCGACGATCTCTCCCGTGCTGACGCCCTGACCCTGCTGGAAGCGCAGACCGAGGGCATTGAAGGCGTGCGCTGGGTGGACCGCACGGCGGACTTCTCCAAGCTGCTCAAGCATTACCGCAAGTTGATGAGCGTGCTGCTGCTGGTGGGCATCGTGTTGGTGTTCGCGGTGCTGTACTGGCGTTACCGCGCGCAGGCCTGGCGGGTGTTCGCCCCGACCCTGGTGGCGGGTGCGCTGACCCTGGGTCTGCTTGGCCTGTTCGGCCAGCCGCTGCAGCTGTTCAACGTGCTGGCGCTGATGCTGCTGCTGGGCATGGGCATCGACTACGGCATCTTCCTGATCGAACACCGCGGCGACGCCAGTGCGTGGCTGGCGGTGTGCGTGGGCGCGGCCAGTACCTGGCTGTCGTTCGGGCTGCTCGGCCTGTCGGCGACGCCGGCGCTGCGTGCCTTCGGGCTGACGCTGCTGTTCGGCATCGGTCTGGTCTGGTTGATTTCACCGCTGTTCCGTCCGCCTCCGCATGACGCTCCACACTGAGCACACACGGTTTCCCCCACTCTCAAGATCAAGGATGTATCGATGAACGCTGCTGTGAATGACGCACCTGTTGAGTCCACCGACGCGGTGGAACGTACTGAAATCCTGATCATCGGTGCCGGTCCGGCCGGCTCGGTCGCCGCCGCGATGCTGCGCAAGCAAGGCCGCCAGGTGCTGATGCTCGAGCGCCAGCAGTTCCCGCGTTTCTCCATCGGCGAAAGCCTGTTGCCGCAGAGCATGGAGTACATCGAACAGGCCGGGCTGCTGCAGGACGTGGTGCAGGCCGGTTTCCAGTACAAGAACGGCGCGGCCTTCGTGCGCGGCGATCGCGGCACCGAGTTCGACTTCCGCGAGAAGTTCTCGCCGGGCTGGGGCACCACCTATCAGGTGCAGCGCGCCGACTTCGACAACGTGCTGGCACGCGGTGCCGAGCGCATGGGCACCACCCTGCGCTTCGGCGATGAAGTGCTGTCGGTGCAGCCCGGCCGTCCGGCACGGGTGCAGGTACGTCGCCCGGATGGCAGCGAATACACCATCGAAGCCGGCTTCATCCTCGACGCCAGCGGCTTCGCGCGCCTGTTGCCGCGCCTGCTGAACCTGGAGTCGCCGTCGAACTTCCCGGTGCGCGGCGCGATCTTCTGCCACGTGCGCGACCATATTCCCGTCGACGCCGGCTTTGATCGCAACAAGATCCTGATCACCACCCATCCCGAACACGTGGACGTGTGGTACTGGACCATCCCGTTCTCCAACGGCTGCTGTTCGCTGGGCGTGGTCGCCGAGCCGAGCTTCTTCGAGAAGTACGAAGGCACCGACCTGGAGAAGCTGCAGGCCATCGTCGGCGAAGACCCCAACCTGACCCGCCTGCTGAAGAACGCCGAATGGGCGGTGCTGCCGGTGCGCACCATCACCGGTTACTCGGCCAACGTCAGCTCGTTGTGGGGCGAGGGCTATGCGCTGCTGGGCAACGCCGGCGAATTCCTCGACCCGGTGTTCTCCTCGGGCGTCACCATCGCCTTCAAGTCCGCGCAGCTGGCTAGTGACTGCATCGCGCGCGAACACGCGGGCCAGACCGTGGACTGGGAAGCCGAGTTCGCGCTGCCGCTGCGCGCCGGGGTGAAGACCTTCCGTCGCTTCGTCGAAGCCTGGTACCAGGGTGGCTTCCAGAAAATCATCTATCACCCCGAACAGCAGCCTGACGTGCGCCGCATGATCTCCTCGATCCTCGCCGGCTACGCCTGGGACACCAAAAACCCCTACGTGGCCGATGACAGCGGCCGCCGCCTGAAGGTGCTGGAGGAACTGTGCACCGGCTGATCCTGGCCCTGTTGCTGTGCGTGGGGCTGGCCGCCTGTGCCAGCACCCGCATGCCTGCGCCCAAGGTGCAGCTGCCGACCCTGCAGCTGGCCCCGTCGGCGCTGCCCGCGCCGCTGCAGCTGCAGCAGCGTCTGCAGTTCCGCTTCGGCAGCCACGAGCGCACGCTCGATGCGTTGCTGGAAGCGGACCAGGATGAAGTCCGGCTGGCGGTGCAGGCCATGGGCCAGACCGGCGTGCGCATGGTCTGGGACGGCAAGCAGCTGCAGCAGACCCGCGCGCCGTGGTTGCCGCCGCAGGTCCGTGGCGAGCGCGTGCTCGATGACCTTCAGTTTGCGCTGTGGCCGGCCGATGCCATCCGGGCGGTGTTGCCGGCCGGGTGGACGCTGGACGAGGCCGACGGCATCCGTCGTCTGCAGCAGGACGGCCAGACCTGGCTGGAGCGCGACACGTTGCCGGACGGCCGGGTGCGCCTGCGCAACCTGGCCGAAGGCTATGAACTGGTGATCGAATCGTTGGACATGGGACAGGCAGCATTGTGAGCAGCGCGGTATTCCTGAATGAACTCGGCGTGGTCAGCGCGCTCGGCTCCGGCCACGCGCAGACCCGCGCCGGCCTGTTCGCCGAACAACCCGGCGGACTGCACGAGAACGACACCCTGATCGCCGGGCGCACCCTGGCGCTGGGCGAAGTACGCACCGCGCTGCCGGACCTGTCGGCACTGCCGGTGGAACTGCGTGGCCGCAACAACGCGCTGCTGGCCGCCGCACTGGAACAGATCCGCCCGGCGGTGGATGCCGCAGTGGCCCGGTTCGGAGCCGAGCGGGTGGCGGTGATCGTCGGCACCAGCACCTCGGGCATCGGTGAGTCGGAAAACGCGCTGCGCATGCAGGCCGACGAAGGCCGCTGGCCGGACGACTTCCATTACGCGCAGCAGGAAATGGGCACCAGCGCCCGCTTCGTGCGCGAACAGATCGGCAGCCGCGGCCCGGCCTGGACGATCTCCACGGCCTGTTCCTCCAGCGCCAAGGCGCTGATGTCGGCCGCGCGCCTGCTGCGCGCCGGGGTGGTGGACGCGGTGGTGGCCGGCGGGGCCGACTCGCTGTGCCGCTTCACCGTGGCGGGCTTCAGCGCGCTGGAGTCGGTGTCCGCCGCGCGCTGCAATCCCTTCTCGCGCCACCGCAACGGCATCAACATCGGCGAAGGTGCCGCGCTGTTCCTGATGACCCGTGAGCCCGGCCCGGTGCGGCTGTCCGGCTGGGGCGAGTCGTCGGACGCACATCACATGTCCGCGCCCGACCCGCAGGCCAAGGGGGCCATCGACGCCATGCAGCAGGCGCTGCAGCGTGCCGAATTGGCCCCGGAACAGATCGACTACGTAAACCTGCACGGCACCGCCACCGGCCACAACGACGCCATGGAAAGCCTGGCCGTGGCCACCGTGCTGGGCGGGCAGGTGCCGGCCAGTTCGACCAAGCCGCTGACCGGTCACACCCTGGGAGCCTCCGGGGCGATCGAGGCCGCGCTGTGCTGGCTGACCCTGGTCGACAACCCCGAACACCGCCTGCCGGCGCACTTCTGGGACGGCCAGGCCGATGAAGCCCTGCCGCCGCTGGCGCTGGTCAGCCCCGGCACGCATGCGCCGCGTCCGCTGCAGCACGTGCTCAGCCATTCGTTCGCCTTCGGCGGCAGCAATGCCGTGCTGGCCCTGGCGCGGAGCTGAGCATGTGGCTGCCTGACGACATCGACAGCGTGCTGCCGCACAAGGACAGCATGCGCCTGATCGACCGGGTGGTCGCCTGGGGCCCGGAATCGATCGCGGTGGAAGTGGACGTCCCGGTCAGCGGACTGTTCTCGACCGCCGAGGGCGTGCCCGCCTGGGTCGGGGTGGAGTACATGGCCCAGGCCATTGCCGCCTGGGCCGGGTGCCGCGCCCGGCAGGAAGGACGCGAGCCCTCGATCGGATTCCTGCTCGGTACGCGCCGTTACACTGCCCATGTACCCGCCTTCCCCGCCGGCCGTTGTCTGCGGGTGGAGGCAGACTGCGAGCTGATGGGCGAAAATGGGCTCGGAATGTTCGCCTGCCGGATTCTGGCCGGCGATGAAGAATTGGCTGTAGCCAACGTATCGGTGTACGAACCGCTGGATGCGATGGCCTATCTGGAGAGTGGAGAGGTATGACAGGGAATTTGACCGTGCTGGTCACCGGTGCCAGCCGGGGTATCGGCCGCGCCGTGGCGCTGCGCATCGCGCGCGATGGCTTTGACGTGGTGGTGCATTGCCGCAGCCGCATCGAGGAAGCGCAGGCGGTGGCCGCTGAGATCCAGGCACTGGGCCGCCAGGCCCGCGTGCTGGCCTTTGACGTGGCCGATCGCGACGCCGCGCGCGCCGCGCTGGAGGCCGATATCGAGGCCCACGGTGCCTACTACGGCGTGGTCTGCAATGCCGGCATCGCCCGCGACGGCGCATTCCCGGCGATGACCGCCGAAGACTGGGACGCGGTCGTGCATACCAATCTGGACAGCTTCTACAACGTGCTGCACCCGGTGGTGATGCCGATGGTGCGCCGGCGCAAGCCCGGTCGCATCGTCACCCTGTCCTCGGTGTCCGGGCTGGTCGGCAACCGCGGCCAGACCAACTACAGCGCGGCCAAGGCCGGCATCATCGGGGCCACCAAGGCGCTGGCGCTGGAACTGGCCAGCCGCGCCATCACCGTCAACTGCGTCGCCCCCGGCCTGATCGAGACCGACATGATCAACGAGGAAATCGTCGACCACGCGCTCAAGCTGATTCCCGCCGGCCGTCTTGGCCAGCCCGAGGAAGTGGCGGCCACGGTGGCGTTCCTGCTGTCTGAACCGGCCGGCTACATCACCCGCCAGGTCATCTCGGTCAACGGAGGCATGGTCTGATGAGCCGACCCGAACGTCGCGTGGTGGTCACCGGTGCCGCTGCGATCAGCCCGCTGGGGCATGACTGGCCCAGCATCCGTGCGCGCCTGCACGCCCGCGAAAACGCGGTGCAGTACATCCCGGGCTGGGAGGTCTACGACGGCCTGAACACCCGTCTGGCCGCGCCGGCCCTGGACTACGACCTGCCGCCGCACTACAACCGCAAGACCACCCGCAGCATGGGCAAGGTCGCAGTGATGTCGGTGCGCGCCACCGAACTGGCGCTGGAAGCCGCTGGTCTGCTCGGCCACCCGATCCTGCGCAGCGGGCGCACCGGCGTCGCCTACGGCTCGTCCTCGGGCAGCCACGAGGCCACCGCCGAGTTCGGCCGCATGCTCAACGAGAACACCACCGAAGGCATCAGCGCCACCACCTACCTGAAGATGATGAGCCACACCTCGCCGGTCAACATCGGCGTGTTCTTCGGGCTCACCGGGCGGGTCTACACCACCTCCAGCGCCTGCACCTCGGGCAGCCAGGGCGTGGGTGCAGGCTATGAAGCCATCCGCAGCGGCAAACAGACGGTGATGGTCAGCGGCGGTGCGGAACAGCTCGATGCCACGGCCGCTGCCGTGTTCGACACCCTGTTCGCCACCAGCGTGAAGAACGACGCGCCCAAGACCGCGCCCAGCCCGTTCGCCGCCGACCGCGACGGTCTGGTGCTGGGCGAAGGGGCCGGCACCCTGATTCTGGAAGACCTCGAGCACGCGCTGGAGCGCGGCGCGCCGATCCTGGCCGAGCTGGTCGGCTACGGCACCAACAGCGATGGCCAGCATGTCACCCAGCCCACCAGCGAGACCATGGCCCAGGCCATGCGCCTGGCGCTGGAAGACGCGGGCCTTGAGCCGTCCCAGATCGGTTACGTGAATGCCCACGGCACCGCGACCGATCACGGCGACATCGCCGAAACCCAGGCGACCGCACAGGTGTTTGGCCCGAACATCCCGATCAGCTCGCTCAAGAGCTACGTTGGCCACATGCTCGGCGCGTGCGGCGCGTTCGAAGCCTGGGTGACCATCGAAATGATGCGCGAAGGCTGGTTCGCCCCGACCCTGAACCTGGACCAGGTCGACCCGCGCTGCGGCGAACTGGACTACATCCGCGGCGAAGGCCGCGTGCTGCACCCTGAGTACGTGATGAGCAACAACTTCGCCTTCGGTGGCATCAACACCTCGTTGATCTTCCGCCGCTGGCCGAACTGAAGCCGTACCCCCCGACAACAAGGAGAAAGTTGATGCGTCGTTTTGCTTTGATTGCCAGTGCCGTTCTGCTCGCCTTCGCCGGCACCGCCCAGGCCCGTGACACCCCCGTCCACCTGTCGCTGCAGGAACTGCTCGACTCCCAGATCGCCAAAGATGCCGGCATCGACGGCAGCGTGAAGTTCTACCTCGCCGGCCAGTCGGTCAATGTGCTGCAGCGCATGGGCGAGGACGTGACCAACAAGAAGACCAACGCCGCCAACAAGTCCGACGAAGACGCCTGCCGCTGGGTCGCGCTGTCGGCGCTCAAGGCCCTGCAGGACGGTGCCAAGTCGCGCGGTGCCAACGCCGTGGTCGACATCGTCAGCTACTACAAGAAGAACGAATTCAAGAGCGCGACCGAATACGAGTGCTACGCCGGTGCCATCCTGGCCGGTGTTGCGCTCAAGGGCACCTACGCCAAGGTCGGCGCAGCCAAGCCTGCTGCTGAACCCAAGCGTCGCGGCCGCTGATGTGACGCCGGGCTCTGCCCGGCGGCTCCTGTGTCGCGGCACCTGAACACCGCCGCGACATTGATGAACCTGAATCTGACGCAGGGCGAAATTCCGGCATGCAATCGTTGCGGCCGGCTTTCGCCCTTGCGTGCTTTACTCCACAATCATCGCAACACTTCCCAGGGCAACGCCCCGCGGGCATGCAAGCCTACGTCTATAAAAGCCAACGCAAGCAGGACACGTACGTCTACCTCGCCGTCCGCGATGACTTCAGCGCCGTCCCTGACGCCCTGAAGGCCACGCTGGGCCCGCTGTCATTCGTGCTTGAAGTCGCCTTGACCCCCGAACGTCGCCTGGCCCTGGCTGACGCCGATACCGTGCGCGCCAATCTGGCCGAGCGCGGCTTCCACCTGCAGATGCCGCCACCGCCGGTGGCTCCGGTGCAGGTGCCCCGGCGGCGGCGTGATGACTGAAGCGCACTACCGCCGGGCCATTGCCACGGCACTGCTGGCCGGCGGCGTGCTGGCGCTGGGTACCGCGTTCGGCGGCCTGGTCGCCGCGCTGGCCGCCACGCTGGCGCAGCCGGCGTTCGCGCTCGGTATTTCATGGTGGCGGCGCAGCCGCACCCTGCCCAAGCCCACTGCGCTCTGGAAACAGGACGTCCCCGCGCTGCTGGCGCTGTGGGGTGTCGGTGCCGTGGCACTGGCGCTGCTGGTGGCCTGGCCGCTGGGCGCATTGCACGACAGCGGCAGCCTCGCGGCCGTGCTCGGCCTGAGCGTGGCAGTGAGCGCCGCGCTGCTGGGCGTGTGGCGCACCTGGCCGCTGTGGAACGAGATCGAGCGCAGTGACGGCAGTCTGGTCCGGCACTGGCGCACCCTGGCCGGTCGTGACCTCAGCGCCTGGCGTGGCCTGCTGGTGGCCGCGCTGGTGGTGGTGGTGTGCGCATTGATCGTATTGCCGGCCTGGCCGGGCCTGGTCCCCGACAGCTGGCGCTGGCCGCTGGCCGCGCTGGTGCTGCTGGGCTCGCCGCTGGCGCATTTCGCGCTGCAACGGGTCACCCCGGCCGAAACCCTGCAGACCACGGCGGCACCCGTGCCGGCACGTGATTTCTTCGATGCCGCCGCGGCGGCCGCGCAGGACACCGCGCCGCTTGAGCCGATGGCCCAGCACGAAACCGTGCCGGCGCTGTTCGAGGCCGCGCGCAGCGGGCGGGTGGATCGCGCCCTGCAGCTGCTGGCCGCCGGGGCCGACCCGCGCGCGCTGCCGGATGCCGGCTGGCGCGACCAGCGCAGCCTCGTGGTACTGGCGGCGGTGCTGCCCGACCTGCGTCTGCTGCGTGAGCTGATCGCGCGCGGTGCCGACCTCAATACCCCGCACCGGGGCATGACCCCGTTGCTGGCGGCGACCCGCGACAGCTGGCACGGACGTCCCGAAGCGGTGATGACCCTGCTCGCCAACGGGGCCGATTCGCGCGCGGCCGACAGCGAGGGCAACACCCCGCTGCACCACGCCGCGCGTAGTTCCGACCCCGGTGTGGCCGCGCTGCTGCGCGATGCCGCCGCCGAAGTGGACGCGCTCAACAACGAAGGCTGGTCGCCGCTGGCGGTGGCCTGCCAGGTCGGCAACTGGCGGCTGGCGCGGTTCCTGCTCGAGCGCGGTGCGCGCACCGAGCCAGCCGAAGGCACACCGGTGCTGCTGGCGGCCGCCGGCACCGAAGAAGACGACCCCGCCGGCGTGCAGCTGCTGCTCAAGCACAAGGCCCGCGCCGACGCGCGTGACCGTCAGCGCCGCAGTGCCCTGCATGAAGCGGCCTTGGCCGGCCATGTGGACATCATCGACGTGCTGCTCACCGCCGGAGCCAACCTGGAAGCGCGCGACGCACTTTCGCGCACGCCGTGGCTGGAAGCGGCCCGCGCCGGTCGCGCCGAGGTCATCGAACACCTGTTGCCGCACAAGCCCGACCTGCATGCGCTGGACGTGGAAGGGCGCAATGCGGTGCTGCTGGCGTGCATGGCTGAAGGCGCGTCGCCGTTGCTGGTGCGCCGCCTGCTGGAACTGGGCATCGCCGCCGACGTGACCGACCCGCAGGGCCGCCGTGCGGTGGACATTGCCGCCGCCGCCGGGCGCTGGGCCATCGTCTCGCTGCTCGATCGCAGCTATCCGCTGCCGGCCGCGGTGAGCGACGGCCTGGGTGCGGGCAGTGCGGAGGCCGGCGTCCAGGATGCGCCGCTGCTGCCGGACCGTCCGCCGTTGGACCTGCTGCGCGAAGCGCTGGGCTTCGGCAATTTCGACGGCATGACCGCCTTGGCACAGCTGTGCAATGCCAATGAGCTGGGCGGGTTGCTGCACGAGCCGGAGCTGGCACTGGAGCCGCAGGCCGTGGAGTGGCTGCTCGGCCAGGGGGCCAACCCCGATGTGCTCGATGCCTGTGGCGACACCCCGATGTTCGCCCTGCTGTCGCGTGGCATCGATGCCGTGCCCGCATTGCAGGCTTTGCTGCGCCGTGGCGTCTCGCCCGCCGGTGCCGGTGGCCTGGCGCGGCTGCTGGCCGCGTGCGCACAGCATGACCACGCGTCGCGTGGCCTGGAGCAGCTCGCGCTGGAACTGCTGGAGCGCGGCGCGGATCCGTTCGCGCCGTCACCGGCCGGCGATCCGCCGTTGTCGCTGGCCGTGCGGCTGGGCTGGCTGCGCCTGCAGCAGGCACTGCTCAGCCTGGGCGTGGACCGCGAAGCGCGCGACAGCCACGGCATGACCGCGCTGCATCTGGCCACCGCGCTGGCCCGCGAAGGCTCGCTGAAGCTGCTGGTGCAGCACGGCGCGTCACCGGAAGCGCGTGCCGCCGACGGTCAGACGCCGCTCGGTGTAGCGCTGTCGATCGGCCGTCGTGATCTGGCCGACTGGCTGGACTGGCGGGTGTGGCCACTGCCGCGCCGCGCGCTGCGCGACGCCGACCTGCCGTCGGCCGCGATGGTGGGCGACGCCGACGCGGTGCGCCGCTTGATCGACCTCGGTTTCGCGGTGGACGCCGTGGATGCCCAGGGCTGCACCGCACTGCTGCGTGCGGCCGGGGGTGGCCATCTCGCGGTGGTTGATCTGCTGCTTGCGCGTGGGGCCAACCCGCAGCACGCGGCGGTGAGCGGTGCCACGCCGTTGTCGGCCGCCGTGAGCATGCGCCAGACCGACATCGTCTCCGCGCTGCTCGATGCCGGTGCCGAACTCGAATACCGTCTGCCCGGTGGCGTGACCGTGCTGATGCTGGCGTCGGCGCTGGGCCTGCCGGACATCGCCGCGCGTCTGCTCACCGCCGGGGCCAACGTGCATGCCGGCGATGCGCAGCAGCTCGGCCCGCTGCATTGCGCCGCGCTGTACGGTTTCAGTGCCCGCGACCGTTCGCGACTGCTGGCGCTGCTGGACACCCTGCTGTTGTCCGGCGCGGAGCCGGACCAGCCGGCCGCCGGCTCGGTCACGCCGCTGCTGCTGCTGCTCGGTGCACGCGCCGAACCCGGCACCGCCTGCGACGAGCAGGTCGTGCTGGCCGCCGTGGAACGCCTGCTCGATGAAGACGTGTCATTGGAAGCACGTGACCCGCGGGGCTTCGGCCCGCTGCATCTGGCCGCGCTGCACGGGCTGCCACTGCTGGTACAGCGCCTGCTGCGCGCCGGTGCCGACCCGGATGTGCGCGATGCCCTGAACCGCAGTCCGCGCGAGATCGCGGTGATGCGGGGCTTCATCGACGTCGCCGGCGAATTCGAACCGCGCGTGCCCGGCGTTTCATCAATGGCCCGATTCCTGCGCGACAACGGCTGACCGTCGTTCCGTGGCTTGGAACCGGAGCATCTCCATCAGTGAGGGCGGGTCGGTCTGCTCCTTCGCAAATTTTGCCGGATCGGTCAGCAGCTGACGCATGCTCTCCACATGTTCCGGGTGCACATGCTGCTCCAGCCACGGCGCGAACAGGTGCGCGTTGGCGGCGCGCATGATGCCCGGTGGCAAGGGCCCGCGCCACCGGATGCGCTCTACACCCGCAACACACCGCTGCAGCGTGGAGCCGGGTCGGGCGGTCAGCAGCATCACCGCCTGCATGCACGCATAGTTGTCCGCCGTGCGCGCAAACGCAGGGCGCAGGCTTGCCGTTCCCCCGTACATGCCCTGAATCAGACCCTCGGTCATGTAACCACGCGTCCCTCGGAAATGCGCTGGCTGTAGTGACGCCAGTTCATCGCCAAACACCACATCCTGCTCGAAGTCGATGATGCGCACCGGTGGCAATGGGCCGGAAGGCAGCGGTTTACCCGGTGGCAGTGGAATGCACAGGTTCTCTGACTTGAGGTCACGCAGGAACACACCGCCGCAACCGGGCAGGGTATGCAGGCGATGCAGGTCGGTGATCACGCTGCGGAAGGCACTGACGGGCAACCGGCCGCCCTCGCAGGCATACAGGAACAGATCGGTGCCCGCGTTGCGCGTGATGGCCAGTGTCGGGTGGATGACGGTATTGAACACCAGCGAAGGAATACCGCGCAGCCGATCCAGACGTGGATCCGGTGCGCCTGCCGGGAACGGCTGCGTCACCGGTTTACGCGGCTCCAGCGCCATGAAGCGGGCGTCCCAGGCGACGGCGCGTTTGAAGGTGCCGAACAGCGGCCGATGGGGCGTGCCCCCCACCCGCATCGGATACTGCAACGGGGGCAGCCTGGACGGAGAGCAATAGAACACCCGACCTTCCTGCATGGCTCGCCCGGGATAGCGGTCCACGTTTTCCGGTAGATACGCCAGCGCCCGATAGTCAGGATGGGTGCTGCGATCCTGCTTTGCGAAATTTCGCTGGTCGGTGCTTGCCACATGCTGCTGGAATCGCCGCCACGCACACTTGATGACGCCGGCGTTGGCCCGAACCCAATCACGGTTCAACGTATCGGAATAGAAGTTGCCCACGTGGGTGGGCGTGCAGCCTGCAGGGAGCTCGGTATGCGACGTGTGCGTGGACAGGCTTGGCGACCGGGGCGGCGTGATTGCGGCATCGCTCCCGATGGTCGGAATGGTTGGCATCTCCATGATTCCCTGCAGAAAAATCGAACAGGAATCATGTCATGCACGAACACAGACGGCAGTTTCGACGACGCAATCGGCATCACCGCAAACGCGCCATCACTTGCTGTCCTCCTCGCTTGCGGTGCGGCCGGCATCGGCCTCGAACAATCGCATCAGATCCGCGCGTGCGTCGCGCGACGTCTGTATCACCGCCGCTTCGTCGTCATAGACCAGATACTGGTCACGCAGCAGCTTCTCGTCATGCTCGCGGAAGCGCTGCACGTGGCTGCGTGCGGTATCGGCGGACAGCCCCAGCGCCACCAGCAGGCGCTCGCTCAGCTCCAGGCTGGTGCCGAACACTTCGCGGAACGGTTCGGCCGACATGTCCATCAAGCGCCAGGCATGCTGGCGGTTGCGTGCCCGCGCCAGCACCACTGCCTGCGGATACATGCGCCGGATCAGGCGGGTGGCACGCATGTTCGCGTCCGGGTCGTCCAGGGTAATCACGAACACGCGGATATGTTCGCCGCCGGAGGCCCGCAGCATCTCCGGACGCGTGGGGTCGCCGTAGTACAGCTTGTTGCCGAAGCGGCGCAGGTCCGACACCGTGTCCGGATTGGACTCCAGCGCCACGAACGGAATCTTCTGCGCGGTCAACAGGCGCGCCACCACCTGTCCAAAGCGGCCCATGCCGGCGATCAACACCTTGGGCTGGACACCGTCGCTGTCCACCGCGTCGGCCGGTCGCGCGTCGGCCGCCTTGTGTTCGCTACCCATCAACCGCAGCAGGGCAAGCAACAGCAGCGGCGTCAGCGCCATGGAGAGACCCACCACGGCCACCAGCCGGTCGTGATTGGCGGCCCCCAGCAGGTGCACGCGCTGGGCTTCATTGAAGACCACAAAGGCGAACTCGCCGCCCAGCCACAGCACGCTGCCCAGCATCAGCGCATGCCGCGTGCTCAGCCGGGCGACCTTGCCGATCACAAACAGCAGGCCGAACTTCACCACCAGCAATGCGGCCACGCCGATGGCCACCAGGCCGGGCTCGGCCACCACCCGGTCGAGGTCGATGCCCATGCCCACGGCAATGAAGAACAGGCCGAGCAGCAGGCCTTTGAACGGTTCGATCTGCGCTTCCAGCTCATGCCGGAACTCCGAATCGGACAGCAGCACGCCGGCCAGGAACGCGCCCAGGCTCGGGCTCAGGCCCGCCTCCTGCATGAACCACGCCGTGCCCAGCACCACCAGCAGCGCCATCGCGGTGAACACCTCCGGGCTGCGGGTGCGCGCGATGATGTTGAACAGCCGGCGCAGCACCGGACGCCCGCACAGAATAACCACTGCCAGCGCGCCCAACGCCACCGCCACGTCACTCCAGTGCAGAGTCTGGTTCTTGGCTCCGCCCAGCAGCGGAATCGCCGCCAGCAGCGGAATCGCGATCAGGTCCTGGAACAGCAGGATGGCGAAGCCCAGCCGGCCGTAGTCGGTGTTCAGGGCTTTGTGTTCGGACAGCAGCTGCAGCCCGACGGCGGTGGAGGACAGTGCCAGGGCAATGCCGACAATCAGCGCGCTCTTCCACTGGAAATGGTCCAGCAACAACAGGCTGCCCAGCACCAGCGCGCACACTGCCACCTGTGCGGCACCGGCCCCGAACACCGAGCGCCGCATCACCTTCAGCCGTGACGGCGACAGTTCCAGCCCGATCACGAACAGCAGCATCACCACCCCGATCTCGGCCGCGCCCAGAATGCGGTCGGCGTCCTGTACGAAGCCCAGTCCGTCCGGACCCAGCACCACGCCCGCCGCCAGGTAACCGAGCACCGCGCCCAGGCCGAACTTCTTGAACACCGGCACCGCGATCACCGCGGCCAGCAGCAGCACCAGGGCCAGTTCCAACGCACCGCTATGCATGGGAGAAACCTGCGAATCCGATGATCGGCCCTTTGCCGCGGGCCCATTATGCGGCCGCGTGCGTCAACGTCATTCAACCGCGTCCCAACGGCGGTGTGACAGGGGTTGACCCCGGCCGCCCACGGGTCCAGACTGCCGCCCGCTGAAGGCTTACCGCCTCCCGCGAACAACCCATTCCGGAACTCCAACCCATGTCCAGCGACAGTAGACCTCGACCTTTGTCGACGCCATCGATGGCTACCGCCTGACACGGGACGGTTCGCCAGCGTTGGCGTCGCACAGTGCGATCCAAAAGGCGAACCCATGAACCAGAAAGACCTCCTGCGTCCGGTGGCCGATGCCGCCCTGAGCGCACCCCTGCAGGATTTCAACACCGCCGACGCGGTGGAGTACCTCAACACCCTTGAACTGACCCGTGCCGCCGACACCCTGGCCGCGTTGCCGTTGCCGCGCGCGGTGAAGATGCTCGAACAGCCCGAGTTGACCCGCAGTGGTGAGCTGGTCGCCGCCCTGCCTGAAGTCCGTGCCGCCGCGCTGCTCGGCCTGATGGCCGACGACCGCGCCACCGATATCGTCCACGAGCTGGACGAGGAGGAACGCGCCCGCCTGATCCCGCTGCTCAGCGCCGACGCCCGGCGTGCGATCCAGCAGCTGCTCAGCTACCCGGCCCACACCGCCGGCGCGCTGATGACCACCGAGTTCGTCAGCGTGCCGTCCACCTGGACCGTGGGCCGCACCCTGCAGCACATCCGCGAGGTCGAGCGCACCCGCGAAACCGTCTACGCCATCTACGTGCTCGACCCGCACAGCCAGGCGCTGCAGCAGGTGGTGACCATGCGTCGGCTGATCACCGGCCTGCCGGAGGAATCCATTCTCGAGGTGGCCCAGGTCAACGCCCCGGTGGCGGTGCATCCGCTGCTGGACCAGGAAGAGGTGGCGCGGCTGATCCGCCGCCATGACCTGCTCGCGATTCCGGTGGTCGACGAGGCCCAGCATGTACTGGGCATCGTGACCGTGGATGACGTGCTGGACGCGCTGATCGAGGAGTCCACCGAGGACGCGCACAAGTTCGGTGGCATGGAAGCGCTGGACAAGCCGTACATGCAGATCGGGTTCTTCGAGATGCTGCGCAAGCGCGCCGGCTGGTTGAGCGTGCTGTTTCTCGGCGAAATGCTCACCGCCAGCGCCATGCAGCATTACGAAGAGGAACTGGCCCGCGCGGTGGTGCTGACCTTGTTCATTCCGCTGATCATGAGCTCGGGCGGCAATTCCGGATCGCAGGCCACGTCGCTGCTGATCCGCAGCCTGGCGCTGCGCGAACTGCGCCTGCGCGACTGGTGGCGGGTCGCCCTGCGCGAGCTGCCCACCGGCATGACCCTCGGCGCGATCCTCGGCGTGCTGGCGATGATCCGCATCGTCTCCTGGCAGCTGCTCGGCCTGCACGACTACGGCGAGCACTGGCAGCTGCTGGCGCTGACCATCGGCGCGGCGCTGGTGGGCATTGTGACGTTTGGTTCGCTGTCGGGGTCGATGCTGCCGTTCGTCCTCAAGCGGCTCGGCTTCGACCCGGCCAGCGCATCGGCCCCGTTCGTGGCCACCTTGGTGGACGTGACCGGGCTGGTGATCTATTTCAGCATCGCCGCGATGATCCTGAGCGGCACGTTGTTGTGATGGTCCGATTGCGCTGGATCATCCCGCATCTCACGGCGACCCGTGTAACGTAAGGCCATGAGCATCTACCACCTGCAATCGGTCTTCCGTCCCCAGTCGGTGGCCGTCATCGGCGGCAGCCCGCGCGATCGCTCCGCCGGCCGCGCGGTCATGCGCAACCTGCGCGGCACCGGGTTCCCGGGCAAGGTCGCCTGGGTCAACCCGCGCTACGGTGAGATCGACGGCATCCGCACGGTGAAGCGGCTCAAGGACCTGGACTGGGTTCCCGAGCTGGTGGTGATCACCGCGCCGGCGCAGATCGTGCCGCAGGTGGTGGCCACCGCCGCCGAACTCGGGGTCTCGGCGGCGATCATCCTCACCGCGCACCTGGGCCACGGCCCGGGCTCACTCGGCGAGCAGGTGGAAACCGCAGCACGTGCCAAGGGCCTGCGCATTCTCGGCCCCCACTGCCTGGGCGTGATCGCCCCCCATGCCCGGCTCAATGCCAGCATCGCCGCCCATTTCCCGCAGGCCGGCGACCTGGCGCTGATCTCCGAGTCCAGCGCCATTGCCGCGGCACTGGTGGAGTGGGGCGTGGACCGCTCGGTCGGCTTCTCCGCCGTGGTGTCGCTGGGCGATGCACTGGACGTGGATTTCGGCGACCTGCTCGACTACTTCGCCACGGACTACCGCACCCGCGCCATCCTGCTCTACGTCGAACACATCCGCGACGCGCGCAAGTTCATGTCCGCCGCCCGTGCCGCCGCGCGCGCCAAGCCGGTGGTGGTGGTCAAATCCGGCCGCCACATCCGCATCAATCCGGACGCGGACACACACGTGCAGGCGCTGGCCAGTTCCGACGAGGTGTACGGGGCCGCCTTCAACCGCGCGGGCTTGCTGCGGGTGAGCGCGCTGGACGAACTGTTTACCGCCGCCGAAACCCTGGGCCGGCTCGGCGCCTTCCCCGGCCGCCGGCTGGCCATTCTCAGCAACGGCGGTGGCGTCGGGCGGCTGGCGGTGGATCAGCTACGGGCGCTGCGCGGCCAGCTGGCCGAGCTTTCCCCCGCCACGGTCACCCAGCTCGACACCGTGCTGCCGCAGGGCTGGTCGCGCGGCAATCCGGTGGACATCGTGGTGGACGCTGACGGCGACCGCTATGCCGCCGCGATCGGCGCGCTGATGAACGATGCCGAGAACGACGCCGTGCTGGTGGTCAACGTGCCCACCGCGTTCACCTCCTCCGCCGACGCCGCCCAGGCGCTGACCCGAACGCTGAGCCAGCGCCCGCGCCACCAGCGCGACAAGCCGGTATTCGCGGTATGGCTGGGCAACGACGACCGCGCCACCGCCACCCTCAACGCCGCGCGCGTGCCCACGTATCCGACTGAAGCCGAAGCCGTGCGTGGCTTCCAGCACCTCGTCCGCTACCGTGATGCACAGGCGGCCCTGATGGAAACGCCGCCCAGCCTGCCCGAAGACTTCGTGGTCGACACCGCCGCCGCGCGCGCGCTGGTGGAGGATGCACTGGCCGCCGGTCAGCAGTGGCTGGACCCGATCGCCACCCATCAGCTGCTCACCGCCTACGGCATTCCCTCCGCGCCGGTGATGCAGGCGGCCGATCCGCACGAGGCGATGGACCTGGCCCAGCCGCTGCTGGAGCAGGGGGCCACCGTCGCGGTGAAGGTGCTTTCGGCCGACATTCCGCACAAGTCCGACGTGGACGGGGTGCGTCTGAACCTGGGCACGTTGCAGGCGGTGCATGCTGCGGCCACCTCCATCCTGGAGCGGGCGCGCACGCTGCGCCCGAACGCGCGCATCGACGGCGTGCTGGTGCAGCCCACCGTGGTGCGGCCGAAGGCGCGCGAGCTGATCGCCGGCATTGCCGACGACCCCACCTTCGGCCCGGTGGTGGTGTTCGGTCGCGGTGGCACCGCGGTGGAAGTGATCGACGACAAGGCGCTGGCGCTGCCCCCGCTGGACCTGCGCCTGGCCCACGAGTTGATCGGACGCACGCGAGTGTCGCGCATCCTCAAGGCGTATCGCGATGTGCCCGCAGCGGATGAGCGTGCAGTCGCGCTGATTCTGGTCAAGCTGGCGCAGCTGGCGGCAGACATTCCGGAAGTGCGCACACTGGATATCAACCCGCTGCTGTCCGACCGCGACGGCGTGCTCGCGCTGGACGCGCGCGTGGCGATCGCACCCTCGCGACGTATGCACAAGGGCCGCGGCCATCCGCGTTTCGCGGTGTTCCCCTATCCGAAGGAATGGGAGCGCCAGATCACCTTGTCCGACGGCGCGCCCGCGTTCGTTCGCCCCGTGCGGCCCGAGGATGATGCGTTGTTCCGTGCGTTCTTTGCCCGTGTCACCGATGAAGACCTGCGTCTACGCTTCTTCCAGTCGGTGAAGCATTTCAGCCATGAGTTCATCGCGCGCCTGACCCAGCTCGACTACGCACGGTCCATTGCCCTGGTGGCGATCGACCCACGCAGCGGCGACATGCTCGGCGCGGTACGCCTGCACGCCGATGCTGATTACGACCGCGGCGAGTACGGCATTCTCATTCGTTCCGATCTCAAGGGCCACGGCATCGGCTGGCGCCTGATGACGATCATGATCGAGTACGCGCAGTGGCTGGGCTTGAACGTGGTGGAAGGGCAGGTACTGCGCGAGAACAGCACCATGCTGGCGATGTGCCAGAGCCTGGGCTTCACCACCAAGCTCGACCCGGACGATGCCACCGTCATGGTGGTCACGTTGCCGGTGCAGTCGGTGAAGGTGGACGGAGAGGGGCCCATCCCGCAGCCGTGATTCGCCGTGACTCTGCTTCAGGCTCTGCCTGTGCTCTGCTTTGGTAGCGTCGGTCGACAGACGACGGCCGATACGGGTGATCACTGCATTGGCGCATGACCTCGAACAGGGTCATGCGTCACCGTGCCGATCACCGTCACCGGCCGTCGTCTGTCG
>NZ_JASCOZ010000045.1 GCF_029960115.1 Stenotrophomonas sp. PS02289
TTCATTGTGATCCCCTTGACCGTAGTGGAGTGCCGGCATCGCCCACGCCATCCCGGCGCATGTGGGCGATGCCGGCCAAGCTGTTACGCCCCGCCGGCGTCGCCGGGTTCTGCCGTTCCGGGGGTCAGGCGAACGTGGACGTTCAGATCACCGGCGTCAGCGGCGTTGACGGCAAAGCCGATGTTGGCGACCTCATCCGCCCCAGCCGCTGCCGAGATCGCCTGCTGCGCGGCAGCATCCCAGTTCACCGATGCGCCGACGGCGAAAGACGCCGCAGGAAGCTTGGGCAGCAGGAACACGCCTTCAACGTGAACGGCGATGAGGTCGCCGACCTTGCCGTCAGTGACGGCGACACCGACGAGCTTGCCCTCGACCACCAATTCGCCGCTCTTGGCGTCGCTGGTCAGGGTCACATCCAGCACGCGGCCGTCCTGATGTGCGTTCTTCATGGTTCGTTCCTCAAAACAGGATAGAAGGTGATGGGCGCAGCGAAGGTGCTACGCCCGTTCAAGTGACGGGTCAGGCCTGGGGATTGCCCGGGTTCTTGTAGATGCCCCGGTAGTCGGCAATGGCCGGCGCAGCGTCCAGGCGGACCTTCCACGCCACGCCATCCACCGTGAAGCCTTGTTCCTGTTCCAGGTACGGGGACTGGTTCCCGTCCAAGTAGCCCACCACGATGCCGTCCACGAACGACGGGTTGGCCAGGCCGTACCACGCCTTCGGGTCCTTCTCATCCAGTCGCCCGTGGTCCCACACGTCAAAGGTGTTGCGGACGGTGTTGGGATCGCGGTCTCCCGTTGCCGACCCGACCGCAAACTCCGCCTCGCGCACAGCGCGAGCCTGCAGTCCGAGCGACACGGGGGTGAGCAGCCCTTTCATCGGCACCTGAATAAGATTGCCTTCCTTATCCTTCTGCAGCCGCATTGCGGCCTGCATTGCGCCTACGCTGGCGGTGCTGATCAGCGCCGCCGGCAGCAAGTTGCCATGCTCCGCACTGAACAAGCGCTTGCCGTCGGCCAGAATTGGATTCTTGTTGATCAGGTCAAAGACGGCCTTTGCCAGAGTACGCCGCGCTGCCTGACCCATCTTGCGCGGCACATCACCGAAAATGCCCAATTCGTCGTTGATGATCGCCTGACGCGTGATGGTGAACAGCTTGCCGTAGGTCACGATCTTCATTGCCTGCGACTGCTCGCTGAAGGTGCCGTGCTTGTACTCACCACCCTCCGGCACGATGTCCAGGTCGGAGAAGGCACCCAGACCGGCCAAGTTCGTCGGTTTGAAGTCCGACACATTGACGGCGCGGGTGAACTGGTCGAAGTTTTCTTCCGCCTCCTGATAGCCCTGCAGCACGGCGCGCCGCGATGCATCGCCCAGCAGCGACGGAAAATCCGAAGTGCCGTGGGTGAAGGCCAAGCCAACGATCTGCAGACGATCCATGCCGGCGACATTGGTGCCGGTGGCTTGCACACAAGCGCGCGCAATCTCCGTCATGGTCATCCCGCGATACGGGTTGCCATCGGTCGGCTGTTCCAGACCGGCTCGCGCCTGAATGGCATTGGACATGGCAGCGCGGGTCAGATCGCGCTGATCAGTGCCGGCGGTGATCTGCGCGCCACCGTTGAGCGGACCAGCGTTGGTGGCCAGCAGCGCCAGGATGTGGCGACCCACTGCGTCGGCGGTCACGTTGGAGTCGGCCTGCGCCATCACCCCATCGACATACTCGCGCACCTGGGCATTGCCCATGTGCGGGGTCGCCATCGCCTGGATCTGCGTATTCCGCTCACGCAGCGCGGCCATTGCAGCCTGCACAGGGTCGGCAGCGGCAACTGCCGGTACCGGACTCACCGCAACGGGGGCGACCGGCGGCGTGGAGGTGGTGACGCCTGCCGGTGCCGGAGTCGAGCGGCCGGCGTTGGCGAGGATGTGGCGGTACTGCTGGTTCATGGTGGGATCCTCGATATGGCCGATCACGGCCGACTGGCTGACCTCAGAAAGAGAGGCAAATACGGTGGGAGAAAGGGACGCGACAATGTGGTGCCGCAGCTGAGCGACGACCGGCGATGCCGCGCCGTCGATGGACTGGAGGTAGCCACTGATGGCCACCGCCGATGCGCCAGCCAGGCGAGCGCTGTTACCGCCGTCGGCATCGATCACCACATCAGCCAACCCCGCATCGACCGCTTGCGGGCCGGAGTACCAGTGATCCACATCGTCGGTGAGTAGGCGCTCCATCTCTTCGCGGCGGTCGGAACGGGCTGCGTACGCCTCCAACATCGCGGTGGCATGAGCATCGAGAGCATCAGCGTTCTGGCGGAAGGCGGTGGCACTGCCTGCGGCAATGGTGCGGGGGGCGTGAACCATCACCAGCGAGCTGGCATACACCCGGCGCTCATCGCCTGCCTGCAGGATCAGGGATGCAATGGAAGCTGCCTGGCCTTCTACGGTCACGACCTTGCGCGCCGCATGAGCCTTGAGCGCATTGTGGATAGCCAGCCCATCGGCGACCACACCGCCCACGCTGTTCAGCCTGACGTGAATGGTGGACGCGGTGATCTGCCCGATCTGCTCCACAAGCTCACTGGCCGATACCGATTCCTCGAACAAGAATCCGCCGATAGCGCCGTAGATCATGACCTCTGCCGTATCGGCTTCGGCCCTTACCTGGTACAGCGCCGGCCCCAGCTCCGGGTTGTTTCCTGCGTCAGCTCGGACGCAGCGTGCAATGGCAGCAGCCAACAGGCGTGCGTGCATAGTCATTCGCTCCTCGAAAGATCGTGCTGCAGCGAGGCCACTACTCGGGCACGAGCTTCAGCGCTGGTGGTGGATGCCGGCGGCATCAGGTCGCGGTTCTGTTCTTGCCAGTCTTCGCGCTGGCGCAGAACCTCTGCGGGGTTATTGCCGTACTGCAGGGTGTTCTGCTGCGGCGAAACCCAGCCGCGATCCTCTGCCTCGCCACGGGCGTAGGCTTCCTTCAGTGGGTCGATCCACGGCATGACCGGCCGCACGTAGGTTGATGCCGCCAGGTTGCGCAACGTCCAGCCGCGAGGCAGCTTCACACGTCCGGCCAGTACGCATGCCTGGACGAAGCGCACGCGCTGGGGACGCACACTGAGCGCGATAAAGCGCTCAGCCAACATCAAGTAGCTTCCCCACTTCTCCACCAGCTCCTGGCGCTGTGCCGAGTAAGTGCCGTTGTAGTCCAGCGAAAGGCTGGAGTAGCTAACGCCAATGCCGCCGGCGGCGGCACGCAACTGCTCCTTTCGCCACGTCGCTGCATTCGGATTCGGCCGGTCGGTACCGAGGCTCTCAATGGACTCGCCGGGCAGCAGGTCATCAAAGATCGCACCCGGGGCCAGGCGCAGCTCGCGCACCGGAACTCCGTCCTGAATCAGGGCGTTTCCGCCCAAGTCACCGGCGTAGGCCTCACCCGATCCCTTCTTGATTTGGAAGGTCATGGATGCGGCGACCTTGGCCGCGATGCGCTCGGACTCTTCGTAGTCCTTCACGTCCTCAAATCGCGACATCGCGCTGGCGAAAACACTCAACCCGCGCACCTGGTGCAGTCGTTTGACCAGGGCAATTCGGTGCATGAACTCGGCCGGCACACGCTTGGTCTCGGTGCGATTCCCGGTCGGGTCGCCCGGATGACGCTTGAATACGTGGTAGGCAATTGGCTTGCCCCACGCATTGCATTCGACGCCCTGGCTGATGTTCCGCGCCGGATCGTTGAAGTCCAACGGGACAAGATCAGCCTCCAGCATCTCAATGCTGTAGGGAACGCCAGTGCCGTGCTCCAGATACTGCACCGGACCGATCAGGTCCTGGTAGAAGGAGTCTCCGTCGCGGAAACAACTTCGAGCCAGCAACTGCTGGCACATGCCGTAGTCGTGAGTACCCGTGACTTCAGGGGCATCCCACCATTCGTCCCAAAGCTCATCCAGCTGCAGAGCAAGCTCGCGATTGATGGCCTGACCTGGCAGGCGAGGCGCTGACAAGACATCGATGCCGGAGCCGACAGTGTTCTGCACCAACACATTCAGGGCGTTATCGGCCAGATCCAGATCGCGCTCAAGGTGGCGTGCTTGGTCGCGTAACTGGCGAGCATCCATGCCCGCGATGGCATTACCGCTGCCCCAGTCGCGGGCAAGCTTCCGATTGCGCGACGGACGGGTGACCTCATGCGCACGCGCCAGAACGGGGGCGAGCTGCGCGCGCGCAGTTGCAACCGCGCGGTCGGTACTGAGCGCAGCCGCCAGTCGTGTTTTCGCGGTAAGCGCGGACGACATCAGGTAGTACCACCGAAATCAGCATTGGCCCAACGCGCGCGCCGGCCACCGCTCGCGGCCCGCGTGACTGCCGCCTGCCACTCCTTTCGACCTGCGCGGATCTCAGCCAGGTCTGCTCGCGTCAGCTGTCGCTCACCGAAACGATAGGTCTGTCCGAGTAGAACAGCCTGCTCGGCGGCAATGTAGGCATCCAGCATTTGTTGAGCAGTCTTCATGACTGCATAGGCTAGAGGGTGGCCTGTCCAGCACTTCAATAAAGTCGAGGACAGGGACGCCTTTAAGTTGCTGATTTCTCAACGCGCGGAAACTAATTTGTCTCCACATTCATTGAGCCGGCGGACACGTTCGCACTTTCCGGCTTTGGGAGGCCTCCTGGGAACAGTGCGTGGAGCTTGGAGCGCGACACGTCGAACTGTCTCATAACGTGTTTCACGGGAATCCCCTTCATCAGTTCCGCGCGAATCAAGTCCACCGGATAGGTCTTCTGCACCGCAGGAAAGTACGGTTGTTCGCCCGCGAAGCACTGCATAACGGAGTCTACAAAAGGCTGGGCCATACGCTCACTGATACCGATGTCCGCGAGCATCGCCGCCAGAATGCGCTCCCGAAGTTCGTCACGGGTTTCGCGCCGTTTTGCCATTACAGCCCCCATCCGTCACGCCCGAAACCTGCGCTGCGCGGCCGCGCACTGAAGCCACTATGCGCCGGCCGCTGACCGCCTGTTCCACGGGAATCCATAGTGCTATGCCCTTGCGCATCGCCATGACTGCTCTGGGCAACCGCGTGTGTTCCACGGGAATCCGCACCCGCGCTTGCAACTGTTGCTGCCAACTTTGCCTCCAAGACGTCCCAGTCGGACTTGGTGAATCGGTGCAGACGCACCTCCGCGTGATGCGCAGCGGCATAGGCGTATACCCATGTGTCGAGCGGTTCATTGCGCGTGACCCGCTTCTCGAACCGGTTCTTGACCGGGTTGTAGACCTCCGACACCAATCCGGGGAAGAACTCCTGCGGCAGCTCATCGCTGAAGCGCACCAGCCGCGCTTCGGCCTGCCGTTCGGCATCAGCGGCCAACCGACTATAGAGGTAATGCTTTGCCGCCACGGTGCCCACGTGATGAATCGTGATCCCCCGCTTGTCGGTCCGATCCTTCCACGTCACGTCCGCCAGCTTGCCCTTGGACAGGATGGGCGCGTTGTTGGGCACCGCACCGAAGATGCACATCACGCGGGTGATCTTGCGCTGGCGCACGTAATTCTTCACCGCCTCGGTGCGGTGGCCGCCGGCATCGATAGCCGTGGCCGAGGGGCGCAGCTGCACCCCATCCTCGCGTTCGATGGGACGATTGAGCAGATCCGTCAGCGCCACCCACACGTCTTCCTCGGCTGGATCTCCGGGCAGCTCGACATAGTCCAGCGTCCAGGCGGTCATCCCCCGCCCCCAGCCCACCACGTGAACCGCCAGGCGGTTGTCCTGGGTATCCACCCCCACGGTGATGGCCAGCACGCCGCGCGGCGCGTGGCGCAGCCGGTAGCCCTCGGCGCGGTCGGCAATGACGTTGTGCTTGACCGCCCGCATCTTGGGGTCTTCCCACGTCTCGGCCAGACGGTCGTTGACGAAGGTCTTCAGCGAGGCCGGATCGTTCTGCGCATCCAGCCACTCGCGCACCAAGTCGATCCAGCGCGGCCCCAGACCAAACTGGTAGTACAGGCAGTTGATGTGGTATCCGCGAATGGGTGAGTCCGGGTTGGCAGGCACCCAGCGGCCGGCCGCGATCATGTCGGCCTTGTGGTGCTCTTCGATACATGCACCGCACTCGCTACAGGCGTACCACGCATGTTTGGCATCGGGCGACCAATGCAGCCCACTCCACTGCAGGTGCTGGAAGTGGCCACAGTGCGGGCACGGCAGGTGGTAACGGCGTTGATCCGACTTTTCGTACAGCTTCGCGATGCGGCTTAGTCCCGTGATGCCCGGCGTGCTGATGTAGAGCCGCTTGTAGGTGGTCGGGAAAGAGGAAGTACGCCCGTCCAGCATCTTGACCGGGTCATCGCCGGTCAGCAGCACCTGCGGGGCTTCGTCGATCTCATCGACCACCAGGTTCTTCACGGTCGTGGATTTGAGGCGCTGTGGGCTGCCCATGTGCTCCACGTAAAGCTGGCCACCGGCAAAGTCCTTAAAGGTGCGCTGGTTGGAGCTGTCGCGGCTGGCGGTGCTGCTCAGGGCTTTGCGCACTGCCTTGCACACCTCGATCATCGGGTTGAGCTTCTGGTTCACCCACTTGTTCATGGATGCCTCGCCCGGCAGCGCGTACATGATCGGGGCCGGCGCGTAGTCCATCCAGTAGGCGATGGAATTGGTGGCGATCTGGCTCTTGCCGAACTGGATTGGGAACATGCAGGCCTGGTCGTGCACCGGACTGCGCGCAGACATGTTGTCCATCGGCTCGCGCAGCGGCGGATTGCGGTCGGTCACCCAGCGGCCGGCCTTGCTGCTGCCCTTGGTGGACAGGCGCATGTGCTCATCGCACCACTGGGAGACGGTCAGCGGCCGGCGCGGCTGCAGCGAGCGGGCGAGCACGGTGTGGAGGCGAGCCTGGGCGGTCATTCGGCCACCGCCGATGCCGCCACGCGGAAGCCCCGGCTCATCTCTTCCAGGGCGTGGCTGACCTCGTTCCAGATCAGCTCGCGGCAGCGGGCCTCATCGCTGGTGGCGGCCAGCTGCGGTGCAAGGGTGTCCGCCATGCGCTCCAGTTCCACGCGAATCGCGGTGGCCGCCTCGGCCAGCTCGTGCTCAACCTGGGCGGCGTCGAGCAGCTTACCCATGCTGACCTCATAGTCGCGGGCAGCGGCCTTGGCATCGATCTCGGCCTTATCGGCTAGCGCCTTGGCCTTGCGCTTGGCATCGGGGGTCGCAGGAGCAGGCGAGCCCTCCCTGCCCTCGCCCTCGCCCTCGCCCTCGCCCTCGCCTTCGCCATCCGCGTCTGCGTCTGCGTCCAGCTCTTCAGCGTCAGAGCCTGCGTCGGTGACGCCCCCGTCCCCCGCCCCCGCCAGCGAAGAACCCCGCGCCTGCGCATGGCGGGCGGCGACGGCGCTATAGGCCGGATCCTGGGTCTGGGCGTACAGCGCCAGGGAGGCGTCGCGCAGGTAGCCCTTGCCGTCTTCAGCGCTGACCAGGCGGCCCTTCTTCTTCAGCTCCACGATGTAGGACGGCCGACAGCCGATCAGCACCGCCAGCTCTTTGCCCGTGACCTGTACGTCCTCAGAAGCCATCTACAGCCTCCCCTTCCATTTTTTTCAAAAGAGCAGTGACAGAAGAAAACGCGCGCGCGAGCGTGGGTGCCTGACGTGCAAGCGTGAGTGCGGGACGTGCGACGTGGCGTGCGGGAACGCAGAGGCTCGAAACGCTTGCCCCGCCTGCGTTGTGCGGGACGTGCGGGACGTGCGGGCACCTATACGCGCGGGCGCATGCATGCAGGCAGGCGGTAGTGGGGGCATCGCCACGCGCACGCCCGCGCAGGTGCGTTAGGGCAGTCCCGCACGTCCCGCACAGCCCTACTGCCACTAGGCCAAATGCCCGCACAGATGCCCGCACACCGTCCCGCACGTCCCGCACGTCTATGGGCGAGCGACTCATGCGCGCCCCCGGTAGTCGTTGAAAGCATTGCGGAACGCCACCAACTCTTCGCCCAGGAAGGCCTGCTCGCTGCGGTCGTCCTCCGGCTTGGTCGGCCCCAGCATCAAAAACCCGTGCGGGCCCAGGGTGTTCTGGCCCACGATGTAGCGCTTGCGCGCCCGATCCGGGTGGAGGATCTGTCGCTTGCGCACCAGGGCGTTGACGAACTTGGGATTAGGCGCAGGACGCACCCCCTCCTTGTTGCACCAGACCTTGTAGAGCTCATACCACTCCTTGGACAGCGCCGGCCTTGGCTTCACGCCCGGGATGTCGTTGCCATAGAGCTCATCCAGAAACCGCTGCGGGCTGTCCTGGCTCAGACCGATCAGCTCGCGCTTGGCATCGGTCATCGGCGGATTGGTGCCGTTGGTGAACCCGGTCAGGTCCAGCCGCAACAGGTAGTCGTGCAAGGCGGCGGTGCCGCCGTTGTGGATCTCTTCCAGCGCCTCTAAGTAGAACTCTTCTGTGAGCTTGTCCGGTGTCCAGATCACCGCGTGCCGGCGGTCGTCTTCTTCGAGCACGACCGGCATGGCCTCGTTGGACAGGAACACCAGGTTGGCGTGGTTGTCCTCCTCGTAGGCCTGGATGTTCTTGGGGTTGATGCGGATGCGGTCGCCAGTAATCAGCGCCTTGAGCTTGTTCTTGAGGTGGTACACCTCGGTGCGGGCGACCACTTCGTCGGCCAGCAGAAACAGCTTGCGGCTGGCCCAGTCGTTGAACTTGTCTTCCAGCGCGGCCTGGTCCAGCACCCGCCCGTAGTCCCCGAACAGCTTCATGTACTCATCGAAGAACATGTTCTTGCCGGTGCCCTGCGGGCCGTGGATCACGATGGTGCTCTTCATCTTGGCCCCGGGGTGCTGCAACGGGTACGCCAGCCACTTCAGGACCCAGTCGTAGAGGGCCTTCTGGTTGGACTCGTTGCCGCACATGTGCCAGAGCAGGTGCAGCAGCTTGGAGCACTCGCCGGCCTTGGGCGTGGTCGGCCAGCCGGCGAACAGGTTGCAGGTGACGCCTTCCTTCGTGCCCGACGGGTCGAAGTCGACCTCTCGCACGCGCACGATGGATCGGCCCGGGTGTTCCATCCACGCCCGGTGCAGCTCGCGGCGAACGCAGGCATGGCCCATGTCGGCCAAGGCCATCAGCATGTGCTCTTTGTGGTCGAACACCGTACCGCCCTGCCCGTACACCAGCGCAAAGCGCTCCAGCAGTTCGTCCAGCGAATCGATGGGCTTGAGCTTGGCTTTGCCCCCGTCCCCGGTGGTGGTGATGGACGCGCTGCGAGTTTCGGTGCGGGGTCGCCACGAAAGCTCCGTGATGCGGGCCTCGACCTGGCTGCGTACGACGTGCAGACCTTCGAGCACGTGCAGGTCATTGAAGTCGCTGATCTTGCGGCCGGTGTCGATGAAGCGCTCGCGCCGGTTTTCTTCGTCGGCGAAGCTGGGCAACAACACCGCGCCGCCCACGTCCATCGCCGCCGCTTCCGCGCCGAGCAGGCCGGCATTGGATGCGCCGTGCGATTCGCCGCAGGTCGGGCAGATCTCCGGGGCGACGGCCAGCACCAGGCGCGACTTGCAGCGCCGGCACTTCTGCAGCACGTCGTCATCGCCGCAGACCAGCACCTTGGCGCTGCGATAGCGCTTTGCCAAGGATGCAGCGACCGGCATCAGGTTGCCGGCATCGAAGGCCACGGCCACCGGGTAGCCGGTCGCCATGTGCAGGGTGGACGCGGTGGCATAGCCTTCGGCCACCAGCAGGATCCACTGCGGCGTGCCGCCGATCAGGTGGAAGTGACCCTTCTTGGCCAGCCCAGGCGGCCAGAATTCCTTGGCCGGCTTGTTGCTGGCCTTGGCCTGCTTGACACTGCGCAGTACCTGCAGGCCGTGCACGGAACCATTGGGATCCAGCAGCGGGACCAGCGCCACGCCGCTGCGGCCATAGCGCAGCCCAAATGCCTGCACCGCCTTGTCGATCAGGTAGTCCGCCTCGCCTTCCGGCAGCGCCTTGTTCCAGGCGGCCGTCGCACGCGCGGCCGCGCGCCGGTTCTGCTCCAGGCGCGCCGCTTCTGCACGGCGACGGTCTTCGGCCAGCCGGCGCTTGAGTGCCTCGCGCTGCTCCTGGCTGAAAGCGCTGTCGCGCTTGTGCAGCTCGACCTTCTGCGCCCCGTTGTCGTTGCCGTGCCAGACCCCGAAGGTGCCGACGACCAGGGTGTCGCCGCTGCTGGTGTTGAGCTCATGCAGCACGTACCAGCCGCGGCGCTCGCGGGATCCCTCGACCCGGCAGCGCACCATGCGCCCGCTGGTGTCCAGGGTGTCGATCAGCAGGCCAGCTGCGGTCAGCTGGCCAAGCACATCAGTGTAATTGGCAGACATTCAGTAAGTTCCAGAGCCGCTGTGTACCCGAGCAGTGCGCGCTTGATCACCCGCAAAACGCATGGCCCAGGAGGACCCATCGACCGGCGCTCGTTCAGGTTCGACGTTCAGCCTCGAAGGCGCGACCGAACTGAATCGACGCGACCGCGTTTCCATTGCTCCCTGGGGGGGAGGGGCGCGATCAGGGCTCGCCATCGCCGCAGACCTCCAGCTGCAGGGAACATTGCCTCTGCTCCACAGAATCCAGCGCCGCCCACGTGCGCTCTCGTTCGGCCAGTGCGGCATCACCGACCGGGCCTTGCTCGGCACCCGACAGCAGTTGTTCGATCCGTTCGATCTCGCGTCGTGCTGCTGCGCTGACGATGCGCTTGCCGTGTGCACGTGGTGCCCGGGGCGCACGATAGGTGACCATGTCATGCCCGTGCTCTGCTCTTCTTCAAGGCGCGACGCAGGTTGCGCTCGATGCGGTGACACATGGAGCGCAGATCCTGCAACGCATCGAGCATCCGATCAGCCTCTTCCAGGGTGACCTTGTCGTCCTGCAGTACGTCCAGGGCCACGGCGGACAGCTGCCCGCAGAACTTGGACACATGCAGCAGCTTGTCGCGGATCGCGGCGATCTCATCGGCCACCGCATCGGGAGCGACGGGCACGTGGTCGATGGTCAGGTTGAACTGGGCGGCCAGGGACAGTATCCAGTCGGTGGCCACCGACGTGCCAGCCGCCTGCTCCACCATCCAGTCGGTGAGCATCTCCATCATTTCCATCGAGAGCGATTCGCCCTCCAGGCCGCGCAGCTTCTTGCGCAGGGACTCACCCTTGATGGCGGCACCCCGACGCTTGGTCAGGTAGGCGGCGGCAGCGTTGACGCTGCCGGGCATGCGCGAGACGGCGTTGTAGGCCGCGTCGCGCCAGTAGATATCCGAACGTGCACACGTCATGCAGCTATCCCCTGAGAGGCAACTCGTTTCATCGTTCTCTCGTGCTCGACCCGGCTGCACGATGGCAGCCATGAGCGAACTGATCGGATTTGAGCGCCCAATGCGGTTTACCGCCCTTCGCGCCTACTGCGCCCGGAAAGGAATAGGAGGCGTGGAGGCTGTTTTGTTCGCGCCGCTTCAGGGTCCTGCGCGCCGCGAGCGCGGTACCAAGCTGACGTTGGTGACGAAGGACAGTCATGCAGCGTCCACTCCGACGATGCGACCGGCATCAGGATCCAAGGCTTGATCAGACGCAGCGGGCACTTCATGGGTACCCAAGAGCTTGAGCACCTGCGGCAGTTCCGGTACGGCCCCCTCATCCGGCCAAGCAGCGACATCGGCCACCGGCACGCCCAGCACCTTCGCCAAGTGCGCATCGCTGCTCAGGCCCAGCCGGGCGCGCAGCGCGCGCTTGCTCATGCGGCTATCGACTATCGCCCCCACGGCCTGACGATCAGTCTTCGCGGATGGCCCGAAGATCAGCGGCTCCTTGGAAACCCGCTCCGGGCCAAGGCGCTCCGTCTCCCGCTCGATGGTGGCGGCCAGCTCGGGGCTCGGACGCTTCCCCCTCCAACGGCTGGCGATCTGCCACAGGTACTCCGGGCTGGTGCCGCACGCTTCAGCGAGTGCGACCCGTCGGCTCATATCCGCGATGTAGGTCAGTAGGTCCATGGAACCCACATTAGCCTCAGGCTATTCAAACTGCAATAGCCAAAAGCTCATTGGATTGAATAGCCTTTCGCTATCCAATAGCCAGATGCGCACAGTCGAAGAAGTCCGCCGCGAGAACCTGATTGCCCTGATCGCCGCACGCGACGGTCAGCGGGCGTTTGCCGAAGCCGCCGGTATCAAGAACCCTGCTCAGGTGAGCCAGTGGGTGAACCGGAGCCCGCATGGGACCACCGGCAAGCCACGTGTCATGTCAGGCACGACAGCACGAGCGATTGAAACTGCCCTTGGCCTCCCCGCCGGGTGGATGGATACGCACCATGGCGACGAAAGCCCCGCCGTCTCAAGAGTCTTAGAGACTGAGACCCCCGCAGGTTATGTTCGCTTCGACTTGTTCGAAGGGGGTGCGGGGATGGGGGTGGGGTTGGTGAATCAGGACTACCCGGAGGTGGTGCGCACCATCGAGGTGGCGGAATGGGAGGTGCGCAAGAAGCTCGGTTACCTCCCCCAACCTGGTCGGATCCAGATCATCACCGGGCGCGGCCCGTCCATGCGACCGAAGCTAGAAGATGGCGATATCGTCTGGATCGACACGACCTGCGACTACTTCGATGGCGACGACTACTACCTCATCAACATCGGCGGCGAGACACAGATCAAGATGCTGCAGCGGCGCGGTGATGGCCTCTACGTGGTGAGTATCAACCCGGACTTCCCGCCCTACCGCTCTGACGAAGGAGAAGTGGCCATCCTGGGTAAAGCGTTGATCCACGCCGGCCTGCGCCGCTTCTAGGCTGTCCCAACTTGAGACACAAAAAACCCCGCCGAAGCGGGGTTCATATCTTCTCAAGTAACGTGAAGAAGTCCTTCTTACCAAGGCCTGCCTGCGCCATCATCAGGCTGAGCATGCGCCGGTGATACGGCGAGTTGTGCTCGTCTACAGTGACCTTACGAAATCCACTGGCATCTTCCAGCACCCACTGGACGTGTGAAGTGCCCTTCTGAGGCCGCGCCTCAAATCCCAGGTGCTTCAATACCGCTGTGAACTCTTTGTGCGTTACCGGCCGTTCCTTGACCATACTCCCTCATCGGCACGAGGCGAGCTGGACCGGCAGCACTTCCTTGAACACCTTCTCTTGCGCTTGCTTGGTGCTGTGGAAAAGACGGTCTGTACGAATGCGCAACTTGACCCACAGATAGTGAAGCCAAAGACTGGCAGGAGCGCTACGACTCAACAGGTACGGCGCGTGCGCTCGATCAGGCCCGACGAGCGCATCAGAGACGTACTCGCGAATCTGCTCATCGAGCTTGCCCTTGACTTCTTCCAAGGTGTCGCCTTGAGCTGCCAGGGACAGATCAAGGCAGTACGCTACCCACAGTTGTCCGTCGCGTTCGGCAAAGCAACGCAGAAGGATCTGGTTCGGTCGCATAGTTTTTCTCCGATTGTCCGACCCCTCCGTGGGGCGGATCCGTGGGTAACGAACGGCTACCCAACTGGGGGGCATTATTAACGATGAAGTCGCCGTATCACAACTGCCAAAAGCGTCAACGGTTGACAAGCGCTCATTTAACAAAACGGTTCACATGGGCCGCTCCACTTCCCATACGTAAGATCGGACGAAGACGGTGAAAGTTTCGTCGAGTTGACACGAACCATAGCTTCATTCAGCCGCATCCACTGTGCAATTGGTTGCAATCTGGGGAATTGAGACTCCCAGAAAGCTGAACACTCAGCAGACGGTTCAGACTACCTAACGGCATAATTAGCCACAGGCTATTGCAGAACGAATAGCCCTGGGCTAATTTAACTCTGTCGCCCCAGTAACCGCCCGTCCGGGCCGGGGCACGGAGACCCATGGCTTACTTCACCATCAGCGCTGTCGGCGTTCCGGTGGCAGACGCCCGCCCGAACAATGGCACCGTCGTGGTTCGAATCGGCACGCCTGGCGAAGGCCTGCTGTCCCTTTCCGCGCAAGAAGCCGTCGCGCTGGCGCGTGGGCTTATCTCTGCGGCCGTTTCCATCAACGCGCCCGAAGGCGCGACCGTCGCCGCAGCGGCTGATGCGAGCGGGAATGTAGTCGTCCTGTCCGTCGGCGGGGAAGCAATCCTCCAGCTGCCCGTTGAAACGTGGACGCAGCTTTCGATTGAGGGCTCTAACGCGGCCTTGGCACTGCAAGGCGACACACTCAAAGCGCGTTTGCGCTCACAGACGCTGCAGCGTGGCAATGCCGACCTGGTGGAGGCATGAACATGACCCAGGCATTCGGCGACAACAGTCAGACCCATCTGCCCTACCCGAATACCTTCTGCCCCACCGTAGATGAAGTGGAGCGCCGAATCATCTCGGTGTGGAGCGAACTGTGCACCGCGTCCAGGACGAACGGCTCCTTTCTCCAGGAACTCCTCGTAGCCCAGCTACACGACCTCGGGGTGCTCAGGTATCGAGCACAGCAGCGAGGTGCGGAATGAGGATCAATATGCAGGCCGCAGGGAAAGTCCTCCGGCAACAGCTCGCCGGGAAGGCCGAGCGCCTCCACGGCCAGGTTCTGAAACTCCGCGCCACCGCCGAACGCACCCCTGCTATCAGGGAGTGGTTCGCGGCAGCTTCCAACCGTGCATCTCTTCGCTCAACGCAAATCTCAGATCCTCATACGACATCGCACGGATCTGCCCTGGCATCCAGTGATGCTTCTGCATCAAGTAGTAGTAGATCGCTTCCATGCCTTCCAGTTGATTCTTCCATCCTTGGGTCCTTCCAAGCTCATCTCCGAACATCTCCAGGCAATAGTTCAAATCGCTCAAAGCCTGATGAAGCTGCCGACGCGCGGCATTGCGCTTGCCTCGGTACGACTCAGGCTGGGAACTATCTGTGCTCATGCTGCCCTCCCTGCGGGCTTCCGTTTTCTTGCCGTAAGCGTAGCGCAAGGACGTCGGAGGCAACGCCGTCTAGACCCGAAATCGAAGCCCGATCGCCGGTTCAGCTTGTTCAGAGTTCGAGCGCTGCAATGAGCCCCCGCTATCGAAATGCATGGCTGGGACTTGCAGTCGTAGCGGCGGTAGTGCTCCCGATGCGCCTGATGGAAATCGTCGAAGCAAACCAAGTGCGTTATGCCGCCGAGGCCGACGCGCCCACCATGACTGTCAGGAAGTAACTCCATGCAAACTTCCCGCCCTACTCCAGAAGACATTCCCCTCTGTGGGCTTGGTCATCGGCCGCAGATCGTCACCACCACGGGTGCCCCGCTGGGACACCAGCTAGGTACTCCGTGTCCGCCGTTGGTCCACTTCGAGTGCCACCAGTGCCAGCTGGCGACCGTCCCCAGCACCTCCCTGGCAATGGCCGAGCTGCGCTGGACCGATCCAGTTCTGCGGGACCGACTGATTTCCATTTCCCATCTTGCTCGGGCTCGCGCGAATGTCCTCGCCGGCATGCCTTCGCAGCACGCCGCCTGATTTGGAGAACGCGATGGCAGCAGCACTTAAACCCATGGAGCGCGCCGCCCTCATCGTGGCGCGAGGATCCAGCGACAGCAGCTTGAAGCGCACACGCGGCGGCTTCTGCTCGACAAAGCAACCATCGCGCGTCTTCAGCCGCAGGGTGATGAACTGGCTCTACGAGCGTGCGCTTCTTGATTTTGATGACCCTGATTGCCCAGGGAAAGCCACCCTCACTGCTCGAGGCGAAGCTGAGGCGGATGCATTGGTCGCACAGGGACTGAGCAAGGCGGGCCTGGCATGAATCCGTCTGCACTGCCAATCGAGAAGACATTCGCCACCGGTTCCCACGGAACCACTCTGGTCCTGATGATCTGTGCAGGCTGGTTGTGGGCGGGGCTGTACGCGAGCCCGTATAGCAGCTCACCGGCGGAAGTTGCAGCGTCGGCCCGTCTCACTGCCAAGGTCGGTCGCAGAACGCTGAACGTGGGCGGCCACAACTTCGCCGTCTCGAACGCATCACTGCACACCATCCGCCGTTGGCTGGATAGGAACGGCGTGCGCGTGCGGGTTACACCGGACGCCACGGCGAGGAAGGCGGCATGACGCGCTGCACGTCGTCAGGGCTTACGCGGAAGCCCCTCAATATGTCGTTCGGCTGCGCTCACACCGAGCTGAAAGCCATCACCCTTGCTAGTGATCACGCTCACCTTCGGGGTGGAAACGGCATGCCCATCCACCTGGAGGGCGTAGTCAAAGAGCCCCTCGCCGATTTCGGTCACGGTAACAACGAATGTATGCCCATTGATGAGGCCACGGAGAGTTTTGCGCGAGGAATCCGCAGGCATCGAAAAGGCTGTCTGAATGGGCAGCCATACTTTACAGATGAATGCATTCAGCGGGAAGTCGCATCTGCACTACGTTGTTTGATGACGCCACCGGAGGTGCGGGGTTCGTCCTCAACGGCCGATGGCCCGCCTTGCCAGGGAGTCATCGGGGTCCAGTTGGCTGGCAATTTCTCTCGCGGCGTCCAAGGCCGCACATCGAGCAGCCTGATGGCTCGCGAAATCACCTTCCAAGTGGATCGTTTCAAGTTGCCTACCACCACCGCCACCTTCCCTAACGCGTTCAGCATAGGACGGATGGACCCGTGCACTTCAACGAAAACGAACTACGCGCCCGGGACGTACTTCTGCCAGAGCAACCCTGCTTTCTATCAAATCCCGCGCCAGCTGCTCGGCAGACTCCAATGCGGCTTGGCAGGAAGTCTCATCGGGCATGGGCCGCTCAGATCTTGCGATCCCCTCTACATCAACAGACAGCACGCGCCACTGATGAGCACCGCCGCGCCACAAGTGAATCGTGTATGCCCTCCCATCTACAGACAAGTCGACGCTGTGAAACGATTCTGGAGCAACTGCTACTGCCATCTTTCGCACTCCGACTGCACTCAATTCGATTCTGCTATGAGCGCATTGTGGCTGCAAGGCCGCAAGACCGCGTCAAGGCGCGATACCGGAATCCAGCAGCGTGTCAGCCCAGGCGCGCGCCTCGCGTGCGCCTTCGGTGATGGCTTGGATGATGCTTTCGAAAGGTCCGAACTCCTTAACTTGCGTTTTTCCCTCAGTTCCACCGGGCCACTTCAGAACCACGGTGGCCAGAAAGCCGCTAGCCACCGGATCAACGACCAGGTGCAATTCAACATCCCTATGCATCATGCGCATTTTGCGCATCCTCGGCTCAGCACGCAGCTTGAAGAGAGCAGTTGTGCAGTTGGCTGGTTGCCACTGCGCACCGCCAGGAAAACCGCCACCTCGCCAACACCATCTGCAACGTTCTCTCACGAACTGCAGCGTCCGCGCTTGCTAGCTGTCGATCTGCTCTACCGCGAAACCCACACCGATATCCAAGGCTTGCTGCAGGGTAGACGCATCCGGCAGGTCCGAGACTTCGATAGCTGGCCGTCCGTCGATCTCGATGGCGTGCACGAAAGCACGCTCTCCATTCGGCTGCCACGCTTCCACCGAGAAAGCGATGCCAAACAACGAGCAATCTATGTATTCCTTTTGTATGAAACGCCCGCCCATCCCACGAATCCCATAGGGCGCACACCCAGGATCGTGTTCCTCGCGCAGCATGCTGTCAATGCGGTGCAGCGGTGTCAGTATCCCTGCAGAACCGGCCAAATCTTAACCATTCAGCTTTGGATCGGGCGACTCCGCCCCGGCGGACGCAATGATGTCATTGGCAATAACCTCCCCTTGTTGAAGGGCCGCAAGGCAAGAGCCGGCATGGAAATCGATATGCCCGACAACTCCTACATTGTGGACCTGGACCTTCTGAAGCTTCCAACTCGTGTCGCTCTCTCGTACAAGCTCACACGTGTAGGAGTACCGACCAATGGAAAGCGTGACTCTTCGCAGACCCATACGTCGCTCCGCCGCTGCCTACCAGCGGAGTCTGCTCCCGGAAACGAAACTGCTCAAGAGGGTGTTCTTCCGATCCCAATCTGCCCACGGGCGGTGGATGGGTCAATCGGGTCTGAGCGCTTCTACAGGCCGCTCCTGCAACGCCGCTGCGACGATGCGCCGGTAGCGTCAAGGGTCACTGGTGATCGCGACACAAACGGCGTGCAATTGCCTGGCGCGCCGCATGACCAATTGTCAGGTGCTGGTCGCGCCACCTATCAGGGAGCTGACGTAGGAGCCTCCGAGCCGCTCGGCCTCTCCTTCGGCCTCAACCATGCTCTTGCTCCGTGCGGTCGCTTGAAGGGTTCGCACGTGCGTACTGTCCGACCGAAAAATATGCGCGACGCCCCGCCAATACCAACCGTAATGGACCGCCGATACAACTATTCCGTAGGAGTTCAATTCTGTCCTGAAGGGCATTCCACAGACTCAGCTTCTTTACCTTCGATAGTGCCAATACGTCGCCACACCGTCACTCACGCATTCTCACGCCCCTTGCTAGCTCGCCTCGCCGACTCGCAGTTTGGTGAGACGAGCAATCGCCCAACGCAGACCAGCATCGAGCGCATCCACCAAATTCTCGTGCTGCCCACACCGGGGCTGGTCAACCACGGGAAGTTCCCCAACTTCCAAGTAACACACGACAGCTTTACCACCTTCCGGCTGGCAGGCTTCAACATAAATGGTGTGGCCGTAGCAAGTCGTTACCAGAGAATCAAACTTCAATTCTTGAGCCATATCACCCTCCCCCTTGCACCCAAGATCATCGAGGCAAACCAGCCTACGGTCAACAGGAAAGGAGGCCAGGCCAGATGTCAACTTTGGGTTGGCCCGGGCTGGCACCGGAGGCCGGGCAATTCCGCCACAGATTCGGCCGAAATCAGCAAAAAATTGCACGGCATTAGGACGTCCGGGGAAGCGGCACTATGCATCTGATGACCCCCCAACGGTGGCTGGAGACCTACTTTGACCAGACGAGCCAGCCAAGCATCCAGCAGCTGCACCGATGGCTGAGGGACGGGAAGATCCCTGGAAAGAAGGTGGGCGGGACGTGGTTCATTGACGCGCACGCCTGGCTGGCCGACGGCGACGAGCTCGTTGCCCGAGTATTGGAAGCAGGATAAGAAATGACACCACGAAAGCGTAGCGCTGGCCGCCAAGGGTGGCCCGACAACCTTTACCCGAACCGGGACGGCTTCAAGTACCGCCACCCGGTCACTCGCCGCGAGACGTTCATGGGCCGCGACAAGGCGAAGGCATTCGCTGCGGCGAAGAAGCTCAACGCCATGCTGATTCCCGGCAACGACTTGGTCGGACGGGTAGTCGGCTCACGCGAGACCGTCGCCGATGCAATCGAGGTGTTCCGTCGCGACGACATCCCTGCTCGTGATTGGGCACCCAAGACCGCTGAGGTGTACGAAAGCGTCATCCGGCGCATTAATGCCGGGATAGGAAGCCGGCCGGTCGAGGAGGTCACGGTGAAGGATTGCGCGGAGTTCATTCGTGCAGTGACCGTGTCGGACCGCGCTAGGCAACAGTTCCGCCTGGTGCTGGGCTGGATTATGGCCTGCGCGGTACAGGAAGGCTGGATCGACTCCAATCCTGTGCTGGCAACTCGTAGGTTCCAGCATGAGCGCAAGCGAGCCCGTCTTACCAAAGAGATGTACGCCGCCGTCTGGGACAAGGCTGATCCTTGGCTGCGCCTGGCAATGGACATTTCGCTAGTCACCCTCCTCCGGCGCGACGACGTAGTGTCACTGAAGTTCACCGACATGCGTGATGGTGCGTTGTGGGTCATCCCGCAGAAGACCGAAGGAAGCAGCTTGGTGAAGCTGAAGATACGCATTGGGGATCAGCTGGGAGCCCTGCTGGCGCAGGCCCGCGATAGTGTCCTCTCGCCCTACATCATCCACCGGCTACCGGAGAAGGCAAGGCCCTCAAACATGCGGGCCTCCGCTCGCCAGCACCACACCCAGGTCATGCCAGAGCAACTTACTAGGGCGTTTCAAGACGCTAGAGAGGCGGCTGGAATCACCGGGGATAACCCTCCCAGCTTTCACGAGATTCGTAGCTTGGGCGGCGCGCTACTTACCGAGGCTGGCTGGCAGATCGAGCAGGTCCAGCGCCTTATGGGCCACACCTCTGCAAGCATGACGGAGCACTACCTGGAGGGGCACGATGCGCCATGGCACAGCGTGGAGCCAGGCGCTGTGCTGCTGCGATAGAGTGTCCGGAGGCAACTCCAAAATCGCGCCAATTAGGACGCGGCGCGATTACCGAGACCACTAAAGCGCTGTCAACCACACGGGTTCACCCCCGTTTTCACGGACACTTACGAGAAGGCCGATCCAGGCCATGAGGAGTGTTCATGTCAAAGCGTAGGAAGTTCAGTGCCGAGTTCAAGCGTGGCGCGGTTGAGCAGGCCAGCCAGCCCGGCGTCAGCTGCGCCCAGGTGGCCCGGGAGCTGGGGATTCGCGACACCCTGCTGACCCGCTGGAAGCGTGAGGCGCAGAGCCCGGGAGCTACCGCCTTCGGCGGCACCGGGACACCCAGGGATGAGGAACTGGCCCGCCTCAAGCGCGAGCTGGCGCGGGTAAAGAAGGAACGGGATTTTTTGCGAGAAGCGGCGACGTTCTTTGCAAAGGGATCATCCTGAGGTATCAGGTGATCGAACGTTGCCGCGATGAGTTTCCGATTCGTCTGATGTGCCGTTGCCTGAAGGTTTCGGTCAGCGGTTATTACGGGTGGAGCAAGCGTCCTGCCAGCGCCCGGCAGCTCGACAATGAGCGCCTGGTAGTACGAATGCGTGAGCTTCATGAGGACAGCCGGGGTACGCTCCGAGCTGGCCGCATGCGCGAAGACCTGGCTGAGGAGGGCGAGACTGCCAGCCTGAACCGGGTAGCACGCCTGATGGCGGCCGACGGCCTGCAGGGTTGGCCTCGGCGCAAACGCCGGGGGCAGCGTGGCAGTCCGGCCGTGACGCCACCGGGCGTGGTCAACCTGCTCGAACGCGATTTCGTCGCGCTGGAGCCGGAGACCAAGTGGGTGACAGATATCACCGAGATCAAAACCCAGCAGGGCAAGCTGTATCTGTGCATCGTGCTGGACCTTTACGACCAGCGCGTTGTGGGGTGGTCAATGCACGATCGGCAGGACCGTCAGATGGTGGTCCGAGCGGTGCAGATGGCGGTGTGGCAGCGGCAGGGAAGTTGTGCGGTGATTCTGCATTCGGACCGTGGCAGCCAGTTCCGCAGCGGTGACTACCAGGGATATCTGGCCGCCAACAGCCTGATCTGCTCAATGAGCGCGGTGGGGCATTGCGGTGACAACGCAGCCTGCGAAGGCTTTTTCGGGCTGCTCAAGCGTGAGCGGATCTATCGAACGAGCTACTGCACACTGGATGCGGCACGAGCGGATGTGTTTGACTTCATCGAGCGACGCCACAACCCGAGGATGCGCAGAAGGGTCGCCAAGCAGGATCAGAAAGTTGCAGCTCTTTTAGAACCGTCCGTGATATCGGGGTAGAACCCCGGACGCTTGTACCTCGGTCGGAGTAAAGTTCTGCACTCCTTTCCAGATGATGGCCACCCTGGGCTTCAAAACGTCTTGGAAGCCATAGACGGGAGCGCAGCTGGCAGTCCTAGAGCTCCCCGATGTACTTCTATAGGGTGGTAATAGGGTGAGAATAGGGTGATAAAGAAAAAAGGCTCACGCATCCCTGCGTAAGCCTTTGATTTCTTTACCAGTATGGTCGGGACGGCCGGATTTGAACCGACGACCCTCTGCCCCCCAGGCAGATGCGCTACCAGGCTGCGCTACGCCCCGATGATGCTGGTGTTGTACCCGCCTTGCAGCGGGCCGACGAGTATACCCGTTTTGTGAAGAAAAAGGATCAGCGGCGCAGCAGCTGCAGCACTTCTTCCAGTTCCATGCGGGTCTGCTTGATGATCTGGTTGCTCAGTGCCGACTCTTCGCGGGCACCGGCTCCTTCCAGACGCAGGCGTGCACCGCCGATGGTGTAGCCCTGCTCGTACAGCAGGCCACGGATCTGCCGCACCATCAGCACGTCATGGCGCTGGTAGTAGCGACGGTTGCCGCGGCGCTTGGCCGGCTCCAGGCTGGGAAACTCGGTTTCCCAATAGCGCAGCACGTGCGGCTTGACGTCGCACAGCTCGCTTACTTCACCAATGGTGAAGTAGCGCTTGGCCGGTATCGGCGGAAGTTCGCGGTTACTGCCCGGATCCAGCATATGCCTCCACCCGCTCCTTGAGCTTCTGGCCCGGACGGAAGGTGACCACCGTACGGGCGGAAATCGGAATCTCTTCACCGGTTTTCGGGTTGCGGCCCGGGCGCTGGTTCTTGCGCCGCAGGTCGAAATTGCCGAAGCCGGAAAGCTTCACCTGACGTCCCTGTTCCAATGCTTCACGCAGCACATCGAAAAACGCGTCGACAAATTCCTTGGCCTCGCGCTTGTTCAGACCGACTTCGTCGAACAGCTTTTCGGCCATCTCCGCCTTGGTCAATGCCATTGCCTGCTACCCCCCATGCTTCCCGCTCATCCGCGGATCCGGGCGTGGTGTTCACGCTCCATGGCAGCCACCGCCTCGGTGACCACCGCGTCCACGTCGCGGTCCGTCAGAGTGCGCGACTTGTCCTGCAAAATCAAGCCCATAGCGAGACTCTTGAAACCGGGCTCGACGCCCTGCCCGACATAACGGTCGAACAGGGTCACCTGGCGCAGCATCGGGCCGGCGGCACGGCGCAGGGTGGCCTCCAGGTCGGCCCAGGCGACCCCTTCCGGGACCAGGAAAGCCAGGTCGCGGCGCATCGAGGGGAACCGGGACAGCTCGCTGGCACGCGGCAGCTCGCGGGCGGCCAGCGGAGCCAGGTCCAGTTCGAATGCATACACGTCCACGTCGATATCCATGGCCTGGGCCAGGCGCGGGTGGATCTGGCCGATCCAGCCCAGCGGCTGGCCGTCACGCAGCACCTCGGCCGAACGGGCCGGATGGCCGTACGGGCGGGTCGAGGGCACGAAGGTCAGCGCGGCACCGGACGCGGCGGCCAGCGACTCCAGGTCGCCCTTGAGGTCGTGGAAGTCGACCTTGCGGGTGGCCAGGCCCCACTGCTGGGGATCGGCGTCGCCGCACACGGCCACGGCCACGCGGGTGGTTTCGATCGGAGCCGGACGGTCCTCACCGGCCTGCGGGTGGAATACCCGGCCCAGCTCGAACAGGCGCACGCGGCCCTGCTGGCGGGCGGCATTGCGGCCCAGGGTGGCGACCAGGCCCGGCAGCAGCGCCGGACGCATCACCGCCAGCTCGGCCGAGAGCGGGTTGGCCAGGGCCACCACGTTCTGGTCCAGCTGCCAGTCGGCCAGCAGCGCGGCATCGACGAAGGCGTAGTTGATGGTTTCCTGCAGGTCGCGGGCAACCAGCTGACGGCGCACGCTCAGCTCGTCCAGACGGGTTTCGCTCGGCATGGCCACACGCGCGGCACCGCCGGGCAGCGTGGTCGGAATCTGCTCGTAGCCGTGAATGCGGGCCAGTTCTTCGATCAGGTCTTCTTCGATGGCGATGTCGAAACGGCGGCTCGGTGCGGTGACCTGCCAGCCCTCGCCGGCGGCGACCACGTCCATGCCCAGCGCGCGCAGGATGCGCTCGACGTCGGCATCGGCGATCTGGATGCCCAGCACGCGCTGGATCCGGGCGCGACGCAGGGTGATGACGGCGGCGACCGGCAGGTCGGCGGCATTCACCGCTTCGGTCACCGGAGCCGGCGTACCGCCGGCCAGGTCGAGCACCAGGCGGGTGGCGTACTCGATAGCAGTGCGCGGCAGTGCCGGGTCGACCCCACGCTCGAAGCGGTGCCCGGCGTCGGTGTGCAGGCCCAGCTTGCGGCCGCGGCCCATGATGGCGGCCGGCGCGAAGTGCGCGGCCTCCAGGAAGACGGCGGTGGTGTCGTCGGTGACACGGGTGTCCCAGCCGCCCATCAGGCCGGCCAGACCGACCGGACGGTCGGCGTCGGTGATGACCAGGAAGCTGTCGTCCAGCGCGGCATCGCGGCCGTCCAGCAGCTTGAGCTGTTCGCCAGCGCGCGAACGACGCACGCCGATGCTGCCCTGCAGGGTGCCCAGGTCATAGGCATGCATGGGCTGGCCGAGTTCGAGCATCACGTACTGGGTGATGTCGACCAGCAGCGAAACCGGACGCACGCCACTGCGGCGCAGGCGCTCGGCCATCCACAGCGGGGTGGCGGCGCGCGGGTTGACGCCCTCGATCACACGTCCCAGGTAGCGCGGCGCTTCGGCACCGGCGTTCAGTGCGATCTGCAGTTCACGGTTACCCACGGCAGCGACCGGCGCGGCGTTGAACGGCACCACTTCGCTGGCGCACGCAGCAGCCACGTCGAAGGCGATGCCACGCACGCTGAAGCAGTCGGCGCGGTTGGGGGTGAGCTTGATCTCGATGCTGGCGTCGGGCAGGCCCAGGTACTCGACCAGGGTCTGGCCGACCGGCGCGTCGTCAGGCAGCTCGAACAGGCCCGAGGCGTCGCTGTCCAGGCCCAGTTCCTTGGCCGAGCACAGCATGCCGTTGGAGTCGACGCCACGCAGCTTGGCGGCCTTGATCAGGAAGTCGCCGAACTTCGCGCCGATCATCGCCAGCGGCGCGACCAGGCCGGCGCGCGCGTTGGGCGCGCCGCAGACGATCTGCAGGTGCTCGCCCTGCCCGGCGTCGACCTGGCAGATCTGCAGGCGGTCAGCTTCTGGATGGCGCTCGGCCGAGACGATGCGCGCCACCACCACGTGGTCGAGCTTCGCACCGAGGTCGGTGACCTCTTCGACTTCCAGGCCGATGGCGGTCAGCACCGCGCTCAGTTCATCGCGCGAGACCGTGGTGGGGACGTGGCTGCGCAGCCAGTTTTCAGAGAATTTCATGGATCACCGCTTACGCGAATTGCTTCAGGAAACGCACGTCGTTCTCGAAGAACGCGCGCAGGTCATTCACGCCGTAGCGCAGCATGGCAAAGCGCTCCACGCCCAGGCCGAAGGCGAAGCCGGTGTAGCGCTCCGGATCGATGCCGACGTTGCGCAGCACGTTCGGGTGGACCATGCCGCAGCCCAGCACTTCCAGCCAGCGGGTGCTGCCGTCGGGCTGCTGCCAGGCAATGTCCACTTCCGCACCGGGCTCCACGAACGGGAAATAGCTGGGGCGGAAGCGCATTTCGAAATCGCGCTCGAAGAAGGCGCGCACGAACTCCGACAGCGTGCCCTTGAGATCGGCGAAGGTGGAGTGCTCGTCCACCAGCAGGCCTTCCACCTGATGGAACATCGGCGAATGGGTCTGGTCGCTGTCGCTGCGGTACACCTTGCCGGCCGCGATCATGCGCAGCGGCGGCGCGTGGTCGCCCATGTAGCGCACCTGCACCCCGGAGGTATGCGTGCGCAGCAGGCGGCCGTCGCCGAAGTAGAACGTGTCGTGCATGGCGCGCGCCGGATGGTGCGGCGGGAAATTCAGCGCCTCGAAGTTGTGCCAGTCGTCTTCGATTTCCGGGCCTTCGGACAGCTCATAGCCGAGGCGGCCGAAGATTTCGGTGATGCGCTCCAGGGTGCGCGTGACCGGATGCAGGCCACCGCGTTCGGCGCGACGGCCCGGCAGGGTGATATCGATCGCTTCAGCGGACAGGCGCGCGTCAAGCGCAGCGTTGTCCAGCACCGCCTTGCGTTCGCCGAGCGCGGCGCTGACGGCGTCGCGGGCCAGGTTGATGGCTTCGCCAGCGGCTTTACGCTGGTCGGCCGGCAGGCCACCGAGCTGCTTGAGCTGCGAGGTGATGCTGCCATTCTTGCCCAGCAGCGCCACGCGCAGGCCTTCCAGCGCGTCGGGACTCTGCGCGGCGGCCACGTCGGCCAGCGCCTGGGTGGTGAGGGATTGGATGTCGCTCATGGATAAACGGGACCTCGCGTCGGTCGATCTTCGCGATGGACGCCGGGCCGACTCCCGTCGCCAGAAAAAAGAATGGGGAAGGACTTGCGCCCTTCCCCATGCATTGCCTTACCCACAGCCGTTGCGCGTGAACGGCAACGGCAGGGGAATGGACTTATGCCGCCAGTGCGCCCTTGGCCTTTTCAGCCAGTGCAGCAAAACCGGCTGCGTCGTGCACGGCGATGTCAGCCAGAACCTTACGGTCCAGGGTGATGCCAGCCTTCAGCAGGCCGTTCATGAAGCGGCTGTAGCTCAGGCCGTTGATGCGGGCAGCCGCATTGATACGGGTGATCCACAGCGAACGGAAGTTGCGCTTCTTCTGCTTACGGCCGATGTAGGCGTACTGCTGTGCCTTGATGACGGCCTGCTTGGCAACGCGGAAGACCTTGCGGCGTGCGTTGTAGTAACCCTTGGCAAGGGTCAGGATTTTCTTGTGGCGGCGACGTGCCTGTACACCACGCTTTACTCGAGCCATGGTTCAGTCCTCAGAGGTAGGGAAGCATACGGGTCAAACGGCCTGCGTCTTCTGCGCGGACGTGGTTCGTCTGACGCAGGTTACGCTTCCGCTTGGTCGCTTTCTTGGTGAGGATGTGGCTGCGGTTGGCGTGGCCAGCCTTGAACTTGCCGGAGGCGGTCTTGCGGAAACGCTTGGCCGCCGCCCGGTTGGTCTTGATCTTGGGCATTGCTATGTCCTTGATGATGTTTTTTTACTGACTAGGGCGGTGGCTGTGCCACGCTTTCCGTCCGTGCCCTTGCCTGCTTTTAAGCCAGATTCCCCGATGGGAACCCGGCGGGTCCTTCACCCCGCAATACGGGGCCGCCCATTATGCACGACCCTGAAGAGGGATGCAAATGGTTGATTTGGGTGGGATTGGGGGCGTGTCGCCCCCGTTCATCCGGTTACTTCTTCTTGGGCGCGATCATCATGACCATCTGACGCCCTTCCAGGCGCGGCCGGGACTCGATCACGATGTCCTCGCCCAGATCGGCTTCGATCCGGTTGGCCATTTCGCGACCCAGTTCCTGATGGCTCATTTCACGGCCACGGAAGCGGATGTTGACCTTGATCTTGTCACCTTCTTCCAGGAACCCGCGCATCTTGCGCAGCTTGATCTGGTAGTCGCCTTCGTCGGTGACCGGTCGGAACTTCACTTCCTTGATTTCGACCTGCTTGGTCTTCTTCTTGGCCTCGTTGGCCTTCTTCTGCGCTTCGAACTTGAACTTGCCGAAGTCCATGATCTTGCAGACCGGCGGATCGGCCTGCGGCTGGATTTCGACCAGGTCCAGGCCTTCTTCTTCGGCCATGGACAGCGCTTCGTCGCGCGACAACACGCCCACCATCTCTCCGTCGCTGCCGATCACGCGGACGCGCGGCACTCGGATTTCCTGGTTACGGCGGTTCTGTTTGTTGTCAGGGGTACTGATATTGCAATCTCCCAGAGGAATCAAACCGGCCCTGGACGGGGCGTCCATAGGGCCGGGACTTGTTTATACAGACTGTTCTGCCTGCAACCGCTCGATGAAGGCCTGGACGGACATGCTGCCCAGATCCTCGCCCGAGCGCGTACGCACGGCCACGGCGCCGTTTTCCTTTTCCCGGTCGCCCACCACCAGCAGGTACGGGACCCGCTGCAGCGTATGCTCGCGAATCTTATAGCCGATCTTCTCGTTGCGCAAATCGGCGTTCACGCGGAAGCCTTGATCCGCAAGGGTTTTGCGAACCTCACTTACGTATTCAGCCTGGGCATCGGTGATATTGGCCACCACCACCTGGGTCGGGGCCAGCCAGGCCGGGAACTGGCCGGCGTGGTGCTCGATCAGGATGCCGATGAAGCGCTCCATCGAGCCGACGATGGCCCGGTGCAGCATGACCGGATGCTTTTTCTGGCTGTTTTCATCGACGTATTCCGCGCCCAAGCGGCCCGGCATCATGAAGTCGACCTGCATGGTGCCCAGCTGCCAGGTGCGGCCGATGGCGTCCTTCAGGTGGTACTCGATCTTCGGGCCGTAGAAGGCGCCCTCGCCCGGCAGCTCCTGCCATTCCACGCCGCAGCTGGCCAGGGCCGAGCGCAGCGCGCCTTCGGCCTTGTCCCAGGTGGCGTCGTCGCCGAGGCGCGATTCCGGGCGCAGGGCGATCTTGATCTGGATCTCGTCGAAGCCGAAGTGCTTGTACACCGCCAGCGCCTGCTGGTGGAACGCGGTCACTTCCGATTCGATCTGCGACTCGGTGCAGAACACGTGGCCGTCGTCCTGGGTGAAGCCACGCACGCGCAGGATGCCGTGCAGCGCGCCGGACGGCTCGTTGCGGTGGCAGGAACCGAATTCACCGTAGCGGATCGGCAGGTCGCGGTAGCTGTGCAGGCCCTGGTTGAACACCTGGACGTGGCCCGGGCAGTTCATCGGCTTGACCGCGTAGGTGCGCTTTTCCGACTCGGTGAAGAACATGTTCTCCTTGTAGTTGTCCCAGTGGCCGGACTTCTGCCACAGCGACACATCCAGGATCTGCGGGCAGCGCACTTCGCCGTAACCGCTGTTGCAGTACACCTTGCGCATGTACTGCTCGACCACCTGCCACAGCGCCCAGCCCTTCGGGTGCCAGAACACCAGGCCGGGAGCTTCTTCCTGCAGATGGAACAGGTCCTGCTGCTTGCCGATGCGGCGGTGGTCGCGCATTTCGGCTTCTTCGATGCGCTTGATGTAGGCCTCAAGCTGCTTCTTGTCGGCCCAGGCGGTGCCGTAGATGCGCTGCAGCTGCTCGTTCTGGGCGTCGCCGCGCCAGTAGGCACCGGAGATGCGGGTCAGCTTGAAGGCCTTCAGGAAGCGCGTGTTGGGCACGTGCGGGCCGCGGCACATGTCCACGTATTCCTGGTGGTAGTACATGCCCATGGCCTGGATGTCGTCGGACATGTCCTCGATCAGGCGCAGCTTGTAGTCCTCGCCACGGGCCTTGAAGATCTCGATGACTTCCGCGCGCGGGGTCATCTTCTTGATGACGTCGTAGTCCTGCGCGATCAGCTCGCCCATGCGCTTTTCAATGGCGGCCATGTCGTCCGGGGTGAACGGACGCTCGGAGTAGATGTCGTAGTAGAAGCCTTCGGCGATGACCGGACCGATGACCATCTTCACGTCCGGGTACAGCTGCTTGACCGCATGACCGACCAGGTGCGCGCAGGAGTGGCGGATGATCTCCACGCCTTCCTCGTCCTTGGCGGTGATGATGCGCAGGCTGGCATCGCGGTCGATGACATCGCTGGCATCCACCAGCACGCCGTCGACGGAACCGGCGATGGTGGCCTTGGCCAGGCCGGCACCGATGGACTGGGCCACGTCCATGACACTGACGGGGTGTTCGAATTCACGGCGGCTGCCGTCGGGGAGCGTGATCGCGATCATGTCTTTGGGATACGTAGATAAAAGAAAAGCGCCACGAAGGCGCCTGCACAAGGGGCCGTCGGGGGACGTCAGCAGTGGGCGGTGGTAGTGCTCATGTCGCACGCTGGGCCGGCGCGTTGGCGCGGGCCACCTTGTTACCGTGATGGGAATGGCTTGATCTTAAACCAAACCGGGACATCCCCGGTAGCGCCGGCCGTTGGCCGGCCCTGGCGAACGTATCCGACGCCCATGAAGGCCGGCC
>NZ_JASCOZ010000046.1 GCF_029960115.1 Stenotrophomonas sp. PS02289
GCGCTGGGCCCAGCGCAGCCGCAACGCCCACGATGAACTGGGCAACGACGCCGCGCTGTTCGGCATCGTCCAGGGCGGCGTTCACCGCGACCTGCGCACCCGCTCGGCCGAAGGCCTGCAGCAGATCGGCTTCGACGGTTACGCCATCGGCGGGCTGGCGGTGGGCGAGCCGGAGCACGAGCGCAACGCCATGCTGGAGCACCTGAATCCGATCCTGCCGGCGGACCGTCCGCGCTACCTGATGGGTGTGGGGCGTCCGGAGGACCTGGTGGAGGGCGTGGCACGGGGCGTGGACATGTTCGATTGCGTCATGCCCACCCGCAACGCCCGCAACGGTCACTATTTCACCTCCTTCGGCACGGTCCGCATCCGCAACGCCCGCTACGAGCGCGACATGGACACCATCGAGCCGGGCTGTGGCTGCCATGCCTGCAGCAGCGGTTACACCCGTTCCTACCTGCGCCACCTGGACCGCTGCAATGAAATGCTGGCCCCGATGCTGGGGACGCTGCACAACCTGTACTACTACGAGAAGCTGATGGCCGACATGCGCGCGGCGATCGCGGCGGGAACCTTCACCGCCTTCCGCGAGTCCTTCTACGCAGCCCGGGGAATGGCTACGCCAGCGCTGGACGGCCACGCCTGACCCCTCCTGCCTTGAAGACCGTGCCAATTGGCCCAAGGAATAACCCCCGGGGCCGTGGCATACTTCGCGGCTGACCCACCGTTTCGCGGCGACACCCTTCCTTCCGGGGCAGGGCGCCTCCCAACCCAAGGACACACAATGAACCTGCTCGCTTTCCTGATTCCCGCCGCCCACGCCCAAGCCGCTGGCGGCCAGCCGCAGGGCATGGGCCTGACCACGCTGCTGTTCCCGATCATCCTGATCGCGATCATGTACTTCCTGATGATCCGTCCGCAGATGAAGCGCCAGAAGGAACACAAGGCGATGCTGGACAAGATCAAGGTCGGCGACGAAGTGCTGACCAACGGCGGCATCGCCGGCGTGGTCACCAAGATCGGCGACAACTTCGTCACCGTCGAAGTGGCTGACAACGTGAACATCCGCGTGCAGAAGGGCGCTGTCGGCAACGTGCTGCCGGCCGGTACGCTGAAGTCGGCTGTCTGATCCCTCTTTTTCCCAAGACCAACCGCGGTGCCGGGACTGGCACCGCGCAGGAACCTGGCAATGCTTGAATTCCCACGCTGGAAGTACGTCGTCATCCTGATCGTACTGGCGCTCAGCACTCTGTATGCGCTGCCCAACATCTACCAGAAGGACGCGGCCGTCCAGATCACCGCCAACCGCGGTGGTCAGGTCGACGACGCGCTCCGTGACCGCGTGCTGGCCGACCTGAAGCAGGCCGGCATCAGCACCATCGGCGCGGAGAAGGAGGGCGACAGCCTGATCGTCCGTCTGCCCGATCTGAAGACCCAGGCCGCTGCCAGCGACCTGCTGCGCGACAGCGTGGGCGAGCACTACACCGTGGCGCTGAATCTGGCCTCGACCGTGCCGGACTGGCTGGCCAAGCTGGGCGGTCGCCCGATGACCCTGGGTCTGGATCTGCAGGGCGGCGTGCACTTCGTGCTGCAGGTCGACCAGAAGGCCGCCCTGGACAAGCGCATGGATGCCTACGCCGAAGACGTGCGCACCAGCCTCCGCGATGCCCGCATTGCCTACCAGTCGGTCGAGCGTCGCCCGGACAACACCATCGTCGCGGTCATCAGCCCGTCGGCCGGTGCCGAGGTGGTCGAGCGCGCGCGTCAGCTGCTGGCCAAGGCGCAGCCCACCCTGGGCTACGACGCCAGCGGTAACCGGATCACCGTGAGCGTGCCGGACAGCGAGCTGACCACGATTGCCAACGGTGCCATCGAGCAGAACATCAACACGCTGCGCAACCGCGTCAACCAGCTCGGCGTGTCCGAGCCGATCATCCAGCGCCAGGGTGCCGACCGTGTGGTCGTGCAGCTGCCGGGTGTGCAGGACACCGCGGAAGCCAAGCGCATGATCGGCGCAACGGCGACCCTGGAATACCGCGCGGTGGTGGAAGGCAATGCGCAGGACGCCATCGCCAGCGGCCGCATTCCGCCGGAAGCGAAGGTGTACCAGCGTCGTGATGGCGGTGGTCCGATCCTGCTGAACAAGCGCGTGATCGTGACCGGCGACCAGATGGTGGCCGCTCAGGCCACCACCGACCCGCAGACCGGCAGCAATGCGGTCAGCGTGACCCTGAACGCCGTGGGCGGTCAGCGCATGTTCGACTTCACCAGCGCCAACGTGAACAAGCCGATGGCGGTGGTGTACACCGAACGCGTGCCGACCGTGACCGAAGTGGATGGTCAGGAAGTGCGCAGCTTCAAGGTCAACGAGGAAGTGATCTCGGTGGCCAACATCAATGGTGTGTTCGGCAAGCAGTTCCAGACCACCGGCCTGGAAAAGAAGGAATCCGAAGACTTGGCCAAGCTGCTGAAGTCCGGCTCGCTCGCCGCGCCGATGGATTTCGTCGAAGAGCGCGTGGTGGGTCCGAGCCTGGGTGCGGAAAACGTGGAGCGCGGCGTCACCGCGGTGATCTACGCGTTCCTGTTCACCCTGGTGTTCTTCACCGTGTACTACCGCATGTTCGGTCTGATCACCTCGGCAGCGATGTTGTTCAACCTGCTGATCGTGGTGGCCGTGATGTCGCTGTTTGGTGCCACCATGACCCTGCCGGGCTTCGCCGGTCTGGCGCTGTCGGTAGGCCTGTCGGTGGACGCCAACGTGCTGATCAACGAGCGTATCCGTGAAGAACTGCGGGCCGGCGTGCCGGGCAAGACCGCCATCGTGACCGGTTACGAGCGCGCCAGCGGCACCATCCTGGACGCCAACCTGACCGGCCTGATCGTCGGTGTGGCGCTGTTTGCGTTCGGCACCGGTCCGCTGAAGGGCTTCGCCCTGACCATGATCATCGGTATTTTCGCTTCGATGTTCACGGCGATCACCGTATCGCGCGCCCTGGCGACGCTGATCTACGGCCGTCGCAAGAAGCTCCAGAACGTGGCCATCTGACGGGACGACACGCACAATGAAACTGTTTCCGCTGCACATCCTCCCGAACGACACCAAGATCGACTTCATGCGTTGGCGCCATGTCGCCATGGCGGTCACGATCGCGGTGTTCCTGGCCTCGGTGGCCATCATCGGCGTCAAGGGCTTCACCTTCGCCCTGGACTTCACCGGCGGCACCCTGATCGAAGCCCGCTTCGACAAGCAGGTGGACGTCGAACAGGTCCGCTCCAAGCTGGAATCCAACGGCTTCGAGAACGCCCAGGTGCAGAGCTTCGGTGGCAACACCGACCTGCTGATCCGTCTGGCTCCGCACGGTGCCCATGACCCGGGTGCCGAAGGGGCGGCCCAGGACAAGGCCACCGGTGACGCCGTGCTCAAGGCCATCACCACGGCCGAGAATCCGGCCACCATCCTGCGCAACGAGTACGTGGGTCCGCAGATCGGCAAGGACCTGGCCTTGAACGGGCTGTACGCCACGATCTTCATGCTGGCCGGCTTCCTGATCTACATCGGCTTCCGTTTTGAATGGAAGTTCGCGGTCACCGCCAGCATCGTGGCCCTGTTCGACCTGCTGGTCACGCTGGCCTACATGTCGCTGATGGGGCGCGAGTTCGACCTGAACCTGCTGGCCGGTCTGTTGTCGGTGATGGGCTTTGCGATCAACGACATCATCGTGGTGTTCGACCGCGTCCGTGAAAACTTCCGCAGCCTGCGCGTGGAACCGCTGGAGGTGCTGAACCGCTCGATCAACCAGACGCTGTCGCGTACGGTGATCACCGCGGTGATGTTCTTCCTGTCGGCGCTGGCGCTGTACATGTACGGTGGTGCCTCGCTGGAAGGTCTGGCTGAAACCCACATGATCGGCGCGGTGATCGTGGTGGTGTCCTCGATCCTGGTGGCGGTGCCGATGCTGACGATTGGCTTCCTGCGGGTGAGCAAGCAGGATCTGCTGCCGAAGGCCAAGGACGTCGAAGCGATGGCACGCAGGCCGTAACAAATCGGAACCTGCGGTTCCGTTCTGTTACGGTTCGCGCATTCCACCTTAACCCCGCGCCGTTGGCGCGCCCCCTTTAACAAAAAGGGGGCTCCTCCTTCGTCGGGGTCTCTGAGAGCCGCGCTTTGCGCGGCTTTTCTTTTTTCTGCTTTTCTTCCGTACTGGGGCGTTGGTTGTGCGGGGGCGTCGGGGGCACTACGATTTCGGGGTTGCGCGGTTGCTCAGGCGGCCGCTCCGTTTCCCTCGAGGTGTTCATGGTCATCAAACCGCGCGTTCGCGGCTTCATCTGCGTTACCACCCATCCGGCAGGCTGCGATGCAGCGGTCAAGCAGCAGATCGACTACATCAAGGCGCAGCCGAAGCTGCCCAACGGCCCCAAGCGCGTGCTGGTGCTGGGTGCGTCCACCGGCTACGGCCTGGCGGCGCGCATCACCGCCGCCTTCGGCAGCGGCGCGTCGACGCTGGGTGTGTTCTTCGAGCGTCCGGGTACCGACAGCAAGCCGGGCACGGCGGGCTGGTACAACTCGGCGGCGTTCCACAAGTACGCCGACGAAGCCGGCCTGTACGCCAAGAGCGTGAACGGTGATGCGTTCTCCGATGAAGTGAAGGCCAAGGTCATCGAGCTGATCAAGCAGGACCTGGGCCAGGTCGACCAGGTGGTGTACAGCCTGGCCGCGCCGCGCCGCAAGCACCCGCGCACCGGCGAGGTGATCAGCTCCACGCTGAAGCCCATCGGCGAGCCGATCACCTTGCGTGGTCTGGACACTGACAAGGAAGTGCTGACCGAAACTACGCTGCAGCCGGCGACCGCGGAAGAGATCGCGGGCACCGTGGCGGTGATGGGCGGCGAAGACTGGCAGATGTGGATCGACGCGCTGCTGGAAGCCGGCGTGCTGGCGGAGGGCGCGACCACCACGGCCTTCACCTATGTGGGCGAAGAGATCACCCAGGCGATCTACTGGAACGGTTCTATTGGCGCGGCCAAGAAGGATCTGGACGAGAAGGTGCTGGGTCTGCGCGAGAAGCTGCAGAAGATCGGCGGCGACGCGCGCGTGTCGGTGCTGAAGGCAGTCGTGACCCAGGCCAGCTCGGCCATCCCGACCATGCCGCTGTACCTCTCCCTGTTGTTCAAGGTGATGAAGGAGCGCGGTACGCACGAAGGCTGCATCGAGCAGCTCGACACCCTGTACGACATCGTCTACGGCGGCAAGGACACCGGCACCGCAACCGAGCGCCTGCGCCACCAGCTGCTGGCCGACGGCCGCACGGTGGAACTGGTGGACGAGGCTGGCCGCCTGCGTGCGGACTACAAGGAAATGGCCCCGGACGTCCAGGCAGAAGTGCTCAAGCTGTGGCCGCAGGTGACCAACGAGAACCTGTACGAGATCAGCGACCTGGCCGGCTACAAGGCCGACTTCCTGCGCCTGTTCGGCTTCGGCGTCGGAGGCGTGGATTACGACGCGGACGTCGCCACCGATGTGGCCATTCCTAACTTGGTTGATCTCACGAGCTGATCCTTCTTGGATCTACGTGTGCGCACAACGCCAGGCTTTGCCTGGCGTTCTGCTTTTCGGGCATTTGAGCGAACAGCCGATGCTCGCGGGTCTCTTGGTTTGGCGGGTCGGTGGCCACGGAAGATCAAAACCCATTCGCGCGCCTGGTAGCGTCGGTCGACAGACGACGGCAGTGAAACTCCCAACGCCCGGTAACGCATGACCCCGAATCGAAATGGCTGTTGTCGTTGCCGTTCGCACCGCATCGCGCGATGCATGAGGGGGAGGCCTACGGGTAGCCTCCGGAGGGACACTCCACGGCATGGATGCCGTGGAGTAGCCTACATGGACGTACTTGCGGCGTGTCCCGGAGCGGGGCTGCCCGTAGGCCTCCCCGGTACGTATCAGCCGAAACGCTGCTCTTCGCGAAAAACCAAACCACTAAGCAAAATCAAAATTCATGGCCGGACCCGCAGGTCCGACGAATTCACCCTGCACGTAATCCACGCCGGCACTGAACAGCAGGCTCATCGAGTTGGCGTCGGCGACGAACTCGGCCAGCGTGCGGATGTTGGCCTCCTGCGCGCGTGCGGTGATCTCGCTGATCTTGTCGGCGTGCTCGCGGGTGCGGGCGAAGTCGCTGGTGAAGTCGCGGTCCAGCTTGAGGAACTGCGGCTGGAAGTGCGCCAGCAGCTGGAACGAATCCAGGCCCGAGCCGAACTGTTCCAGACCGATGCGGATCCCCAGCGGGGCGACGTCGGCGAGGAACTGCTGTGCGTTACGCAGGTGGGTGAACACCTTCGCTTCTGGTGCGTGCAGCCACAGGCGTTCGCCGGGCACGCCGTGCGCCGCAAGCTCGCGACGCAGCGTGGCCACCATCTGCGGGTCGCTGAACGACTCCGGCGTGATCTTCACCAGCATCTGCGTGGCATGGCCGGCGCGTGCACGCTGACCCAGCACGTTGATCGCTTCGGTCACCACCCAGCGGTTGATGTCCGCCAGCAGGCCGTGCTCTTCGGCGATGCCCAGGAATGCGGTCGGGCTCAGCAGTTCGCCGTTGTTGTCCAGGCGCAGGTAGGCTTCGTACAGCTCCAGCGGCTCGCCCTGCAGGTTCAGTACCGGCTGGTAGTGCAGCTGGAAGCCTTCCCCCGCCAGTGCTTCCTTGATCCGTGCCACCCAGCGCTGGACGCGCTCTTCTTCCACGCGGTCCACCGCGGCCGGGTCGAAGATGCGGGTGGTGTTGCCCAGTTCGGACGCCCCCTGCTGGCACTCGGTGGCCCGCGCCAGCACCTGGCCGATGCTTGCGATCTTCTCGCCCACCTGTACGCCGCCGATGCTGACGGTGACCGTGGCCGAGCGCTCGCCGATGCTGAACACCTGCGCCGCAAACGCCTCGCGGATGCGATCGGCCAGACCCTCGGTCTCGGCATAGGCACCTTCGGTCAGCACCGCAAAGCTGTGCTCACCGAAGCGCGCCACCTGCGCACGGTCGCCCACCGTCGCCGCGAGTACGCGGGCGAGGGCGGCGATGAGGGCATCGGCCGAGTCCAGTCCGATGTCCGGCAGCAATCGCGCGTAATGATCTGGCTCCACCAGCAGCAGGCCGAAGCGACCTTCGCTGCGACCGGCCTGGGCCACTGCGTTTTCCACGTGCACCATGAAGGTCGGGCGGTTGAGCAGGCCGGTGACCTGGTCACGCTGGCGCAGGTCTTCAACTTCGCGGGCCAGTTCGGTGTCCAGTTCCATGCGGCGACGGAACACCACCTGCAGGCAGGACTCGCCCTCATAGGTGGCCGGGGTGAACTCCATGGTGGCCGCGAAGATCGCGCCGTCCTGGTTGCGCGCGTCCACCTGGTACTGGGGCGGCGGTGCCTCGCCCTTGCTGAGCGACTTGAGCAGCTGCTTGAAGCCTTCCACGTGCTGCGGAGCCACCATGTCCAGCAGCGAAATGCCTTCCACGTCGTCGAACGACTCGAACCCGAACATTTCCAGGTAGGCCTCGTTGGCGCGGATGTGCATGCCTTCATGGACATAGGCGATCGGATCGCGCGAGGAGGCGATCAGCGCATCGCAACGACGCTCGGTCTCGCGCATCTGCGCCTCGATCCGGCGCAGGCCGCGGCGGGCGTGCAGGTCGGTCCATTCGTTGCGCACCACCGCCAGCAGATGTTCGGGGCGGTGGCGCAGGGTCACCGCGCGGAAACCGTTGGCGCTGGCCTCGACCCACTCCGCCTCATTGACCGCCTCGGCCAGCAGGATCATCGGAATGTCCTTGCCGCTGGCGGCGATCTGCTGGGTAACCTGCAGCAGCGGAATGCTCTGCGCCGGTGCCACCAGCACCAGGTCGATCGGCTGGCTGCCGATGATCTGGGCCAGCTCCTCACTGTTCTGCGGTCGGGCCGGTCGCACCGCGATGCCGCTGTTGCGCAGCGTGCTGACGATGGTCTCGGCGTTCTCGCCGCTGTCGTCCACGATCAGCAGGCGGACGGTGATGTCGTTGGCGTTCTGCATTCACTACTCCCCGAAGTGCCATCTTGATACACGATGCGTGCCGCGACGTCCATGCCAGAGCGCAATCGACGGTCGCGGAGTGTGAGCCCGGTTACACCACCAGCCCGGCCGCCCGGCCGCTGGCCCAGGCCCACTGGAAGTTGTAGCCGCCCAGCCAGCCGGTCACGTCCAGCACTTCACCAATGAAGTGCAGGCCCGGCACCCGCTGCGACTCGAATGTGCTGGAGGAGACCTGGCGTGTGTCCACGCCCCCCAAGGTCACCTCAGCGGTACGGTACCCTTCCGTGCCGCTGGCGACCAGCGGGAAGTCCTGCAGCAGCGCGGCCGCCTGGCGCAGCTCGCGCTCGTCGATCTGCTTGACCGGGCGGTCGGGCAGCCAGTGCTCGCACAGGCGCAGCGCCAGCCGGCGCGGCAGCACGTCCGACAGCACCGTGCGCAGCTCAGCCGAACCCCGCTCGCGCTTCATCGTGCGCAGCCACTCCTCGGCGTTCTGGCCGGGCAGCAGGTCCAGGCGCAGGTCGTCGCCGGGCTGCCAGAACGAGGAGATCTGCAGGATCGCCGGACCGCTGATGCCGCGATGGGTGATCAGCAGGGAGTTGCGGAACTCCATGTCGTTGCAGCGCGCCGCGACCGGCAGGGCGACCCCGCTCAGGTCAGCGAAACGTTCCTGGTGCTTTCCGCTCAAGGTCAGCGGGACCAGCCCGGCGCGGGTCGGCAGCACGTCATGACCGAACTGGCGGGCCAGCTCGTAGCCGAAGCCGGTCGCCCCCAGGCTGGGGATGGACAGCCCGCCGGTGGCCACGACCAGCGAGGCGGCATGGAAGTGCCCATCAGCGGTGTGGACATGGAAGCCGTCTGCGCCATGCTCCACCCGGGTGACCGCGCAGTCGGTGCGGATCTGCACCCCGGCGGCCTGGCATTCGTCCACCAGCATGCGCACGATCTGCTTGGAGGAGACGTCGCAGAACAGCTGGCCCAGTTCCTTTTCGTGATAGGCGATGCCATGCCGCTCCACCATCGAGATGAAGTCCCACGGGGTGTAGCGGGCGAGGGCGGATTTGCAGAAATGCGGATTGGCCGACAGGAAGTTGGCCGCGGTGGTGCCGGTATTGGTGAAGTTGCAGCGGCCACCACCGGACATCAGGATCTTCTTGCCCACCTTGTTGGCGTGGTCGATCACCTGCACCATGCGGCCGCGCTGGCCTGCGGTCAGCGCACACATCAGGCCGGCCGCACCGGCACCGATCACCAGGACATCGCAGCGATGAAGGCTCATGCGGTCGGGTCAGGCCTGGGGCTTGGGCTTGCGCCAGGTCGGAATGACGCTGAGCTCGGCACTGTCGGAGATCAGCTGCACCTCACCGTCCTGGATCAGCACGGTCCAGCGCATGCTGCGCTCGATCTTCGCGCCCCACTGCTCCACGAACTCGGCCGGCAGATCCATCACCTCCAGTGACTTCAGCTTGTTCAGTGCCGACGCGTTGCGGTCCCACCAGATGTCGGCCGCGCGGCCGCCATAAGTGATCAGCTGGACCGCGCTCGCGCGGCCGGCGGCCTTGCGCAGGCGCGACTCATCCGGCTGGCCCAGATCAATCCAGCGTTCGATGGCCCCGGTGTAGTCCTGCTTCCACAGGTCCGGCTCGTCGTCGGTGCTGAGGCCGCGTCCGAATTCCAGCCGGTCCTCGGCGTTCAGCGCAAAGGCCAGCAGCCGCACCATCAGACGCTCGTCGGTCTCGGAGGGGTGCTGGGCCAGGGTCAGGTTATGGCTGGCGTAATAAGCGCGGTCCATGTCGCTGATCTGCAACTCGGCCTTGCGGATGGTGGCGGTAAGGGCCATGGGGATACCGTAAACAAAGAGCACCATGATAATGCGTGGGTCATGAGCGCGTCCGATTACCTGCTTGATCCGCTGGCCCCGAGCCGGCTGCAGCTGCCAGCCGGCCCGTGGGCCTGTCTGCTGGACGGGCTGTGCGCGCGCTTCCCGCGGATCGACCGTGCACAGTGGCTGGACCGCTTCGCCCGCGGCCGGGTCCAGGACCCGCAGGGCAGGGCGCTGGACCCGACCGACCCGTGGCGGGTGGGGCAGGAGATCCGCTACTACCGGGAGGTCAGCGAGGAGCCGGTCGTGGCCGGGCAGGAATCCATCCTTCATCTGGATGCCGACCTGCTGGTGGCCGACAAGCCGCATTTTCTGCCGGTGACCCCGGCCGGGGCCTATGTGCGTGAAACCCTGCTGGCGCGCCTGGTGGCGCGTACCGGCAACCGCGACCTGGTTCCCCTGCATCGGCTGGACCGGCTTACCGCCGGGCTGTTGCTGTTTTCCACCCGCCCGGCCAGCCGCGATGCCTACCAGCGCCTGTTCCGCGAACGGCGCATCGACAAGGTCTACGAGGCGTTGGCCCCGGGCCTGCCGGAGCAGGTGTTCCCGTTGCAGCGGAACAGTCGGCTGGTGCCCGGCGAGCCGTTCTTCCGCATGGCCGAGGGCCCGGGCGCGCCCAATGCCAGTACCCGCATCGAGGTAATTGAAGGCCAGGGGGCTGTCTGGCACTACCGGCTGCATCCGCATACCGGGCGCAAGCATCAGCTGCGGGTGCATATGGCCGCGCTGGGTGCACCGATCCTCGGCGACGACCTGTATCCCGTGCTGCGCCCGCCGGAGCCCGGTGGGCAGGCCGCCCTGCAGCTGCTTGCCAGTGGGCTGGCCTTCATCGACCCGATCTCCGGACAGCCGCGCGCCTTCACATCCGCGCTGGAGCTGGGCCTGTCGACCCGAATCGCTGAATCTTGAATCACTAATTTGGCCGGAATTCAGCTAGGAAAAATCTGAATACGGGGTCGGAAAATGTGCAAGGCCCTCGAAATCCTTGTCCTGTCAGGGATGAAGCCAAAATGGCTGAATGATCTGCCTATCGCTTTTTCCCGAAAACACGCGTATCGTCACCCTCACTGTGTTTGCTAGGGTCACCGTGAATCGTGGCCTGGTGCAGTTGATCTCACGATCTGCTCATCGATCCGCTTTACCAACGCCTGCAACTCAGTCTCGGCTCCCGCCATTGGGTGGCCGCGATTATTTCAACTATTGTTTCAGGAGTTTGTAATGTCTGATCGTCAGAACGGCACTGTGAAGTGGTTCAATGATGCCAAGGGCTTTGGCTTCATCACCCCGGAAAGCGGCCCGGACCTGTTCGTGCACTTCCGCGCCATCCAGGGCAACGGCTTCAAGTCGCTGCAGGAAGGCCAGAAGGTCTCCTTCGTCGCCGTGCAGGGCCAGAAGGGCATGCAGGCTGACCAGGTGCAGGCGCTGTAATTCAGCCCTGTAACCGAAAGGTTGCCTCCAAACGCCGGAAGCGAAAGCTTCCGGCGTTTTTGTTTGTCTGTTCATCGGCCCGCAGTAGCATGGGGGTTTGTCGTTGCGGACCTGCTGATGATCAAGGTGCACCATCTGGACCACTCCCGTTCCCAGCGCGTGCTGTGGATGCTGGAGGAATTGAACCTGCCTTACCAGGTGATCAGCTACCGCCGAGATCCCAACACCTGGCTGGCCCCGCAGGCGCTGCGTGACATCCACCCGCTGGGCAAGTCGCCGGTCGTGGAGGACGACACCCTGGTGCTGGCCGAGTCCGGTGCGATCCTGGAGTATCTGGTCGACCGCTACGACAGCGCCCGCCAGTTCTCACCCGAGCCGCTGCCGCTGCAGGCTCCCGAGCGCCTGCGGTACCGCTACTGGATGCACTACGCCGAAGGCTCGGCGATGCCGCCGATGGTGATGTCGCTGGTGTTTTCACGGTTGCGCAAGGCCCCGATGCCGTTCTTTGCGCGGCCGATCGCGCGGCAGATCGCCGACAAGGCGCTGAAGGGCTTCGTCGGCCCGCAGATCAAGCTGCACCTGCAGTGGATGGAACGCGAGCTCGGCAGCGCCCCCTGGTTTGCCGGCGAGCGCTTTACCGCCGCCGACATCCAGATGAGTTTCCCGCTACAGGCTGCGGCCGCGCGCGCGGGCGACCTGTCGGCCTACCCGCGGTTGCAGTCGTTCCTGGAGCGCATCGAACAGCGGCCGGCGTACCAGCGTGCGCAGGCCAAGGGCGGGGCGCTGGACCTGGCGGCCGGCGCAGCCTGAGCTTGCCTGTGGCGCCGGCCGGCCCCATCTGCTGAGCATGAGTACCTCCACGCTTCAGTTCGACAACCGCTTCCTTCACGACCTGCCCGGTGATCCGGTCGAGGGTCCCGCGCTGCGTGAGGTACGCGGCGCGGCCTGGTCGAAGGTGATGCCCACGCCGGTGGCCGCGCCCCGCTTGCTGGCGTACTCCCCCGAGCTCGCCGAGCGCCTGGGCATGGGCCCGGATCTGCTCGACAGCGCTGATTTCCCCCGCGTGTTCGGTGGCAATGCGCTGTATGCCGGCATGCAGCCGTGGGCGGCCGCCTACGGCGGGCACCAGTTCGGCCATTGGGCCGGCCAGCTCGGCGACGGCCGCGCCATTTCGCTGGGTGAGCTGGTCACCGCGCAGGGCGAGCGCTGGGAACTGCAGTTGAAGGGGGCCGGGCGCACCCCGTATTCGCGCGGGGCCGACGGCCGCGCGGTGCTGCGTTCGTCGATCCGCGAATTCCTGTGCAGCGAGGCCATGCATCACCTGGGCGTGCCCACGACCCGTGCGCTCAGCCTGGTGGGTACCGGCGACGCCGTGGTTCGCGACATGTTCTACGACGGCCATCCGCGCGCCGAGCCGGGCGCGGTGGTGTGCCGGGTAGCGCCGTCGTTCCTGCGCTTTGGCAGCTTCGAGTTGCCCGCCTCGCGCGGCGATATCGAGCTGCTGCGGCAGCTGGCCGATGCCTGCATCGCACGCGACTTCCCCGAGCTGGACGGGGCAGGGGCGTCCCGTTACACACGCTGGTTCGGCCTGATCTGCGAGCGGACCGCGATCATGGTGGCGCACTGGATGCGGGTGGGCTTCGTGCACGGCGTGATGAACACCGACAACATGTCGGTGCTGGGGCTGACCATCGATTACGGTCCCTACGGCTGGGTCGAGGATTACGACCCGGACTGGACCCCCAACACCACCGATGCCCAGGGCAGGCGCTACCGTTTCGGCACCCAGCCGCAGGTGGCGTACTGGAACCTGACCCGGTTGGCGCAGGCCCTGGCTCCGTTGTTCGAAGACGCGGCACCGCTGCACGAGGGGTTGGCCGCCTTCCAGGCGACGTACGCGCGCTGCGAGCGTGCCGACACCGCCGCGAAGTTCGGCCTGCTCGCCTGCACCGACGACGACCTGGTCCTGATGGCCGACTGGCGACAGCTGCTGCAGGACGGCCAGATGGACATGACCCTCGCATTCCGCGCGCTCTCAGCGCTCGACCTGGACATGCCGTCGGTGGTGGTGCTGGAGGCGGCGTTCTACAGCCCGGAACACCGCGACGCCGTGCTGCCCGCAGTGCAGGACTGGTTGCAGCGCTATGCCGCACGCGCCCGTGCGGATGGCCAGGACCCGACCACGCGTCGGGCCGGCATGGATCGGGCCAATCCGATTTACGTGCTGCGCAACTGGCTGGCGCAGGAGGCGATCGAACGGGCCGAGCAGGGCGACCTGGAGGGCGTACACACGCTGCAGCAGGTGCTGCGCGACCCCTATACGGAACAGCCCGGCCGCGAGCACCTGGCGGCGCGGCGACCGGACTGGGCACGCGACAAGGCCGGCTGTTCGATGCTGTCGTGCAGCTCCTGAGCGGCGGTCGCGGTACCCTATGCCACCCTTTGCAGTAGCTGAGCCATGACCGATTCCTCCACTCCCGTGCCTGCCTGGGCCGGCCGTCTGCGTGACGTCGCTGACTTCCCCAAGCCCGGCATCCTGTTCAAGGACATCATGCCGCTGCTGGCGCATGGGCCGGATTTCGCCGCGGCGATTGATGCCATGGTGGAACCCTGGCGCGAAGCGAGGCTGGACGCGGTGATGGGTATCGAGTCGCGCGGGTTCATCCTCGGCGCGGCGATGGCGCGCGTGCTCGACGTGGGCTTTGTGCCGGTGCGCAAGCCGGGCAAGCTGCCGGGCCGCACCCTGCGCCAGGACTACACGCTGGAGTACCGTACCGACAGCATTGAAGTGCACGCCGACGCGTTGCCGGCCGGTGCACGGGTGCTGGTGGTGGATGACGTGCTGGCCACCGGCGGCACCCTGCTGGCGGCGCTGTCGCTGGCCCGCCAGCTGCAGGTGGAGGTGCTGGGCGCGGCCGTGCTGGTGGAGCTGGCCGGTCTGGGCGGGCGCGAACGCTGGGACGCCGATGTGCCGTTGGTGGCGAATCTGGTGTACTGAACGGTTGCGCCGACCAACGGCCGGCGCAACCCTCGTGCCGATCACATCTTCCGTACGCGGAACCGGCGGCCCTTGATCTTGCCGGCCTCCAGCCGTGCAATCGCCTTGCCGACGTGCTCGCGGGCGATCGCCACATAGGAGCGCGTCGGGTAGATGTCGATCTTGCCGATGACCTTGGCCGACAGACCGGCTTCGCCGGTCAGCGCGCCCAGAATGTCGCCCGGCCGCAGCTTGTCGGTCTTGCCGCCGTCAATGCGCAGGGTCTGCATCGCCGCCTGCGGCAGCACCGCCGGTCGCGCGGTGGCCAGTGGCGTCTTCTGCCAGTCCAGCGGTGAACCCTGCGCGGCTTCGAGCGCATCGGCGCGGTTGCGCTCGCGCCCGGTCACCAGACTGATCGCCAACCCGGTCGCGCCCGCACGGCCGGTGCGGCCGACCCGGTGCTGATAGGTTTCGATATCGGTCGGCAGTTCGTAGTTGATCACGGCGGCCAGGTCCTGCACGTCCAGTCCGCGTGCGGCCACGTCGCTGGCCACCAGCACGTTGCAGCTGCGGTTGGCGAAACGCACCAGCACTTCGTCGCGGTCGCGCTGTTCCATGTCGCCATGCAGCGCCAGCGCGGAGAACCCGAACTGCTGCAGCGAGTTGGCGACTTCATCCACGTCGCGGCGGGTGTTGCAGAACACCACCGCCGATTCCGGGGTGTACTTCAGCAGCAGTCCGGCCAGTGCCTTCTGCTTGCTGCTCAGGTCCACTTCGCAGAACAGGTGACGGATGGCCGGCGCGTGGTCGGCCCCTTCCACCGTCACTTCCGCCGGATCGCGCAGCAGGTCGCGCGCGATCTGGCGGATCTCGTCAGGGAAGGTCGCCGAGAACAGCAGGGTCTGCCGGTCCTTGCTGGTGCGTCCGGCGATCTCGCGGATGGGTTCTTCAAAGCCCATGTCGAGCATGCGGTCAGCTTCGTCCAGCACCAGGGTGGTCACCCCGCCCAGCTTCAGCGCCCGCTTGCGGCCCAGTTCCTGGATCCGGCCGGGCGTGCCGACGACCACATGCGGGTCATGCGCTTCCAGTGAGGCCAGCTGGGGACCCAGCGGCATGCCGCCGGTGAGCACCACCAGTTTCAGGTTGGGAATGCCGGTGGCCAGCTTGCGGATCTGCTTGCCGACCTGGTCGGCCAGTTCGCGGGTCGGACACAGCACCAGCGCCTGCGCGCGGATCACCGCCGGGTCCAGCTTCTGCAGCAGGCCCAGACCGAACGCAGCGGTCTTGCCGCTGCCGGTAGGGGCTTGGGCGATCACGTCGCGGCGCTCGAGGATGGCGGGCAGGCTTTGCGCCTGCACCGGCGTCATGCGGGTATAGCCCAGCGCGTCGATGCCCGCTGCCAGCGAGGCCGACAGGGGCAGTTCGGAGAATTCGTTCATGGCGCATTCTACCCGTGATCACCCCAGCAGCGCCTGCATCCCCAGATTCACCCCCAGCCCGCCCACCAGCAGCCACCCGAACAGCAGCAGTGCCAGCAGCAACGGCTTCATGCCCGCCTGGCGCAAGGCCGACACGTGCGTGGTCAACCCCAGCGCAGCCATGGCCATCGCCAGCAGCAGGGTATCCAGTTGCACCAGCGCATGGACCAGCCCGGGCGGCAGCCACTGCAGCGAATTGAACGCCGCCACCGCGATGAAGCCGAACGCGAACCAGGGCACCACGATCCGTGCGCGCGGTGCGTCGGGTGTGCCGGCAGATCCGCGTGCCAGCAGCAGCGACACCACCAGCAACGCGGGAGCCAGCAGCATCACCCGCACCATCTTGGTGATCACCGCGGTGTCGGCCGCCGCTGGGCTGACCGCACCGCCGGCGGCCACCACCTGGGCCACCTCGTGGATCGTGGATCCGGCAAACAGTCCATAGGCGTGTTCGCTGACCGGCAGCCAGGCATGGCTGAGATTGAGCTGATAGAGCAGGGGCCAGGCGAACATCGCCAGGGTGCCGAACACCACGACGGTCGACACCGCGACCGTCACCTGTTCGGCGCGCGCGCGCAGCACCGGCTCGGCCGCCATCACCGCCGCCGCCCCGCAGATGGCGCTGCCGGCCCCGATCAGCAACGCGCTGCCACGGTCCAGTCCGAACAGGCGCGTTCCCGCCCACCACCCCAGCAGCAACGTGCTGGCAACCACGGTCACGTCCACCAGCGCGCCGACCACGCCGACCTGGCCGATGTCCTGGAAGGTCAGCCGCACGCCGTACAGCACGATGCCTGCACGCAGCAGCCATTGTTTGGAAAAGCCCACGCCGGCTCCCGCGCGGGGCGCAAGCCGGGGATAGAGCGTGTTGCCCAGGCCGATGCCCAGCGCAATCGCCAGGGTCAGCGCGCTCAGGCCGTGCGCCTGCAGCGCGGGTTGCTGGCCGAGCAGCAGGGCCAGCGCGGCCACCGCGGCGGTCAGGGCCAGGCCGGGCAGGCGCGGCAGCCAGCGTTGGCGCAGCGAGCGTGTGGCGGGGGGATGGGCGGTGGTGGTACTCACGGGGCGGACTCACGGAAGGCGATGGCGACAGCGTGGCTCCGCTCCAAGTACCTGTAAAACGACTAATATCTCTATCAATTACCTGAAAAACGGGTTGAATCATGCTGCGTCTGAGTCTGCGGCAATGGCAGGTCCTGGTGGCCGTGGCCGATGCGGGCACCACTACCGCGGCGGGCGACGCGCTCGGCCTGTCCCAGTCGGCGGTCAGCGCCGCGCTGAATGAGCTTGAGCACCAGTTGCCGGCCCCGTTGTTCGACCGGGTCGGTCGTCGCCTGCTGCTCAACGCGCAGGGCCGTGCGCTGCTCGACCCCGCACGGGCACTGCTGCTGGCGGCCACGACCCTCGAGCAGGACGCCGGGGTCGGGCAGGGCGCTGACGCAGAACGCCGCGTGCACCTGCGCTTGGCCGCCAGCACGACCATCGGCAACTACCTGCTGCCCCCGCGCGTGGCCGCACTGCTGGCCGCGCAACCGCGGGCCCGGGTCGAACTGCAGATCGGCAACACTGCCGATGTGGTGGATCAGGTGCAGCGCCTGCAGGTCGACGTGGGGCTGATCGAAGGGCCCTGCCACGAAAGCGGCCTGCAGGTCCGGCCGTGGCAGCGCGACGAGCTGGTGATCGTGGCTGCGGCCGCCAGTTCAGTGCAGGGAAGCGTGGCTGCGCTGCGCCAGGCACGCTGGCTGCTGCGCGAGCCGGGGTCCGGCACGCGCGAGGCGGTCGAGCAGGGCCTGCTGCCGCATCTGCATCATTTCGCCGACAGCATGCAGCTCGGCAGCACCGAGGCGATCAAGCAGGCCGCCGCTGCCGGACTTGGGCTGGCCTGCCTGTCGCGGCACGCCGTGGCCGACCTGCTGGCGCTGGGCACGCTGATCGAGGTGAAGGCCGATCTGCCGCCGCTCTGGCGTCAGTTGTGGACGGTGCAGCATCCGCGCCGTCCGGCCCCTCCCGTGCTGGCGGCGTTGCTGGAATAGGCGACGGCGGTCGGCCGTCCCGCTTACAATGGTGGGATGCCTCTGATTACCCTGCAAAACGTCGACTTCAGCGTCGGCGGCCCGCTGCTGCTGGAAAAAGCCGAATTGTCCATCGAGCCGGGCGAACGCATCGCCCTGATTGGTCGCAACGGTGCCGGCAAGTCCACCCTGCTCAAACTGCTGTCCGGCGACCACAAGCCCGATGACGGTGAAGTCCGCGTGCAGCAGGGGGTGCGGGTTACCCGGCTGGAACAGGAAGTGCCACACGGTGCCGCCGGCAGCGTGTTCGATGTGGTGGCCGATGGTCTCGGCGAACTGGGCCAGTGGCTGGCCGAGTTCCATCACCTCAGCCATGCCGAGGTCTTCGACGGCGACGCGCTGGGCGCGGTGCAGGCCAAAATCGACGCCGCCAATGGCTGGGGCCTGGACCAGCGGGTCGAAGAAACCCTGACCAAGCTGGAACTGGATGGCGAGGCCGAGTTCGGGCGTCTGAGCGGCGGCATGAAGCGCCGCGTGCTGCTGGCACGCGCGCTGGTGTCCGCCCCCGACCTGCTGTTGCTGGACGAGCCGACCAACCACCTGGACATCGAAGCCATCGACTGGCTCGAAGCCTTCCTGAAGAGCTGGAGCGGCAGCGTGGTGTTCGTCACCCACGACCGTCGCTTCCTGCGCGCGCTGGCCACCCGCATCGTCGAGATCGACCGCGGCCAGGTCACCAGCTGGCCGGGCGACTGGGCCAACTACGAGCGTCGCCGCGAAGAGCGACTCAACGCGCAGGCGCAGGAAAACGCCCGCTTCGACAAACTGCTGGCCCAGGAAGAAGTGTGGATCCGGCAGGGCATCAAGGCCCGTCGTACCCGCGACGAAGGCCGCGTGCGTCGCCTCAAGGCGATGCGCAACGAGCGTTCGCAGCGCCGCGAGATGAGCGGCAACGTCAAGATGGAAGCGGCCCAGGCCGAGAATTCCGGCAAGAAGGTGATCGACGTCAAGGACATCTCGTTTGCCTTCGGCGAGCGCTGCATGGTCAAGGACTTCAGCACCACCATCCTGCGTGGCGACCGCATCGGCCTGATCGGTCCCAACGGCAGCGGCAAGACCACGCTGCTCAAGCTGCTGCTGGGTGACCTGACCCCGGACAGCGGCGAAGTCGTGGCCGGCACCAATCTGCAGATCGCTTACTTTGACCAGTACCGCGCGGTGCTGCGCGAAGACTGGACCGCGATCGAAAACGTCGCGGAAGGACGCGACTTCCTCGAGTTCAATGGCAAGCGCAAGCATGTGCATGCCTACCTGCAGGACTTCCTGTTCACGCCCGAACGCGCGCGTGCGCCGATCACCCGCCTGAGCGGTGGCGAGCGCAACCGCCTGCTGCTGGCCAAGCTGTTCGCGCAGCCGTCCAACCTGCTGGTGATGGACGAACCGACCAACGACCTGGACGTGGAAACGCTGGAGCTGCTGGAAGAGCTGCTGGCCGACTACACCGGCACGCTGCTGCTGGTCAGCCACGACCGTGACTTCCTCGACAACGTGGTGACCTCCACCATGGTGATGGAAGGCGACGGCGTGGTGGGTGAGTACGTCGGCGGTTACAGCGACTGGCAGCGTTATGCCGCACAGCGCGCCGCGCAGACCGTTGCGCCGGTGGCAGCCAAACCTGCCGCACCGGTGCAGGCTGCAGCCGTCGCCGCGCCGGCAGCGCCGGCCAAGCGCAAGCTCAGCTTCAAGGATCAGCGCGAGCTGGAGCAGCTGCCGGCGAAGATCGAGCAGCTGGAGAAGGACGTGGAAGGGCTGACCGCCGCCATGAACGACCCGGCGTTCTACCAGCGCAGCGCGCCCGACATGGCCGCGCACACGCAGAAGCTGACCGCCGTGCAGAACGAGCTGGATGCCGCGTACAAGCGGTGGGAAGAACTGGATACCTGACGTAGAGCCACGCCCTGCGTGGCTGCGACCCCGTCAGACACCGCGAAGCCACGCAGGGCGTGGCGCTACTTCAACCCGTGCAGATCCCGCAGCTGGCTCGGTCGCGAACCAAAATACGCGGCCAGATCGGCAATGTCCTGATCGCTGAGGTCCTTGGCCTGCGGCGTCATCAGCGCGTGCTCGCGGTCACCGGCCCGATAGGCCTGCAACGCATGCGCCAGGTAATCGCCATATTGCCCACCCAGCTTGGGGTAGGTCGGGTCGATCGGGTTGTTGCCGTCGGCCCCGTGGCAGTCGATGCAGCTCTGGTTGGTCGCCTTGCCCTTGACCTGGGCACGCGCCTCACCGGCGGCAATACGACCGGCAGGCAAGCCGGCGGATGAGCTGGAGCCGTGTTCGCCACTGGCATGGCCAGGGTCGGCGGCGGAATCTGTGCTGTTCTCAACCTGCGACTGCGAACAGGCAGCCATCAGCAGGGCAACGGACAGAGCGATGGCGTGACGCTTGAAGGGCGCGGCTTTCGTCATGAGCGTGCTTACTTGGCGGTGGACAGGTAAACAGCGAGATCGGCGATCTCCTGTTCGCTGAAACTCATCGACTGCGCCTGCATCGTCGGATGCCGGCGCTTGCCCTGGCGGTACTCGGTCAACGCCTGGGTCAGGTACTGCGCGGACTGCCCGCCGATCTTGGGCACGCGGTAGCTGGGATAGGCGTTCTTGTAGCCGGTGATGCCATGGCAGCCCTGACAGGTGTAGGCCAGGGTGCGCCCGTTGTCGAAATTGCCGCTGGCGGCGACAGGTGCCGGGGCGGCGGCGGCCGGAGCCGGGGCAGCAGGTGGGGCGGGTACGGCAGAAGCAGGTGCGGCCTGGGCGGCAACCCCGAGGGGCAGGAGGACGGCCAGAGCAAGACAAGCGGCGAGCGGCTGCGGGCGCATGATGTCTCCGATAAACGGTTTCTGGTCGTTCCGGCGTGGGGTACGGAACTGTCCCGAGTATAGCCTGCGTTTTCATCTAGCTGAAATCGGAACGTCTGCAAGCCTGACTCCGGTCACCATGACCTTTGGGATATGGTGTTGTCGTGACGTGGTGCAATACTTTGCTACAACACCTGCCCACGCATCTCTTCAGGGACACGACGATGTCGCGAATTTCTCTCCTGCCCGGCCGCACCGGAACCTGTGCCGCGTTGCTGATCACTACCTCTCTGCTCCTGAGCGGCTGCGGTGCCGGGGCTCCCGGCAATGCCGAAGCCTCCGAGGGCAAGGACCCGAAGGCTGAAAAGACCGTCGAAGCGGTGCCGGTCGAGGCGGTGGCCGCCAGCCGCCGCGCAGTCGCGGCAAGCTACACCGGCACGGCCGCGCTCGAGGCACGCGCCGAGTCGCAGGTGGTGGCCAAGACTTCCGGCGTAGCCCTGGCCGTGCTGGTCGAGGAAGGCCAGCAGGTCCGCGCCGGGCAGCCGCTGGTGCGGCTGGACCCTGACCGTGCGCGGCTGGCCGTCGCCCAGAGCGAAGCGCAGATGCGCAAGTTGGAGAACAACTACCAGCGCGCCCAGAAGCTGATCGGCCAGCAGATGGTCAGCGCCGCCGACGTCGACCAGATCCGCTTCGATCTGGAAAACGCCCGCGCCCAGTACCGGCTGGCGACGCTGGAACTGTCCTACACGACGGTGGTGGCCCCAATCTCCGGGGTCATCGCCTCGCGCTCGATCAAGACCGGCAACTTCGTGCAGATCAACACGCCGATCTTCCGCATCGTCGACAACTCGCGCCTGGAAGCCACGCTCAACGTGCCCGAACGTGAGCTGGCCACGCTGCGCCCGGGCCAGCCGGTGACGCTGGTGGCCGATGCGCTGCCCGGCAAGTCGTTCCCGGGCACGGTGGACCGGATCGCCCCGGTGGTGGACGCCGGCAGCGGCACCTTCCGTGTGGTCAGCGGTTTCGGCGAAGATGCCGCCGGTCTGCAGCCGGGCATGTTTGGTCGCATCCGCATCGACTACGACCAGCGTGCCGACGCGCTGGTGGTGCCGCGCCTGGCCCTGCTCGACGATGGCGACCCGGCGGTGTTCCGTGTGCGCGACGGCAAGGTCGCGCGGGTGCCGGTCAAGGTCGGCTACGCCGAAGGCCCCTGGGTGGAAATCCGCGAAGGTCTGGCGGTCGGCGACAAGGTAGTGACCGCCGGCAAGGTGGCGCTGCGTGACGGCACCGCGGTGCAGGTGATCGGTGAGAAGCCGGCCGCCACCGTGGCCAAGGCGGCACCGAAGAAGGCGGAGAACCGTCAATGAGTTCGCCCGGGCATGACCACGGCAGTGAACCGCACCCGGCCCATGATGGCCGGGGCACCGGCGGCGGCCTGGTGGAATTCGCCACCCGCCGTCGCGTCACCATCTTCATGTGCATGCTCACCCTGGTGCTGTTCGGCCTGATCGCGCTGGGCAACCTCAAGGTCAACCTGCTGCCCGATCTGAGCTATCCGACCCTGACGGTGCGCACCGAGTACACCGGCGCGGCGCCGACCGAAATCGAAACCCTGATCACCGAACCGGTCGAAGAGGCCGTGGGCGTGGTCAAGAACCTGCGCAAGCTCAAGTCGGTCTCGCGTACCGGCCAGAGCGACGTGGTGCTGGAGTTTGCGTGGGGCACCAACATGGACCAGGCCAGCCTGGAAGTGCGCGACAAGATGGAAGCGCTGAACCTGCCACTGGAAGCCAAGGCTCCGGTGCTGCTGCGCTTCAATCCGTCCACCGAGCCGATCATGCGCCTGGTGATTGCGGCCAAGGCCGATCCGGCCAGTGACGCCGATGCGGCGCGTCAGCTGACCGCGCTGCGCCGCTATGCCGATGAAGACCTGAAGAAGAAGCTCGAGCCGGTGGCCGGCGTGGCCGCGGTGAAGGTGGGTGGTGGTCTGGAAGACGAGATCCAGGTCGACATCGACCAGCAGAAGCTGGCCCAGCTCAATCTGCCGATCGACAACGTGATCAAGCGGCTCAAGGAAGAGAACATCAACATCTCCGGCGGCCGTCTGGAAGAGGGCTCGCAGCGCTTCCTGGTGCGCACGGTGAATCAGTTCGCCGACCTGGAAGACATCCGCAACCTGCTGGTGACCACCCAGAGCAGCACCGGCAGTGCGGCCGACGCCGCCATGCAGCAGATGTTCGCGATTGCTGCGTCGACCGGCTCGGACGCCGCGATCGCGGCGGCTTCGGCGGCGCAGAGCGCGTCCAGCAGCAGCTCCACCAACATCGCCAATGGCGTGCCGGTGCGACTGAAGGACGTGGCCACCGTTCGCCAGGGCTTCAAGGAGCGCGAGGCGATCATCCGCCTGGGCGGCCGTGAAGCGGTGGAACTGGCCATCTACAAGGAAGGCGATGCCAACACCGTCGCAACGGCGGCGGCATTGCGCACGCGCCTGGAGCAGATCAAGGCGCAGATCCCGGCCGACGCCGAGCTGACCACGATCGAAGACCAGTCGCGCTTCATCGAACACGCGATCAGCGACGTCAAGAAAGACGCCGTGATCGGCGGCCTGCTGGCGATCCTGATCATCTTCCTGTTCCTGCGCGATGGCTGGAGCACGTTTGTGATCAGCCTGTCGTTGCCGGTGTCGATCATCACCACGTTCTTCTTCATGGGTCAGCTGGGCCTGAGCTTGAACGTCATGTCGCTGGGCGGCCTGGCGCTGGCCACCGGCCTGGTGGTGGACGACTCGATCGTGGTGCTGGAAAGCATCGCCAAGGCGCGCGAACGCGGCCTGGGTATTCTGCAGGCGGCCATCGCCGGTACCCGTGAAGTGAGCATGGCGGTGGTCGCCTCCACCCTGACCACCATCGCGGTGTTCCTGCCGCTGGTGTTCGTGGATGGCATTGCCGGCCAGCTGTTCCGCGACCAGGCCCTGACCGTGGCGATTGCGATTGCAATCTCGCTGCTGGTGGCGATGACCCTGATTCCGATGCTGAGCTCGCTGAAGGGGCGTCCGCCGCTGGCGTTCCCGGAAGAGCCTGCGCATGCCGCCTGGCAGCCGCAGAGCCGTTGGTTGAAGCCGGTCGCCGGCAGCCGCCGTGGCCTGGGTGCACTGGTGCGCTGGAGCGTATTCGGGATCGCCTGGGTGATCGTCAAGCTGTGGCGCGGTGTGACCGCTGTGGTCGGTCCGGTGATGCGCAAGGCCAGCGATCTGGCCATGAAGCCCTACGCCGGTGCCGAGCGGGGTTACCTCAAGCTGTTGCCCAGCGCGCTGGCGCACCCGGGCAAGGTGTTGGGACTGGCGGCGCTGGCCTTCGTTGCCACGCTGGCGATGGTGCCGATGCTGGGCGCGGACCTGATTCCGCAGCTGACCCAGGACCGCTTTGAAATGACCGCCAAGCTGCCGGCTGGCACGCCGCTGAAGCAGACCGACGCCCTGGTGCGTGAGCTGCAGCTGGCGCATGCCAAGGATGAGAGCATCGCCTCGCTGTACGGCGTGAGCGGCAGCGGCACCCGCCTGGATGCCAATCCCACTGAAAGCGGCGAGAACATCGGCAAGCTGACCGTGGTGATGGCCGGTGGTGGCAGCGCGAAGACCGAAGCGGAGATCACCGAACGTCTGCGCGACTCAATGAAGGGCCATCCGGGCGTGCAGGTCGACTTTGCCCGCCCGGCACTGTTCAGCTTCTCCACGCCGCTGGAAGTGGAACTGCGCGGCCAGGACATGGCCACGCTGGAGCGGGCTGGCCAGGCGCTGGCGGCGATGCTGCGCAACAACCCGCACTACGCTGACGTCAAGTCGACGGTGGAAGAGGGCTTCCCGGAAATCCAGATCCGCTTCGACCAGGAACGTGCCGGTGCGCTGGGCCTGACCACCCGTCAGATTGCCGACGTGGTGGTCAAGAAAGTGCGCGGCGATGTCGCCACGCGCTACAGCTTCCGCGACCGCAAGATCGACGTGCTGGTGCGTGCCCAGGAAGGTGATCGTGCCAGCGTGGAGAGCATTCGCCGGCTGATCGTCAATCCGGGCAGTTCGCGTCCGGTCACGCTGGATGCGGTGGCCGAAGTGGTCGCCACCAACGGTCCCAGCGAGATCCATCGCGCCGACCAGACCCGCGTGGCGGTGGTCTCGGCCAACCTGCGTGACATCGACCTGGGCGGCGCGGTGCGCGAGGTGCAGGCGATGGTGGCCGAGAATCCGCTGGGTGCCGGCGTCGGCATGCATATCGGCGGACAGGGCGAGGAGCTGGCCGAATCGGCACGTTCGCTGATCTTCGCCTTCGGCCTGGCGATCTTCCTGGTCTACCTGGTGATGGCTTCGCAGTTCGAATCGCTGCTGCACCCGTTCGTCATCCTGTTCACCATTCCGCTGGCGCTGGTCGGTGCGATCCTGGCACTGATGCTGACCGGCAAGCCGATTTCGGTGGTGGTGTTCATCGGCTTGATCCTGCTGGTGGGGTTGGTGACCAAGAACGCGATCATTCTGATCGACAAGGTCAACCAGTTGCGCGAGGCCGGTGTGGCCAAGCACGAAGCGCTGGTGGAAGGGGCGCGCTCACGCCTGCGCCCGATCATCATGACCACGCTGTGCACGCTGTTCGGCTTCCTGCCGCTGGCGGTGGCGATGGGCGAGGGCGCGGAAGTGCGTTCGCCGATGGCGATCACCGTGATCGGCGGCCTGCTGGTCTCCACCCTGCTGACCCTGCTGGTGATTCCGGTGGTGTATGACCTGCTGGACCGTCGCGGCGATGCTTACTACCGCGAACGCGGTCGCCAGCATGCGCATGCGGCAGAAACCGGCAATGGCGGCGAGCCCGCACAGGAGCCGGCATGAGCGTCGCCGAGTTCTCCATCCGCCGTCCCATCACCACCATCATGTGCTTCGTCTCACTGGTGGTGGTGGGGCTGATCGCCGCGTTCCGGCTGCCATTGGAGGCGCTGCCGGACATCTCCGCGCCGTTCCTGTTCGTGCAGGTGCCCTACACCGGCTCGACCCCGGAGGAAGTGGAGCGCACCATCATCCGGCCGACCGAAGAAGCGCTGGCGACAATGACCGGGATCAAGCGCATGCGCTCCCAGGCCACGTCCGAAGGGGCCAGCATCTTCATCGAGTTCACCGACTGGGACCGCGATATCGCCATCGCGGCGTCCGATGCACGCGAGCGCATCGATGCGATCCGCAGCGACCTGCCCGACGACCTGCAGCGCTACAACGTGTTCAAGTGGTCCAGCAGCGACGAGCCGGTGCTCAAGGTGCGGCTGGCCAGCAGCAGCGATCTCACCGGCGCGTACGACATGCTCGACCGCGAGTTCAAGCGGCGCATCGAGCGCATTCCCGGCGTGGCCCGGGTCGAAATCTCGGGCGCACCGCCGAACGAGGTCGAGATCGCCATCAACGCCGACCGCCTGACCGCACACAACCTGAGCATCAATGAATTGAGCGAGCGCCTGCGCACGCTGAACTTCTCGATCTCGGCCGGGCAGATCGACGACAACGGCCAGCGGGTGCGCATCCAGCCGGTCGGTGAGATCACCGACCTGCAGGAACTGCGCGACCTGGTGATCGACACCAAGGGCCTGCGCCTGGGGGATATCGCCGATATCCGGCTCAAGCCCACCCGCATGAGTTACGGACGTCGCCTGGACGGCAATCCCGCGGTAGGCCTGGACATCTACAAAGAGCGCAGCGCCAATCTGGTGGAGGTGTCGCGCGCTGCACTGGCCGAGGTGGAGTCGATCCGCAAACAGCCGTCGATGCGCGACGTCAACATCAAGGTCATCAACAACCAGGGCAAGACGGTGACCTCGTCGCTGCTGGAGCTGGCCGAGGCCGGTGCGGTCGGCCTGCTGCTGTCGGTCACGGTGCTGTTCTTCTTCCTGCGCCACTGGCCCTCCACGCTGATGGTCACCCTGGCCATTCCGATCTGTTTCGTGATCACCCTGGGTTTCATGTATTTCGCCGGGGTCACGCTCAACATCCTGACCATGATGGGCCTGCTGCTGGCGGTCGGCATGCTGGTCGACAATGCCGTGGTGGTGGTGGAGAGCATCTACCAGGAACGCGAGCGCATGCCCGACCAGCCGCGGCTGGCGTCGATCATCGGCACCCGCAACGTGGCCATCGCGCTGAGCGCCGGCACGCTGTGCCACTGCATCGTGTTCGTGCCCAACCTGTTCGGTGAAACCAACAACATCAGCATCTTCATGGCGCAGATCGCGATCACCATCTCGGTGTCGCTGCTGGCCTCGTGGCTGGTGGCGGTGAGCCTGATTCCGATGCTGTCCGCGCGCATGCAGACGCCGAAGCTCGTGCATTCGCAGACCGGCGTCATTGCCCGCCTGCAGCGCCGCTATGCACAGGTGCTGCAATGGACGCTGGAGCACCGTGGCTGGAGCGTGTTCGGCATCATCATGGTGGTGCTGATCAGCCTGGTGCCGATGAAGCTGACCAAGGTCGACATGTTCGGCGGCGAAGGCGGCACCGACGTGTTCATCGGCTACAACTGGAAGGGGGCTTACACCCGCGCGCAGATGTCCGATGAGGTGGCGCGGGTCGAGCAGTACCTGGACCAGAACCGCGAGAAGCTGCACATCACCCAGGTGTACTCCTGGTACAGCGAGCAGGAAGGCAGCAGCACCATCGTCACCCTGGACGAGAAGCACGCCGGCAACATGGCGTCGGTGCAGGAAACCCTGCGCAAAGGCCTGCCGCGTTCCGCACGGGCAGACTACGTGGTCGGCAACCAGGGCGGCGACGGCGGTGGTGGCGGCAGCAACCAGGGCGTGCAGGTGCAGCTGGTGGGCGATTCCACCCAGATGCTGCAGGAGATCGGCGAGGAAGTGGTGCCGTTGCTGGCGCAGCGCAAGGAACTGCGCGACGTGCGCATCGACAACGGCGAGAAGGGCAGCGAGCTGTCGATCCACGTCGACCGTGAGCGTGCAGCCGCGTTTGGTTTCAATGCCGAGCAGGTGGCCAGCTTCGTCGGCCTGGCGCTGCGCGGCGCGCCGATGCGGGAGTTCCGTCGCGGCGACAGCGAAGTGCCGGTATGGGTGCGCTTTGCCGGTGCCGAACAGAGCAGCCCCGAAGACCTGGCCGGTTACACCGTACGCACCGGCGACGGACGCTCGGTGCCGCTGCTGAGCCTGGTGGAGGTCAGCATCAAGCCGTCAGCCACCCGGGTTGGTCGCACCAACCGCCAGACCACGTTGACCATCAAGGCCAACCTGGCTGAGAAGGTGACCGCGCCGGAAGGCCGCAAGGCGATGGAGGAGATCCTCAAGCCGATGAGCTTCCCGGCCGGCTACAACTTCACCTTCGACGGTGGCGATTATGGCGACGACGATGAAGCCATGCAGCAGATGATGTTCAACCTGCTGATCGCGCTGTTGATGATCTACGTAGTGATGGCGGCGGTGTTCGAGTCGCTGCTGTTCCCGGCGGCGATCATGAGCGGCGTGCTGTTCTCGATCTTCGGTGTGTTCTGGCTGTTCTGGATCACCGGCACCGCGTTCGGGATCATGTCCTTCATCGGCATTCTGGTGCTGATGGGCGTCGTGGTGAACAACGGCATCGTGATGATCGAGCACATCAACAACCTGAGACGGCGCGGCATGGCGCGCACCCAGGCGCTGGTGGAAGGCTCGCGCGAACGTCTGCGCCCGATCATGATGACGATGGGCACGGCGATTCTGGCGATGATTCCGATCTCGCTGACCGACACCCAGCTGCTGGGTGACGGCCCGCCGTACTACCCGATGGCGCGGGCGATTGCCGGTGGCCTGGCGTTCTCCACCGTGGTCAGCCTGCTGTTCCTGCCCACGATCTACGCCATGCTCGATGACATGAGCATCGCCGTGGCCCGCATCGTGCGGCGGGCGAGGGGATTGCCGCCGAAGGGCAGCGAAGCGGTGATCGAGCCGGCGTGATGAGGGATTCCGGGGTGGGGGGGGGGGGGGCGCGCCCCCCCCCCCCGCCCCGGGGCGCGCCGGGGGGGTCCCGGCGCCG
>NZ_JASCOZ010000047.1 GCF_029960115.1 Stenotrophomonas sp. PS02289
GCCACGCCCTGCGTGGCTGTATTCCTTCCAACACCGCGAAGCCACGCAGGGCGTGGCTCTACGGCCGATCATTACCGCGAAGCCACGCGGGACGTGGCGAAACGGCCAGTTTCAATCCCCGGTCAGCGCACCACGTTCAACACTTCGTGGCACGCGCCCATGGTGTGGTAGTCGGTCTTGCCGGCCGGGCTCTTTTCATCGCTGTACTTGCGGTTGTCCGCATCCAGGATGCGGTACCACGCGCCGTACTGGTGGTCGATCATGTGCTGCCAGGCATACGCCCACAGCTTGTCGTACCACTCCCAGTACACCGCCTCACCGGTGCGCTTGGCCAGCAGCGCTGCGGTGGCCAGCGACTCGGCCTGCACCCAGAAATACTTGTCGTCGTCGCACACGCTGCCGTCCGGTGCGAAGCCGTAGTACAGGCCACCGCGCGCGGCGTCCCAGCTGCGTTCCACCGCCACGTCGAACAGATGGCGTGCGGTCGGTACCAGCCAGTCGGCCTGCACATGCCGATCCAGGATCAGCAGCAGCTTGGCCCACTCGGTCTGGTGACCGGGCTGGAAGCCCCACGGGCGGAACAGGTGCTTGGGATTGTCGAGGTTGTAGTTCCAGTCGATCTTCCACTGGGTGTCGTAGTGCTCCCACACCAGCCCATCGCCCTGCGCGGCCTGGCGGCGGGTCATGTGGTCGGCCAGCAGCAATGCACGCTGCAGGTAGCGCTGCTCGCCGCTGGCCTCGAACGCCGCCAGCATCGCCTCGCACATGTGCATGTTGGCGTTCTGGCCACGGTAGTCGCTGAAGTTCCAGCCCGCGTCGGCTTCGTCCTTGTACAGGCCGAATTCCGGCTCCCAGAAGCGCGATTCCAGCAGCTGCCAGGTCTCATCCATCCACTGCCGGGCCTCGCCGATGCCGGCCTTGAGCGCACAGCTGTAGGCCAGCAGCACGAAGGCCACGCCGTAGCAGTGATTGGTGGCGTCTTCGACCACGCCGTCGCGCAGGGTCCAGGCGTAGCCGCCGGTGGCCGGATTGCGGTGCACGTCACGCAGGTAGGCGATGCCGTGTTCCACCGCCTTCAGGTCTTCAGGCTTGCCGAACTCGCGGTAGGCCATCGCGTGGTTGAACACGAAACGGGTGCTGCTGACCAGGTGGCGGTGGCTGGCGTCGTACACGCTGCCGTCGTCACGGTAGTAGTGGAAGAAACCACCCTTCGGGTCGATCTCGTGCGGCTGGTAGAACGCCATGGTCTGCGCGATATGCGCGCGCAGGAACTCGGGCGAACGGAAATCAGGCTGGGGCGGAACATGCGTGGTCATGCGGCGGTGTCCTGTTGTTGCTGCAGCAGTTGCGTAACTTCGGCCAGGCTGGGCATGGCGGCGAATGCGCCCTTGCGGGTGACGGCCAGCGCGCCGACGGCCGCACCGAAACGAATCGCCTCGCGCAGGCCGGCAGCGTCGCGGCAGAACCCGGCGAAGGCACTGCCATCGGCTCCGCGCTCACCCAACGCGAACAGCAGCCCGGCCACGAAGGCATCGCCGGCGGCGGTGCTGTCCACCGTGGGCACCTGGAAACCGGTGACCGTGCCCTGGTCATGACGGGTGAACCAGCGCATCGGCGCGGCCCCGTCCGTGACCACCACGGCCTGCGCGTTGGCACCCAGCAGGCGCTGGATCACCGCATCGCCACCGTCGATACCGAGCGGTGCCGCCAGATAGTCGAGTTCCTCGCGCGACAGCTTGACCAGCTCGGCCAGCTTCAGCGCATCCCACAGACGCGGGGTCGGGTCGACATCGGCCGGCCACAGCGAGGGACGCAGGTTGAGGTCCAGGCTGACCAGGGCACCGGCAGCGCGGGCGCGCTGCATGCCCTGCAGCGTGGCCTCGGCGATCTCGGCCTCGGTCAGGCTGTTGGAACACACATGGAAGGTGCGCGTGCCCTCGAAGCAGGCCGGCTGGAAGTGCTCGGCGCGGAACAGCAGATCCGCGGCCGGCGGCCGGTAGAAACTGAAGCTGCGCTCGCCATGCGCGTCCAGCGCCACGAACGCCAGCGCGGTCTTGGCCTGGTTGGTACGCACGATGCAGTCAGTGGCTACGCCGGCGTCGCTCAGGCTCTGCGCCAGGAAGTCACCGAACATGTCCTGGCCGAGCATGCCGGCGAAGTGGGTGTCCGCACCCAGCTTGGCCGCGGCCACGGCGACGTTGGCGGGGGCACCGCCGGCGTACTGCAGGAACGCGCGCGGGGTATCCGGCGTGGCCGGTGGCTGCGCGAGTAGATCGATCAAAATTTCGCCGAAACACACAATCTTCGTCATGACGCGCTCAGCCCCCCTGGCTGAAACCAGCACGCGGGCGCGAGCCCCACATGCCATAGAACAGGATGTAGCCGTAGCACAGCAACGGCAGGATGAAGGACAGATGCAGGCCGATGCGGTCGGCCAGCATGCCCTGCAGGAACGGCACGATCGCGCCACCAACAATGGCCATGATCAGCAGGCTGGAGGCCTTGTTGGTCAGCGCGCCCAGGCGTTCGATGCTGAGCGCGAAGATGGTCGGGAACATGATCGAGTTGAACAGGCCGATCGCCACCACCGAGTACACCGCCACATGGCCTTCAGTGCTCATGGTCAACGCCAGCAGTGCCACGTTGGCGGCCGCGAAGATCGTCAGCAGCACGCGCGGCGAGAAGCGGACCATGATCGCCGAACCAGCGAATCGACCGATCATCGCCATGGTCCAGTAGGCCGACACGAAACCGGTGGCCTGCTGTTCGGTGAAGCCGCCGATGTTGGGCATCGAGAGATAGTTGACGAGGAAGCTGCCGATCGACACTTCCGCGCCCACGTAGAAGAAGATGCCCAGCACGCCGAACAGTACATGGCGGTGGCGCAGCGCATCCATCAGGGTGTGCTTGACCGGGTCGGCCTGCTCGGTGGTTTCATTCAACGCCGGCAGACGGAACAGGTAGACGAACACCGCCAGCAGCGCCAGCGCGATCGCCAGGCCCACGTATGGGCCCTGCACCGACTGTGCTTCCGCGGTGCGGTAGGCCAGCTGCTCGGCGGTGCTCAGCGCGGCAAGTTCATCGGCGCTCTTCACCGTGTTGCCCAGGATCAGCAGGCCACCGAAGATCGGCGCGATCGCGGTACCCAGCGAGTTCAGCGCCTGGGCCAGGGTCAGGCGGCTGGACGCGGTCTGTTCCGGACCCAGCAGCGCCACATACGGATTGGCGGCGACCTGCAGCACGGTGATGCCGGTCGCCAGCACGAACAACGCGCCAAGGAAAGCTTCATACACGCGCAGCTCAGCCGCCGGCCAGAAGCCGAGCGCGCCGACTGCGGCAATGGCCAAACCGGCGACGATGCCCTTCTTGTAGCCCAGGTGCGCGACCAGCCGACCGGCCGGCAGCGACATCAGGAAGTACGCGCCGAAGAAGGTGAACTGCACCAGCATCGCGCGGGCGTAGTTCAGTTCGAACACCGCCTTCAGATGCGGAATCAGAATGTCGTTGAGGCAGGTCAGGAAGCCCCACATGAAGAAGATCGTGGTGGCCACGGCCAGCGCCACGCGCGTGTTGACCACGGGTGCGGACGAAGACGAAGTGGGCAGTCGGGGCGTTGGAGAGATGGGCATGCGGGACGCGTCTCAGGGTACGGGCAGATGAAGGGAATGCGATGTCAGGCGGCGCTGCCGCTGCTTTCGCGGATACGGAGCTGCACGGGAGCCACGGTGCGCTGTGGCGGTGCGGTGGGATTGTCGAGCCGCTGCAGCAACAGCTCGGCGGCCTGACGGCCCCGCTCGCGCGGGTTCACGGTCAGGGTGGTCAGGGGCGGCAGCGCCACTGCTGCTTCTGAAATGTCATCGAAGCCGGTCACCGCGAACTCGGTGCCGGGGTGCACCCCGCGCGAGGCGAGACCCAGCATCAAGCCCAGTGCGACGGTGTCGTTGTAGCAGACCGCCGCGGTGGGCTGCGCTTCGGCCGCGAACAGCTCGCCGGTGCGCGCGGCCGCTTCGAGCCGGTTCGGGGCCGATTCGATCAGCCACTGCGGCTGCACCGTCAGCCCCGCCTCACCCAGTGCCTGCTTGTAGCCGGCACGGCGCTGATGGCAGGAGCTGGAGTCGGCATGGCCGCCGAAGAACGCGATCCGGGTATGCCCCCGTTCAATCAGGTGTCGGGTGGCCAGGTAGGCCCCCTGCTGGTTGTCCAGGGTCAGGAAGTCCCAGTCCCCACCTTTCAGCTCGCGATTGAACAGCAGGACGTTGGCATTGAAGCCCAGCGCCTGGCGCAGTTCGGTGGCATCGGTGCCTTCGGCGGGCGACAGGATCAAGCCGGCCGGGGTGTGTTCCATCAAGGTCGACACCACCGCCTGCTGCCGCTGTGGCGACTCGCCGGTGCTGCCGAGCAGGGTCACATAGCCCTTCGCACCCAGTGCTTCGTCCACGCCGGAGGCGAATTCGGCGAAGAACGGGTTGGACAGGTCGTTGATCACCAGCGCCACGCTGCTGGAAGTCCGTCGACGCAGGTTGGCCGCGCTGCGGTTGTACACATAGCGCTGCTTGCGCAGCTCGGCCTCGACCCGCGCACGGGTATCCACATTCACCAGGGGGCTCCCGCGCAGGACCAGCGACACGGTCGCGCGCGACACCCCGATGGCCTCGGCAATGTCGGTCACGGTGACCGCACGTCCACTGGTGCGTGACGTGGGTGCAGCCGGCTCCTTCGAAGACGATGCCTTCGCGGCGGCCCCTTTGGCAGTGGAACGATCCTTTTTCATCGTGTCATCGGGCGGGTCAAGGAAGATGCAAGCCTAAACGATCGCATCGGCCAACGCCGCGCTCATTCCAGGGACGCCCCCGGGGTGGCGCAATACGACACCGGCAGGGCGTCGGTGCGGGTGCCCCACCCGCTTTCCGGGGCCTGGGTGCCCAGTGCGTAGCGGACGGTGCCGCCCTGCTGCAGGCGGTTCCAGTCCAGCCAGACCTTGTCCTGGTCCTGGCCGTCGACCTTCACCGACTGGATGTACTGCAGGGTGCGGCCTTCCGCGCCCGGAGCCTGCAGCTTCAGCGTGCGGCCGGTGCCCAGGTCCACTTCCACGTTGGCGAAACGCGGGGTGTGCAGCAGGAACTCACCGCTGCCCGGCACGGCCGGGTACAGACCCAGCGCACTGAACAGGTACCACGCCGACATGGTGCCCAGGTCGTCGTTGCCGGTGACGCCATTGGGGGCGTTGGTGAACAGCTGCTGCGCGGCGCGCACCACGGTGGCCGTCTTCCACGGCTGACCGATCAGGGTGTACATCCACGGCGCGTGCAGGTCCGGCTCGTTGTTCGGGTTGTAGCGGTACTGGTTGTAGTAGCTGTACGGCCCGACCACCCATTCCTTGCGCGCGGCCTGCAGCGGCGACTGCAGCAGCGCGTCGTAGGCGAAGAAGGCGTCCAGGCGCTTGCCGGCCTGCTCGCGGCCGTGCATGGCCTGGACCAGACCCGGCATGTCCTGCTGGGCCAGCCACTGGTACTGCCAGGCGGTACCTTCATGGAAGCCGTGGTGCGAACGCGGGCTGTAGTGACCGTCGGCCGGCACGTACCACTTGCCGTCGTCCATGCGCGGACGCGGGAAGCCGCTCATGCCGGTCTCCTCATCGCGCACCGAGGCATCCCACACCTTGTGCCAGTTGCGGCCGCGCTCGCGCAGCACGCCGGCGTCGTCGACATGACCCAGGCCGTCGGCCATCTGTGCCAGCGCGCAGTCGGCCAAGGCATATTCCAGCGTGGCCGAACCGCCGTGGTGCGGGTCCACGTCCATGCCCTTGGAGGGGAAGGCGCGGTCGTAGGCGACGAAGCCATTCTGCACATAGCCCGGATTGCCGGAGCGACCGGCATGGCGCGAGTTCATCGGCGGCAGCTCGAAGGCATTGCGGCGCAGCGCGGTGTAGGCCTCGGCCTCACGGCCCTTGAGCGCCCCGAAGCGCCACAGGTCGGCCATGAACGGGGTGACCGGGTCGCCGGTCATGATGTTGGTTTCAAAGTTGGCGTAGCCCCAACGCGGCAGCCAGCCGCCCTGTTCGTTGATCGCCAGCAGGGTGCGTCCGATGTCGCGGGTGACCTCCGGGCGGGTCAAAGCCAGCCACTGGTTCTGCGCGCGGTAGGTATCCCACAGCGAGAAGTACTCGTAATAGGTCCAGCCGTCGGCGCGGTGGATCTGGTCGTCGTAGCCGCGATAGCGGCCGTCGGCGTCGCTGCCGGTCAGCGGCTGCAGCAGCGCGTGGTACAGCGCGGTGTACAGCACGGTGCGGTCATCGGCGTGCTTGCTGTCCACCCGAACGGTGTTCAACTCCTTGCGCCACTGCTGCTGCGCCAGGCTGCGCATGCGCTCGAAGCCGATCAGCTTGCCGTTCTGCATGCCGTCTTCGCGCAGGTTGGTGCGCGCGCCTTCGGCGTCCACGTGGGAGATGGCGCTGACCGCGGTGACTGCGCGTCCCCTGGAGGTGTCGAAGCTCAGCCAGGCCCCGCTCGGCTTCTGCTCGCCTTCCATGCCGTGTCGGGCACCCGGCAGACCACCGGCCTCGCCCCAGGTCCCGAAGGCCTTGAACGGCCGGTCGAACTCGATCCGGAACCAGGTGGTGTACTGATGGCCGCCGCAGAAGCTCTTGGTGACCAGCTTGCCTTCCACCACGCGGTCACCGACCACGTCGATCACGCTGCCGATCACCGAATGGCGTTCGTTGGCCTGGCCCACGTTGACCAGCACGTGGCCTTCACCCGCCTCGGCCGGGAAGGTGTAGCGCTCGGCCGCCGCGCGGGTGCGCGCCGTGGCTTCGGCATCAATGCCGCCGTAGCTGGTCAGGCGCACCTTGTAATAGCCTGCCTGCCCGACCTCGCCTTCGTGGGTGTAGTTGGCCGCATACGCCTTGTGGTCGAAGCTCTTGGCGTTGTCGGTGTCGAAGTCGCCGCCCGGGCCGATGCTGCCCGTGACCGGCAGTACCGACACCTGGCCGCCCTGCTCCCAGCACCCGGCCCCGGACAGGAACGAGTGGCCGAAGCCGCGGATCTTCGGATCGTCGTAGCGCCAGCCGGCGTAGTGCTCGCCGATCGGGCTGACCTGGATCAGGCCGAACGGAGCCGAGGCCCCCGGGAACGTGTTGCCGTCGTCCTTGCTGCCAATGAAGGTGTTGACCTCACGCTCGAGCGCGGCCGGCGCGGCCTGCAGCATCGGGGTGAAGCCCAGCACGGTGAGGCAGGCCAGCCCCAGCAGCGGGCGGCGCAGGGCGGGAAGTTCGCGAAGGGACGGCAATCGGCGCATGCAGTGGGTTCCTGTGGGTCGATGGGCGTTCAAATCCCCGCCATCGGGAATTTAGATCGATTTAAGTGGCGGAGTAAACCACGCCGGTTTGGATCGATGCATTCTGCGCCGCAACATGAACGACCCGCCGCCTGTTCAGTTATTGCGGAGCAGCATGCGCTTTTGTGTCAGCCATGTTTAAAATTCGCCGGTCGGCGGTTTAGATCGATCCAACTTTAAACCGTCATACAGCGGCCGTGGCGCGCTGGGGGGAGCAGCCCGGATTACCCCAGAGAAATCGGCACAAAGATTAGATCGATTCAATCATATCCGTGTACCAGTACCCCAGTTCGATCCAGGAGAGGGAGAGAGTGGAAATGAAGCAGATGTCCCGTAAGAACGGTCGCCATGCCCTGTCGGCGGCGATCACCTTCGCCCTGAGCGCCGCGCTGGCGCCGGTGGCCTTCGCCCAGCAGGCGGCCCCCGCCGCTGCCCCGGCCCAGAGCCCCGATGCCACCACCCTGGACAGCGTCCAGGTCACCGGCTACCGCTACGCCATCGAGCAGAGCCTGCAGCAGAAGCGCGACGCCAACGCAGTGGTCGAAGTGATCACCGCCGAAGACGTGGGCAAGTTCCCCGACAAGAACGTCGCCGATTCGCTGCAGCGCGTGCCTGGCGTGGTGATCACCCGTGACGGCGGCGAAGGCAAGAGCGTCAGCGTGCGCGGCCTGGATCCGGACCTGACCCTGACCCAGTTGAATGGCAACTACATCGCCACCTCGGAAACCAACGACGAGGCCAGCCGTTCCTTCAACTACACCCTGCTGCCGTCGAACATGCTGTCCAGCGCCGAGCTGTTCAAGTCGCCGGAAGCGCGCATCGACGAAGGCGGCATCGGCGGCACGGTCATCCTGCACACCCGTCGCCCGCTGGAGATGGAATCCAACTCCGGTTACGTGACCCTGGAAGGCACTTCCTCGGACACCCACAAAGACGTGGATCCGCAGGCCTCGGCGCTGTACTCCTGGCACAGCCAGGATGAGCGCTTCGGCGTGCTGGTCGGCGTGACCCAGCAGAAGCGCACCAGCCGCACCATGGAGGTCACCTCCGAGAACTACCAGTGGTACGGCATGGACACCACCGCCCGTGACGCGCATGGCCGCGACATCACCCAGGGCGGCGTCAACTACTGGTGGGGCAACTCCGGTTTCAACGACCAGAACGGCGGCAGCTACACCGACTTCTTCATGCCCACCTCGGTGAACTTCGCGGTGAAGGAAGAAGAGCGTGAGCGCAAGGGTGGCCAGTTCACCTTCCAGTTCAAGCCGATCGACAACCTCACGATGACGGCGAACTACTTCCGCTTCGAGCTGGACGGCAACTACGAACAGCACATGCTGAAGGTGCCGGAATGGAACATGGCCCGCTACAACCAGGACGGCAACTGGGCCGGCGGTCGCCTGCTCAACGGGCTGACCATGGACCCCAGCGGCACCATCGTCACCGGTGCGCAGTTCGAGAAGCAGGCCGGCAAGACCTATTACTGCAGTGAAGACCAAGCCGCTGCTGCGGGCATGGCCCCGGGTGGCTGGGGTCCGGATGACTGCACCGTGCCGACCCCGCAGCTGACCGGTGGCTACAGCCGCGAAAAGGCGCTGTCGCAGACCGCCGACCTGAGCATCGACTGGGACATCAGCCCGCTGTGGAAGGCGTCGTTCACCGGCGGCCGGACCTGGTCGGAAGGTGGCCCGTCGATGAACTTCCGCATGTCGGCCAAGCCGCGCCGCCGCGTCGATGGCGTGTGGGAAGCCGGCAACCGCTACACCGCGTGGGACCTGACCGGCACGCCGTCGGTGACGTTCTCGCCGGATCTGCAGCAGCAGCTGATGAACGGCATTGCTGAAGTCGACACCGGCTCGACCGACTCGTCGTGGATGCAGACGGAAGTGGAGCAGAACTACTTCCAGGCCGACTTCACCAAGCTGTTCGAAACCGGCTGGCTGGATTCGTTCCAGTTCGGCGCGAAGTACCGTGACGGCAAGGTCCACCGCAACACCGGCAACACCTACTGGGTGTGCCCGGGCACCGATCCGGCCGACTACGACAACAACCGCTACCAGGCGGGCTGTGACAGTACGGCGGGCATCGCCCAGCCGGGCTTCTTCCTGTCCAACCCGATCAGCGGCATCCGCGGTGGTTTCGATGCGAACGTGTTCCCGGGCATCAACTACCCGGCGTACATCAACTATCTGAACCAGACCTACGGCGGTTCGCACAACCGGGTTGAAGAAGACTTCGTCTACAACGTCAACGAGAAGATCTACTCGGGCTACTTCCAGGCCAACTTCCGTACCGAGCGTGTGCGCGGCAACGTGGGCGTGCGCGTGGTGCGTACCAAGCAGTTCGCGCAATCGAGCGATTCGATCGAGCGCTTCAACGACTACTTCCTGGACAACGCTTCGGGCGCGCCGATGTCGTGCGACGACCCGGCCGCAGCGGCGTTCCCGACCTACGGTTGCGAAAGTGGCTTCGTGCGTCTGCCGGACAACCTGGCACGTGAGAAGACCTTCGAGCTGATTGGTTCGGACAAGACCTACACCGACTTCCTGCCGAGCTTCAACATTGCGTGGGACATCACCGACAACCTGGTGCTGCGTGGTGCGGCGTCGAAGGTGATCGCACGTCCGAGCTACACCAGCATCGCGGCCCCGGGTGCGCTGAGCTACTACAGCGCCGAATACGTGAATGACCGCCGCGTGGCGGGTGGTGCGCCGGAGGAAGGCTGGGCGGGCCACGGCAGCAACAAGAACCTGGAACCGTTCGAAGCGAACCAGTACGACATCGGCCTGGAGTGGTACTTCAAGCCGGGCGCGGTGGCGGGTATCGGCCTGTTCCGCAAGGAAGTGAACAACTTCACGGTGCCGGTGGTGCGCGACCTGCAGATGGAAGTGGGCGGCCAGATGGTGACGGTGCAGGACTACGAGACCGAAGCAAACGGCCGTGACGGCGTTTCGCAGGGCGTGGAACTGTACGGTCAGTACACCTTCGACTTCGGTCTGGGCGTGCAGGCGAACTACACCTACAACGACACCAACCTGGCCTCGATCGTGCTGGACGGCCAGGACCTGGGTGCGTCGCCGCTGGTGGGCAGCGCCAAGAACCAGGCGAACGTGACGGTGTTCTACGAGAACGAGAAGTTCCTGGCGCGTGCCTCGTACAACCGTCGTGGCGAAATCGTGGGTGGTCTGACCGCCGGCATGACCGAGTACAGCGAGCCGTACGATCAGCTGGATCTGAACGTGGCCTACAACTTCACCGACTCGCTGACCTTCACCGCCTCGGTGTTGAACGCGACCAAGTCGGAGCAGCGCATCCACCTGGGCAACGACACCGACGCCCGTCTGATCTCCAACCTGTACACCGGCCGCCAGCTGTACTTCGGCGCGACCTACAAGTTCTGAGTCTCGCCCCCGCCGCACGTCACGGCGGGGGATGTTCCTCCACGGCAGCCGCGCTGGTACAGGTGGCTGCCGTTTTTTTGTCTGCGTGATTGCACGATTACCGCGCGCTGCGTGATTGCACGATGTACGTAGAGCCGGGCTTGCCCGGCTGCTGTTGGTTCTCGGCGAACAGCCGGTGTTCACGGCATCCCTGGTTTGGCGGCTCGGGACGGGCGTTCCGGGGGACGCTGCAAGTCCCCCTCCGGGGCCCGGCCCAGCCGCTGGCGGCTGGGCGTTCAGTCGCACGCGAGGCAGTGCCTCGCAAGCGGTGCGCCTTCACCCATGTAAGCTCGGTCGCCGCATCCATGCGGCTCACGCCCCCTCCAGCCCATCCCGAACCGCCATCAGCAGGCTATCGGTGGCCATCGAAAATCCAAACCACGCACGGTGCCCCGGTGGGATCGGTCGACAGACGATCGCCGTGAAATGGACAACATTCATTTACGCATGACCCCGGATCGACACCGCCGTTGCTTCGGCATTTCCCATGGCCACCGACCATGTATCGAGGGGCAGTCGGGCAGAGCCCGGCTCTACGCGATGCTGGCCAATGCCGCGCGTAACGCAGCCACCTCGTCGGCATCGGTGGCGACCCAGTCGGGCGACAAGCCCACCAGCGCCGGATTCTGGAAACGCATGGCCGAACGTCGCGTGCCCTTGGCCGACGCGTGCAACTCACGGCATCCCGTCGCCTGCGCGACCGACGCGATGTTGCCAGGCTTGATCCCTGCGCCCGCCATGACACTGATGCGACCCGACGCCTGATTCACCAGCGCTGCCAGCGTATCCGCCCCAGCCTCCGCACTCGCCTGACCGCCGGAACTCAATACCCGCTGGCAGCCCAAATCGATGACGTCTTCCAGGGCCGCAGATAGATCACGCGCAGCATCGAACGCGCGATGGAACGTGACCTGCATTGATCCCGCCACCCGCACCAGTTCACGGCACAGCGGAACGTCGACGTTGCCGTCCGCATCCAGCGCGCCGATCACCACGCCGTCGCACCCCAGCGCCCTGCACTGCTGGATATCGCGCAGCATGAGCTCGCGCTCCAGCGCGTCGTAATGGAAGTCGCCTGGGCGCGGCCGGATCAACACGAACAGCGGAATCCGCAGTTCCTCACGTGCCAGCGCGATGCTGCCGAACGACGGGGTGGTGCCGCCTTCGGCGAGGTTATCGAACAACTCGATGCGGTCGGCACCGCCGCGCTGCGCAGCCAGCGCCGAGGCCACCGAGTTCGATGCGATTTCCAGCACGTGGCCCATGCTCAGGTCTGCTCCGTGGTGTACACCGACGCCGCGTCGCGCAGGTCATCTTGGCGTTCGGCGTCACACACTGCATAGACAAACCCACGGTGCAGGGCGTACGCGCCCACCTCGCCATTGCGACCCAGCGCCAGGAAGCACACCTGCAGGGTCTTGCTGGCTTCCGGCCGCTTGCGCACCACCCGCGCGATTGCTTCGCGGCAGGCCTGTGCGGGCGTGCGGCCCTGGCGCATCAGTTCGACGACCAGGAACGACGCCGCATTGCGGATCATCTCTTCGCCCACACCCGATGCGGTGGCGGCACCTACCTCGTTGTCCACGTAGAGCCCTGCCCCGATGATCGGGCTGTCGCCCACACGGCCATGCAGTTTCCAGGCCATGCCGCTGGTGGTGCACGCACCGGCCAGTTGACCCTGTGCATCCACCGCCAGCATGCCCAGGGTGTCGTGGTTGCTGCTGTCACCCGGCCGACTGCGGCGCTCGACGTTGATTTCCGGTGTGTACTGCGCGGTCTTCAGCCATTCGCGCCAGGCCTTCTCTGCTTCGGGAGTGAGCAGCTTCTCGCGCTTGAACCCCTGCTGCATCGCGAACTGCTGCGCGCCCTCGCCCACCAGCATTACGTGCGGGGTCTGCTCCATCACTTTTCGTGCCACCGAGACCGGATGCGCGATGTCGACCAACGCGGCGACCGAACCGCAGCTGCCATCGCCCTTCATGATGCTGGCATCCAGGCTCAGCACGCCATCCCGGTCCGGGTTGCCGCAGCGCCCTACGGTGGGATTGCACAGCTCGCTCTCGGCCCAGCGCGCACCGGCTTCCACTGCGTCCAGCGCGCTGCCGCCGTTGCCCAGCACCTTCCACGCCGCCTGGTTGGCCCCTACGCCGAAATCCCAGGTCGATACGACGCGGGCCCGACCGCTGGCCTTGGCCTGTACGCGCGGAAATGCGGCCACGCCGGCGGCCAGCGCACCGGCCTGAAGAAATGTTCTGCGATCAGTCACGCGGTGCTTCTCCCGTTGCCATGCGCCGGCCCCGGGAGGGCCGGGTATTGTTGTCAGGCCGCTGCGCGGCGATGTTCGTCATACCACACGGCCGCGCCGAGCACGCCCAACTCGCCGTGTTCCACCCGCCATACCGGCACCTGCTCCAGTACCGGACGCATCACGCCCTTGGCCAGGAAGCGGTCACGGAAACGGCCGTCATGCAGGAAGCGCGCCACATGCGCGGAAATGCCGCCGGCCAGGTACACCGAGCGTGCCCCGAAGCTGACTGCCAGGTCGCCCGCCAGGCTGCCCAACCAGCTGCAGAACACCTCGAGGGTTTCCACCGCCAGCGCATCCTCGCCGTCCAGCGCTGCACTGATCAGCGCTTCCGGCGAGGTCCACTGCACGGTGGCACCCCGCAACGCGCACAACGCGGGATAGAGGTTCATCAGCCCGGTGCCGGACAGCACGCGTTCGTTGTCCACGTGATCCCAACGTTGCAGCAACTGCTGCAGCACCTGCAGTTCCAGTGCATTGCCTGCACCGAGCGCGGCGTGTCCGGCTTCGCTGGCCAGCACCGCACGCGAACCCGCTTCAAAACGCAGCGCCGCGCCCAGGCCGGTGCCGGCACCCAGCACCAACGCTGGCCAGCCGTTCGACTGCGGCGCGTCCGGTGTGAGCGACACGCGCGCCTGCGCATCGACGAACGGAATGGCGTAGGCCACCGCTTCGAAATCGTTGATCAGTTCCAGCGTCGCCAACTGGGCATCGCGACGCGTGGACTGCACCGACACCGGCCACGGCAGGTTGGTATTGACCAGGTCGTCGCCCTTGAGCACGCCGGCAATGGCGACGACCGCCACCGCTGGAGCCTGCGGCAGGCTGGCGCGGAAGTCAGCGAGGATCGCGGCCAGGCTGGCGTGTTCGGCGCAGGCGTAACGGCGCAGCGCGCTGATGCGCGGCGCTTGGCCCGGTGCCACGTCGGCCAGCGCGACACGCGCATAAGTGCCACCGACGTCGGCGACGATCAGGGTTTCAGCAGGAACAGAGCGACGCAGCGCCGGATTGGGAAACGGGGTCGCAGCGCTCACGCACGGGCCTTGGTAAGAAAGTAATGCATTGGGAGGATTTTCGTTGATCGATCGCCGCTTGCATACCAATGCCCGCCGTACCCATGCGTATGGGATGCCGTAGCGCCGCCCGTTACGGCTTGGCGACCTGCAACCGGTAGGTGGTGCTGGCGGTCGCGGTCGAGCCATCGGCCTGCGCTGCGCGCACCTCCACCTTGTGCTCGCCGGCCGCCAGATCGGTCGGCAGCGCACCGCGCCACAGGTGCGGTGAGGCCGTGGCTTCCGGCGAGCGGTCGAAACCGCGCAGCTTTTCGGCCGTGTCGTCGGCCACGTTCTCCACCAGCAGACGCGGATCAGGTTGCGCCACCCGCTTCATCGGCTGCCATGCACCACCGTCCACGCGGTACTCCACGGCGGTGTCGTCCTGGCCCATGAACACGTTGGCGTACACGCCCCAGGCCGGGTACGCGCCCTTGCGCAGCACTTTGGGCGCATGCAGGGAGATCTGGTAATCGTCCGGCGCGCGCGCCACGTAATAGCGCAGCGCATATTCGCCAGCCGGCTTCACACTCAACACCGCATAGCCGTTCGGGGTGCCGTCGCTCATGGTGGCGTCGGGAATGCCGTTGCTGTCCTTCACACCCGACCAGAACGCGCCGCACGCTGCACCGACGTTGTACTCATGCAGCGGCTTTTCACCCTGCCAGCCCTCGGCGGCACCGTGGTAGTAGTGCTGCTGGGTGTGGCTGTGCCCGCTCAGCACCAGCACATTCGGGAAGTCCTTCAGCAGCGCGAACAGCTGGCTGCGGTCGGCGTGGCGGAAGGTTTCCCGGCCCGGCGCGGCATCGAACAGCGGAATGTGCATGCCCAGCACCAGCAGGCGATCACGCGGCAGTGCCTTCAGATAATTGGCCAGGAAGGTGAACTGATCCGGGCGCAGGCCGCCGATGTACTTCGGCTTGCCGTTCGGGTCATAGACCACGTCGTCCAGGAACACGAAGCTGGCCCCGCCCTCCTCCACCGCGTAGGTGTCAGGGCCGTACACGGCCCGCCAACTGTCCAGCGAGTGCTGGTCGGTGGCGGCGTCGAAGTCCAGGTCATGGTTGCCCGGCACGTGGAACCACGGCACCTGCAACTGCGCGGTGGCCTTGTTGAGCTCCGGGTAAAGGCTGAGGTCATCGTTGACGATGTCGCCCAGCGTGGTGCCCAGGCGCGCCTTGTGCTTGCCGATGATGGGCTCGACGATGGCGCGCTGGTAGTACCCCACTTCCTGGCGGGTGGCGGTCTGCGAATCGCTGAACACCAGCATGTCGAAGCCGTCGCGTGCGCCGTCGGCGTCCTTCTGCGGCTCCAGCGCGAAATCCCAGTTGCGGGTGTTGCTGCCGGTGGCGGCGATGCCGTCGTACTTCAGCTTCGGCGAGCCCTGCGGCACATAGTGTCGCCAGAAGCCGGGCAAGCCGTCGGCGCGGTCCGGGAAGCGGAACTCATCCGGCTTGATCACGAACACGGTCTGGCCGTCGCGCACCGGCAGGGTGTAACTGCCATCCGCCGCCGTACGCACGATCACTTCGCCGTTGGACACCTGCACGCCGGCCAGTGCCGGGTCGGTCGGCCCCCGGCCGGGCTTGCCGTCGCGTTCCTGATAGACCTTGCCGGTGATGGTGGCCTCGCTGGCGGCCCAGGCCGGTGCAGAAATCAGCAGCAAACAGGCCAGCCAGGCGGTCTTGCAGGTCATCGGAGCGGTCCGTATCGAAGGGGGCGATGGTAAAGCCCCACATCATCGCGCGGATCGCGTTGCACCAACGTTAAATTCCGCCGGTCCGACTCAACGGGCGTGACGTTCCTGCAGTACCGCCACCGCGTCGTCCAGCGAAAGGCCACGCGCACGCAGCAGCACGATCAGGTGGAACAGCAGGTCGGCCGACTCGCCCAGCAGTGCGGCGTCGTCCTGCACCACGCCGGCCAGCGCGGTCTCCACCCCTTCTTCGCCTACCTTCTGGGCGATGCGGCGAATGCCGTGATCGAACAGGGAGGTGGTGTAGCTTTTCTCCGGGCGCTGCTGCTCGCGCTGCTGGACCAGGGCGTCCAGCCGGCCCAGGAAGTTGCCCGGAGCCTTGTCGAAGCAGCTTTCAGCACCGGTGTGGCAGGTCGGGCCGGCCGGTCGTGCGGTCACCAGCAGGGTGTCGTTATCGCAGTCAACGCGCACCGCCAGCACGGTCAGCACATTCCCGGACGACTCGCCCTTGGTCCACAGGCGCTGCTTGCTGCGGCTGTAGAAGGTCATCTGGCCACTGGCCAGGGTGGCCGCCAGCGACTCGGCGTTGGCATAGCCCAACATCAGCACGGCGAGGGTGTCAGCGTCCTGCACCACCACGGGCAACAGGCCGTCGCCCTTGGACCAGTCCAGCTGCTCCAGCGACTGCCGGGACGGCAACACTTCAATAGACATCACGAACCTCGATCTGTTGCGCGCGCAGGAACTGCTTCAGCGCGGGAATGGCAATGGACCCACTGTGGAACACGCTGGCGGCCAGCGCCCCGTCCACGTCGGCCTGGTCGAACACGTCGACGAAGTGCTGCATTTCGCCGGCACCGCCGGAGGCGATCAACGGCACCTGGCAGACCGCGCGGGCCTGGGCCAGCTGCTCCACGTCGTAGCCGCGACGCACGCCGTCGCTGTCCATGCAGTTGAGCACGATCTCGCCGGCTCCCCGGCGCTGGACCTCCTGCACCCAGTCCAGGGTCCGCACGGGTACCGCCTGGGTCTTTGTCGGGTCGCCGGTGAAGCGGCGCACGCGCCACTGGCCATCCGCTTCGCGCACCGAGTCGATGCCGACCACCACGCACTGCACGCCGAACTCATCGGCAAGCTCCGTGATGAGTTCGGGACGGCCCAGTGCCGGCGAGTTGATGGAGATCTTGTCTGCACCGGCAAACAGCACCCGGCGCGCGGTGTCCACGCTGTCGATACCACCGGCGACGCAGAACGGAATGTCGATCAGGCGGGCAATGCGCTCGATCCAGGCCACGTCCACCGAACGCGCTTCCGGGCTGGCGCCGATGTCATAGAACACCAGTTCGTCCGCGCCCTGGTCGCGATAGCGCTGGGCGAGCTCGGCGATGTCGCCCATGTCGACGTGATCGCGGAAGCGCACGCCTTTGACCACGCGGCCATCGCGCACGTCCAGGCAGGGAATGATGCGTCGGCTCAACATGCCAGTGCCTCGGCCAGGTCCATGCGCTGTTCCAGCAGTGCCTTGCCCAGCACCGCGCCGGCACAGCCGGCAGCACGTGCCGCCGCCACGTCGGCGACATCACGCACGCCGCCCGATGCCTGCACGGCCACGCCGGGCAGGCGCGCGGCGAGGTGACGGTAAAGCTCGAGATTTGGTCCGGCCAGCATGCCGTCGCGGGCGATGTCGGTGCACAGCAGGTGGCGCAACCCGGCGGCGGCGTAGCGATCAGCCAGCACATCCAGGGTCACCCCGGCGTTCTCGGTCCATCCGTGCACCGGCAGCTGCCACAGCCCCTGGTCGTCCTGGCGGGCATCCAGCGCGATGGTGATCCGCTCCGGGCCGAACTCGCCCAGCCAGCCGATCACCTGTTCCGGCTCACGCACCGCCAGTGACCCGACCACCACGCGACTGGCACCCGCATCGAGAATGCGTGCGACGTCATCGCGGCCACGCACGCCGCCGCCGGTCTGCACCTGCAGGCCGGTGTTGGCGCGGATCGCAGCGAGCAGCGGGGCCAGGGTGTAGCCGCCGGCGCGGGCCGCATCCAGGTCCACCAGGTGCATCCAGGTAGCGCCCTGCGCCTCGAAGGCCTGCGCACGCGGCAGCGGATCGTCGCCGTAGTGGGTTTCCTGCGCATAGTCGCCCTGGCGCAGACGCACCACGCGGCCTTCGCGGATATCCAGTGCGGGGTAAACGGTGAAGCTCATACAGCAGTGCCCTCAAGGAAATTGCGCAGCATCAGCGAACCGGTGTCGCCGGAACGCTCGGGATGGAACTGAGCACCGAAGTGCCGGCCCTGCTCCACCATCGCGGTGAACAGGCCGCCGTGGTCGCAGGCGGCCACGGTGTGGGCGTTCAACGGTGCGGCGTAGCTGTGCACGAAGTACGCGCTGGCGCGCTCGGGAATGTCCTTCAGCAGCAGCGACGGCTTCAGCGGCAGCAGCCGGTTCCAGCCCATGTGCGGCACGCGGATGCCGGTGGCCGGCACCAGCTTGCGCACCGTCCCGGGGATCAGCGCCAGGGTTTCCACGCCGGACTCTTCCGAATGCTCGAACAACAGCTGCATGCCCAGGCAGATGCCCATCAGCGGTGCTTCCAGCCGCCGCAGCGGTTCCACCAGCCCCTGCTCGTGCAGGCGTTGCATGGCCGGCTTGGCCGCGCCCACACCGGGCAGGATCACCCGCTGCGCGCCCTCGAGCCCGGCCGCAGTACGTACCAGCTGCACGCGCGCGCCGAGACGCTCCAGTGCGTAGCGCACCGAACCCAGATTGGCCCCGCCCGCATCGATCAGCGCAACCTCGGTCACAGCGCCCCCTTGGTGCTGGGCAGTGCGGTGCCCTGGCGTGGCAGCGCCTGGCGCAGCGCACGTGCCAGCGCCTTGAAGCACGCTTCCACCTTGTGGTGGTCGTTGTCGCCGTGCACGCTCAGGTGCAGGTTCAAGCCGGACGCATCACACAGCGACCGGAAGAAGTGCGGCACCAGCTCGGTCGGCATGTCGCCCACCCGCTCGCGCTTGAACTCGCCTTCGAACACGAAGTACGGCCGGCCGCTGAAATCCAGCGCCGCGCTGGCCAGGGTTTCATCCATCGGCAGGGTGAAGCCGTAACGGCCGATGCCGCGCTTGTCGCCCAGCGCTTCACGCAGTGCCTGACCCAACGCCAGCCCGGTGTCTTCAATGGTGTGGTGTTCGTCGATGTGCAGGTCACCTTCGGCCTGCACGCTCAACGCGAAACCGCCGTGCTTGCCGATCTGCTCGAGCATGTGGTCGAAGAACGGCAGGCCGGTGTGGGTTTTCGGCTCAGCGGTGCGGTCGAGATCCACGTCGACGCGGATGCGGGTTTCCTTGGTATTGCGCTGCACGGTGGCGCGACGCGGGGCGTCGGCCAGATCATGGGCAATGCCGTTCCAGTCCCACTCGCCGCCGAATTGTTCGGTGCGCAGCTGGAAGCCGCGGATGTTCATGTTCTGCGCGAACTGGATGTCGGTCGGACGGTCGCCCACCATGGCCGAGCGCGCCCAGTCGATGTTCCGGTCCTGCAGGTACGGCAGCATCATGCCGATGCCCGGCTTGCGGGTCGGCGCGTTGTCGTGCGGCCAGGTGCCGTCGATCAGCACGTCACGGAACACGATGCCCTGGCTTTCGAAAATCTGCAGCATCAGGTTGTTGGGACCGTCGAAGCTCGCCTGCGGGTAGCCTTCGCTGCCCAGCCCGTCCTGGTTGCTGACGATCACGAACTGGTAGCCGGCGTCGCGCAGTTTGAGCATGGCCGGAATGACGTCGCGTACGAAGCGGATCTTCTCGTACGCGTCGATCTGGAAATCGGCCGGCTCTTCAATCAGGGTGCCGTCGCGGTCGACGAACAGAATGGGGGTCATGCGGCGGCCCTCGCGGCAGTCAGTACCTGCAGCACACGGTCGTTCTCGGCCGGGCTGCCCACGGTGATGCGCAGGGCGTCGCCCAGCTGCGGCGCAGCGCGCTGGTCGCGCACCACCACGCCGGCGGCGAGTAGTGCGTCAAATGCAACCTGCGCATCGTTGAAGCGAACCAGCAGGTAGTTGCCCTGCGAGGCGTACACCCGCCGCACACCGGGCGCATTCTGCAGCGCCTGCTGCAGACGTGCGCGTTCGGCCTTTACTTCGGCCACCCGTGCTGCGGTGGTGGCCAGTGATGCGGGCTCCAGCGCCGCTAGTGCCAGCGCACTGCACGGTGCAGGTACCGGATACGGGGCCTGGCAGCGACGCAGCAACTGGATCAGTTCCGGCGCGGCGATCAGCGAACCGATGCGGGCGGCCGCCAGTGCGTGCGCCTTGGACAGCGTCCGCAGCACGGCCAGGTTGTCGTAGCGGTCCAGCAGGGTGACTGCCGAGGCCTGCTCGGCGTATTCGCCGTAGGCCTCGTCGACCACCACCACTGCCCTGCCCCGCAGCGCGGTGGCCACCCGTTCGATCTCGGACAAGGCGATGCTGCTGCCGGCTGGATTCGACGGCGTGCACAGGAATACCAGCTTGGCCTTGCCCGACAGCGCGGTGGCGATGATGGCGTCGATGTCAGCATTCAGCCCACTCTCGCTGTCCAACAACGGCACTTCCAGCAGCGGCGCATTCTGCAGACGCGCGCACACCGCGTACATGCCGAACACCGGCGGCGTCACCAGTACCGCGTCGCCGCCGGGTTCGCACAGGGCGCGCACCAGCAGGTCGATGGCTTCATCGCTCCCGCGACCGATCAGCAGCTGTTCCGGCGTGCAACCGTACAGCGAAGCCAGCCGCGCACGCAGCGCCTCCGGCTGCGGTTCCGGGTAGCGGCGAGCGCTGCCCTGCGGATCGGCCGGGTTGGCCCAGGCCGACTCGTTGGCGTTGAGCCACACATCGCCCACCAGCGCGCTGCTGCGCGCCGAGGAGTAACCCGCAAAGGCGCGCAGGTCTTCGCGCACCAGCGAAAGCACGGAGGAGGCGTTCATGCCGCCGTCTCCATGCGCAGCGCCACGGCATTCTCGTGCGCGTCCAGGCCTTCAGCGCGGGCCAGCACGCGTGCACTGTCACCAATGCCGGCAATGCCCTCCACCGTGGCCTGCTGCACGCTGATCATGTTCTGGAAACTGGAGACACTGACGCCGCTATAGGCGCGCGCGGCACCGGCGGTGGGCAGCACGTGGTTGGTGCCGCTGCAGTAGTCGCCCAGCGCTTCGGGGGTGTAATCGCCCAAGAACACCGAACCCGCCGCTTCCACCTGCGGCAGCCAGTCGCGCGGTTCGCGCAGGGCCAGGATCAGGTGCTCAGGCGCGTAGCGGTTGCTGATCTGGAAGGCCTGCACCAGCGACTCAACCAGGATCAGTCGTGAACTGTCCAATGCCTGCGTGGCGATGTCCGCGCGGGAGAGCTGGGCCAGCTGTGTCTGCACCTGAGCTTCCACCCGTTCCAGCAGTGCTGCATCGTCGGTCAGCAGCAACACCTGGGAATCCGGGCCATGCTCGGCCTGCGAAAGCAGATCGGCCGCGACGAATGCGGGGTTGGCACCGGCATCGGCGATCACCAGCACTTCCGACGGGCCGGCCGGCATGTCGATGGCGGCGGCACCGTCCTGCGCGACCTGCTGCTTGGCTTCGGTCACGTAGCTGTTGCCCGGCCCGAACAACTTGTCGCAGGCTGGCACGCTGTCGGTGCCGTAGGCCATGGCGGCGATCGCCTGCGCGCCACCGAGCTTGAACACGCGGTCCACACCGGTCAGGCGGGCGGCGACCAGCACCGCCGGGTCGGCCGTGCCGTCCTTGCGCGGCGGCGTGCACAGCACGACTTCGCGGCACCCGGCCAGCTGCGCCGGCACGCCGAGCATCAGTGCAGTGGACGGCAGCGGCGCGCTGCCCGCGGGCACGTACAGGCCAACCCGGCCGATCGCACGCACCATGCGTTCGCAGCGCACACCCGGCGCGGTTTCCACGGCATAGCCCTGGCTCATGCCGGCCTTGTGGAAGACGCGGATACGTTCGGCGGCGTCGATCATCGCCTGACGCAGTTCTGCCGGCACGGCGCGCTCGGCGGCGGCGAACTCCTCGTCGCTGACCTCAAAGCTTTCCGGCGCAATGCCGTCGAAGCGCAGGCTGATTTCGCGCAGCGCCGCGTCGCCGTCTTCGCGCACGGCGGCAATCAATGCGGCGACCGATTCACGGGTGCGTGCGGCCACCGCCTGCGCGGGCCGCTGCAGCGCGTCGGCCTGGGCGTCAGTATCCAGTTGGTTCCATTGCAGAAGGTTCATGCCAGCGACCGCTCCACGCTGAGTACCTTCAGGCCCTGGGCCCCGGCACGTTCCAGTTCTTCCAGGCGCTGCCAGGTGAGTGCGCCGTGGCACATCGTCTGCAGGCGCAGGTGGCCGCCGTCGTCGGGCAGCTGTTCCAGCGGATCGGCGTCGGGCAGCAGGCGGGTGAGCTCGCTCACGCGTTCAGCAGCGGCGCGGAACATCAGCAGCTTGCTGTCCTGCTGCTTGACCACGCCATCCAGACGACGCAGCAGCATGGCCATGAGGCCAGCGCGGGCATCGTCGGGGGTATGCACCGGGCCGGCCAGCACCGCTTCGCTTTCAAGCAGGGTTTCCACCGGCTTGAGCTGGTTGGCGGCCAGGGTGGCCCCGCTGGAGACGAGGTCGCAGATCAGGTCGGCGGTGCCCAGGCGCGGGGCAATCTCCACCGAGCCGGAGAGTTCGACGACCTGGGCGTCAACGCCCTGTGCAGCGAGCCAGTCGGTGAGGATGGCGGGATAGCTGGTGGCAATGCGCTTGCCGGCCAGTTGCTGCACGCCCTGCCAGTCCCACTCTTCGGGCACGGCGAGCATCAGCCGGCACTGGCCGAAGTTGAGACCACGCAGGGCCTGGTAGGTGTCCGGCAGGCCGATCTGGCGGCGGGCGGCGGCCTGTTCGTCCAGCTCGTTGCGGCCGACGATGCCGAAGTCGCAGACGCCGTCGGCGATCAGGCCGGGAATGTCATCGTCGCGGACCAGCAGCAGGTCCACCGGCAGCGATTCGCCATAGCAGAACAGCTTGTCGCGGCTCTGCCGCCAGCTCAGGCCGCAGGCGGTGAGCAGGCTGCGGGCGGGTTCGGCCAGCCGCCCGCTCTTCTGGATGGCGATACGCAGCCGGTCGCGGGCCGGGGCGTTCTGGGTTGCACTCATGGGGGAGGTCTCTACTCGGATTCTGGGATGGCAGACGTGACGGCGATGGCGGCGGCATAGCCGCGATGCCCATGCTCGAGGGAACGGGCGACACGCCCGGTGGTGGTCACGCTGACACCGGTCAATTCATGGATTTCGCGATACGGCACGCCCTGCTGCAGCAGCGGCACGACCTTCCAGCGGTCGGCCAGGGCTTCCAGCTCGGCCGGCGTACACAGGTCGCGCAGGAAGGCAGTGACCTGTTCAGGTTCGGTCAGGCCAGCAAAGGCCCGCGCCAGGCACTCAAGATCAGCCTGGGGGTCCTTCTGGCGGGGGTCGGGGCGTGTTTTCATCGTATCAATGTAATAGCGTGCTATTACATTAGCGCAAATTGAGCCCCCTGCCAAATCTGGCTGGCTTCCGATTCATCTGGGGGTCTGGCTTTACGTAGAGCCGGGCTCTGCCCGGCTGCTGTTGGATTCGTGCGAACAGCCTTCAATTCGCGGCATCCCCGGCTTGGCGGCTCGGAATGGGCGTTCCGGGGGACGGCGTGAATCCATCCCTGGAGCCTCGATCGCCGCATCCATGCGGCTCACGCCCCCTCCAACCCACCCCGACCCGCCCAGACAGGCCGTCGGTAGCCATCGAAAACCGAAACCCCCGCACCGTTGCGGCCGGGTAGCGTCGGTCGACAGACGACGGCCGTGAACTCCCCAGCACCCGGTTACGCATGACCCCGGATCAAAACCGCCATTGCTCCGGCATGTCCCCATAGATCGAAATCGGGAAGCGTCTCCTTGCGACCCACTGGATCATTTTGCCCCCTCCCCAACGCGCCGGCTGAGAGATTCAGCCCATCACGCTGCCATGCGCATCGCACAACCCAACGCTTCCAGCCCCACCTCGCACGCAACTGCCAAAGGTCCGAATCAAATTGGTCACTCAAACTCCGCCATGACCCTGTGCAGCGTGAAGAACCAGTCTGCACAGGCACCAGCGATGGCTGCGGAGTCTCAAAAGGAACCCTCGCCCTACGGCCATCTGCTCCTCCTCCCCTGCGAAATGCGTCACGCAGTATTCGAGAAGTTGAGCATTCAAGACTTGGCTGTACTTGCACAGACGTCCACCGCCCTGCGAGCTGACTGCGTCGCCGTTGCACGCTCCAAAGACGCCTCCACACTCAAAGCGCACTGGTTCGAAGCAGCACGTCAGAACCAGACCGAGACGATTGAGCTGCTTGTGGCGGCTGGATTCGATCAAAACGTCATCGACGGCGACAAACGAAATGCACTCTATTACGCAGCCCTGAAGGGAAATCTGGAGGCAACAAAACTCCTTCGAGACCCCGCACAAGACGCTGAAGGCATGACCACGCTCGATGGAAAGCCTGGCGCTTCGCGCATGCTTTACCGCTTTGCAGATTGGGGAGAATCCACCGCGGTCAAGACGTTGATCGCAGCAGGCTGCCATCCAGACTCCATGCGATCCGGCAAGACCGCGCTGATGGCAGCTATTGAGAACAAGAGCCCTGACTGCGTACGGGTGTTGTTGGATGCGGGTGCCAACGTGAATGGAACCAACGAGCGCAGGGCCGAAAGCCCGCTTTCTTCCGCAATTCAGCGCGGATGCAACAACATTGTTGAGATGTTGCTTGCACAACCCGGCATCTACTTGAGCAACCCCGACAGCGAGTGGCTGAATCCCGAAGCCAGGGCACTCCGATTCGGAATGTACGACAAACGGCAACCCAATATTCTCGCGCAGATCAAACAGTTCGATGCCCGCCGGAAGCACCCTGAAGCCGACGAGTGGATCGAAGCCGCTGTAGCGGGCGATACAGCAACGCTTTTCGAATTGCATTCACGCCACGGTGCAAGCGTCATTGACGCGTTCTCCACCAGATCGTCCACCGCCCTCCGTTACGCGGCGTGGCATGGCCACTTGGATGCGGTCAAGGCACTCATTTCGTGGGGTGCCAACCCTGCATTTCACGACGGAGATGGTGAAACAGCCCTCTCGGCAGCGGCAAGAGGAGGTTTCACCGGCGTGGTCGATTACCTTTTGACATTCCCGCAGAGCCTTGACGTTCTCGGCGCTGCAGGCAGTAGCGTCCTCCACGACGCTTCACGGAAGGGCAAGCCGGAGCTCGTCGAGATGCTGATTCGCGCCGGCGCGAATCCAAACGTTCAGAACGTAAAGGAACTCGATACCCCCCTGCACCATGTCGCGTGGCATGGACATACCGACATGGTAGAGCTACTGCTGCGCCTGGGTGCCGGCCCTCACGTAAAAAACGCAGATGGTAAGACGCCGCTGGATCGCGCTCACCAGTCGCGTTCACGCGAAACGGTTGCCGCGTTTGAAGCGCATCTGAAGGCTGCGGGTTTGTAGCAGCACACGGGTATCACAATCCCTCTGGGCCATCCGGTGCCCGGTCCGGCGGTTTTGATGGATTGAATGCGTTACCGTGCGTTGGGCGTTTCACGGCCGTCGTCTGTCGACCGACGCTACCGGCCCAACACCGTGAACGGGTTTTGATTGTCGATGGCCACCGACGCACTGTCGATGGCGGGTCGGGATGGGCTGGAGGGGGCGTGAGCCGCATGGATGCGGCGATCGAGGCTCCATGGACGGATTCACGCCGTCCCCCGGAACGCCCATTCCGAGCCGCCAAACCAGAGATTCCGTGAGCGCGGGCTGTTCGCCTGAATCCAACAACAGCCGGGCAAGCCCGGCTCTACGGATCACGTGCAATCAAGCCATGCCATCAAGCCCGGAAACAACAACGGCACCGTGAGGTGCCGTTGTTGTTTCAAGCGTTAAACACAGACCATCACGCCATCGCGCGGGTCTGCTCCAGCTCTACCTGCAGGGCGCTGGCGAGCTCTTCGCGGGCGACTTCGAACTGTTGTTCGCGCAGCAGGTCCTTCACCGCGACCACGCCGCGTGCCAGTTCGTCTTCACCGGCCAGTACCACGAAACGGATGCCGGCCTTCGATGCGTACTGGAACTGCTTGCCGATCTTCTTCGGCTCCATCTGCACTTCGGTGTTGATGCCACCGGCGCGCAGACGGCGGGCCAGATCCAGCGAATCCGGCAGGCCGTTGTCGTCCATCAAGGCCACCAGCGCGTGCACGCTGCTGTCTTCGATGCCGGCAATCAGACCCGCTTCCTGCAGCTGCCAGAACAGGCGGCTCAGGCCGATGGAAATGCCCACGCCCGGCAGCTTGGACTTGGTGTAGTGGCTGGCCAGGTCTTCGTAACGACCGCCCGAGCAGATCGAGCCGATCTGCGTGTGGTCGGTCAGCGTGGTTTCGTACACCGTGCCGGTGTAGTAATCCAGGCCGCGCGCAATCGAGAAGTTCAGGCAGTACGCCGTTTCCGGCACGCCCAGCGCCTTCACCAGCTCCAGTACTTCGCGCAGTTCCGCCACGCCCACCTTCAGGGTTTCGCTCGCGGCCGCGTCTGCCACCAGCGCATCCAGCTGCGCCAGCGCATCGGCGTGGCCGTTCGAGCGCACCGCGACGAAGGCCAGAATGCGTTCCACCTGCTCGGCCGGCACGTCGAAGCCCTCGCCGGTCAGCGTCTCGCGCACGTAGTCCGCGCCACGCTTGTCCAGCTTGTCCACTTCGCGCAGCACCGCCAGCTGACGCTCGCCATCGGCCACGCCCAGGCTTTCGAAGAAGCCGCGCATCAGCTTGCGGTTGTTCAGCTGCACCGAGAAATCACCGATGCGCAGCTCCGAGAACACCGCATGGATCACCGCCAGCACTTCCGCATCGTAGCGGGTGCTCAGCGTATCCTTGCCGATCACGTCGATGTCGCACTGGTAGAACTCGCGGAAACGACCGCGCTGAGCGCGCTCGCCGCGGTACACGCGCTGCATCTGGTAACGGCGGAACGGGAAAGTCAGGTCGTGCTCGTGCTCAGCCACGTAACGGGCCAGCGGCACGGTCAGGTCGAATCGCAGCGCCAGCTCCGGCAGTTTCTTCTCGTCGGATTCGGCCGCATTCGCCAGCGCACCGGTGGACTGTGCGAAATACACCTGGCGCTCGGTTTCACCACCGGACTTGGTCAGCAGCACGTCCGACAGCTCGAACACCGGGGTTTCCACCGGCAGGAACCCGAACCGCTCGTAGTTGCGGCGGATGACGTCCAGCATGCGCTGGAACGCGATCTGCTGGCGCGGCAGCAGTTCCAGGGTGCCGGGCGGCGTACGGGGCTTGATCACTTGCGGGGCTCCTGCTCGAAACGTGGGGTGTGCGGACCGTCTATTCTAGCCGCAGCCGGCCTTCCGGCCCCAGCCATGGGCTGTAATCCGGCTGAACCGCCGCATGAAGTATCATGAGGGGGTCCCGTTCACTGGCTCGACATGACCCGGCCCCACTCCGGCACCGCACTTTCCGCTGTAGACGACCCCGCACCGGGGTGCTCGACACTGAAGGACTGCCTGCACTGCTCGGTCCGCCACCTGGCGGTCTGCTCGGCGTTGTCGCCGGATGAAGTGCAGGCGCTGGAACGGGTTACGGTCTCGCAACCGCTGCCGTTGGGGGCCACCCTGGCCCGTGCCGGCGAGCCGCGCCAACATGTCTATACCTTGACCAGCGGTGCACTGCGGCTGGTGCGCACCCTCGCAGACGGCCGTCGCCAGATCAGCGCCTTCGTGCTGCCCGGCGACTACCTGGGCCTGACCGGCAGCGACCACCACCGTTACGACATCGAGGCCATCGCCGACAGCCGGGTGTGCCGCGTGGCGCTGGGCCAGATGAAGGACCTGCGTGCCCGCTTCCCGCACCTGGAGCGCAAGCTGCTGCAGCGCGCCTGCCAGGAGCTGGACGCCGCCGCCGATGCCGCCCTGGCTCTGGGACGCCTACAGCCGGCGGAAAAGCTGGCTGATTTCCTGCTGCGTCTGGCGGCGCGTGAAGCCCCGTTGGGCGGGAATGCGCTGAGGGTGACCCTGCCGATGGGGCGTGGTGATATTGCCGACCATCTGGGGCTGACGATGGAAACGGTGAGCCGTACGTTTACCAAGCTGCGGCAGCAGGGGCTGATCGCCCTGCCCCATCTGAATACTGTTGAGATTCTGGATCAGGACGGGCTACGGGAGCTTTCGGCGGACGAAGGCTGGGCGTAAAGGCATTGAACCGCGCGTGATCCCGTAGAGCCCGGGGGGGGGGGGGGGGGGGGGGGGGGGGGCCGGGCCGCCCCGCCCCGCCCCCGCCCGCGGCGGGGGTGGAGGA